>RXJR01000031.1 GCA_003963305.1 Candidatus Melainabacteria bacterium | reverse complement strand
CAGACAACTGCCCCCGCGACCGTTCGGACGACTGCCCCCGCGACTGTCCAGACAACTGCCCCCGCGACCGTTCGGACGACTGCCCCCGCGACTGTCCAGACAACTGCCCCCGCGACTGTCCAGACAACTGCCCCCGCAACCGTCCAGACGACTGGCCCCGCAACCTCCCCGGCTACCTCTCCTGCTGCGACTCCTTCTGTGACCGTTCCAGCGGAGGCTCCGCGCAGCGCGACTTTGGATCGCCACAGGACTTTCGTGCAATTTATTGAGGCTGTAACAGACAAGACCGTGCCCCAGGAAATTCAGGACTTGCTCCAGGGGGTAGTGAGCCTCGAGCGGAAGGGTAACGATATCGAATTAACGAAAGAGGATGGAAGTAAGGTCATGGCTGGCGGTGAAACTCATTTTGGCGCCACCGTAATTGGTGATTTCTCGGAGGCGAGGGACAAGGTCGCGCTCAAATTCGGTCCGGAAGTTGGTGCGCTAATTGATGAATTCGTGGGCGTCAAGGCAAGTGGTTCTCATCTGGAGGTGATTCGCACTGGTCCCGAAATTGAAGACATTGATTTGAGCGAAAAGAAAATCAATCGTCAATTGCCGCTCAGACGCGTGCGGCTCTCGAAAATTTCTCTCGATGTCGATGTTGCTGACTCGCATCCTGTCTTGCGTAACATTACTGGCATCGAAGCTGTGCCGAATACTGCTTTGGAAATTCCTATAGTCCTCAAGGAGTTTTCGCGTTGCAAGAATTCCAATGGCGACGATGTTTTTACATTCGGTGTAAAAAATCCCATTCCTTTCGTCAAGCCATTTAAGAAGTTGCTGGGAATCAAAGAGATCATTCCGCTCACATGGACTGTCAAAAGGCCAGATGCAGCAAACAAGGAAATCGGCGTGAAGGTGCCTGCTGAGCAACTCGGGGAAAGGATTGGCGCTGAGACATTTAAGCAACTCGGGGAAAAGACTGGCGCTGCAACCACTGATCAACAGCTCCAAACAAAGACCGGCGCTGCGACCACTGACCAACAACTCCAAACAAAGACTGGCGCTGCGACCACTGACCAACAACTCCAAACAAAGACTGGCGCTGCGACCACTGCGCAGCCCGGTACAAAAAACGGATCCGAGACCACTGAGCAAAAAGAGTAATACCCACAAGGATTAACTCAGTTGGAGGACACTTTCGTTCTTTCAACACTTAATTGCCGCACGCTCTTACACTAAATCGTTAAATCGTTTCTGGTAATTCACAAAAATTGGAAGGTGTGTAAAATTGAATAGTAGGTAGTTGGAATCCCGGAACAGCTTACACGTGATTTTAACTGCCTATAAAGTTTTACTAGTTCGGGCAACCTTCCACTGCCCGGACCCAACAAGCAAAGCGCCCGGACATCCGGGCGTTTTTGTTGCGGTGTGAAGTGCATTTCCGCTAAGATTGTTGTTCGTATAGTTGGCGAGGTTTTCGCTGTGTCTGAGTTGATATCCGGATTGAAGATGGTCGAGGACATGTTGCAGGGCGCAGCCAAGGGATTCTTCGCCAAACTCGATGCCATGACGTTCAAAATGACCCTGGACGGACTTAAAGCTGAGGACTACGAAGCAATTTCGATAACGATTGACCAGTTGGTCAAAGAGCATCGTGCGATAAGTATTCCGCCACTGTATGTGGTATCGCAAGCTCACCCCAATCCGGCCGTTCGCAACAAGGCGTATGATGCCCTGAAAAAATTGGATCCTAAGCTTGAATTTGAGCATTTAACTGAAGGTAAGCCGGTTGAGGAAGCTGCGAAGGCTTTAATTCAACGATACGGCAACTATAAGGCATGACCTATTTAGCACAGCGATTTTTTTTCGTTCGTCACGGACAGACTGATGCAAACTCCGGTAATCTTGCGGCTGGAGCTGGTTGGGACATCGATTTGAACGAGACAGGTTTGGCGCAGGCTAGAGAACTAGCAGAAAGTGAGCACATCAAATCGTGTTTGGAAGTTCAAACAATTTGCGTGAGCCCCATGCGCAGAGCCATGCAAACAGCAGATGCCCTACGAAAGATCATAAATGCACCTGTTGTAGAGATTCATGAGTTGCGCGAATGGCATCTCGGAGACTGGGAGCGCCGCAGCTGGAGCGAATTGCCGAATCTATTTCATCCTGAGGCAAATCCGCCAAATGGCGAAAGTCAGCTCGAATTTGGAGAGCGGATTGCAGTCGGTCTGAAAAAGGCGCTTGGGCATCCCGGACCGGTGCTGATCGTCGCACACGGCGGCGTCTGGCACGGTATTGCAAGGATTCTGTCACTCCCCGGCGGTAGCATCAGCAATTGCGAATTGAAACACGTGACACGTGACCTTTCTGGCAATTCGTGGGTTCTGGGATAGTAACTCGGTAAGCCCGTCGATAAGCCCGTCTGTGAGTCCGTCCATAAGCCGTTGGTAAGGAGTAGCACTCGGTTAGTCAAGTGGCGGCTGCTTGCCTGCCTAATTCGCCTTCATCATCGCCTCTGAATACTGATTCCTGAACCGGGGAAAATTGTAACGCTGAACTTTTTTGACTCTTGTTACGTATTACTTCTTGAACCAAGTTGAGGAGGGCAGCACATGATTTTGAATGAGTTGGAGTACGCTCGAGCAAATGCGCGCATCGCCATGCTCAAATCCAGGTGCGACCTTATGCGCAGGCGGGTCGCTGACCCTTATAAGGCGGCAGCTGCCGAGATCGAAATCGATCGTCTTGAAATAAGAATTGCCGAATTAACAAATCAAGTACGGGCTTACTATCGGGTCGTTGACCGTAGCGCGGTTGTCCAAAATATGTCTGCAAGCTTTACGCAAGCGCTTATTGATATTCCCACTAGACTGATCGAACGCCGAATTAGAGTTGGCTGGTCACAATATGACCTCGCAAAGGCGTGCGGGCAAACGAGGCAAGTCATCTCCGGTTACGAAAGATCTCGCTATGCAAGCGTTTCTTTGAAGAGGTTGATTGCAATTGATTTTGTCTTACGGACTGAGGAGATCCGCCGATTTGGAGCACGAGGTAAAGAAAAGCTTGGCATGGACGCAATATTGGGCTCAGATGGTATAGCATGTCCATTTCGTGCGGCAGACCAGGATTTCGAGGGGAAAGATGAGCGTTAAGACAGAAAAACAAACAAGCGTGAAGGCTTTTATCACACGGCACTTTCGCCACTTTAACGCAGCTGTTGTTGTAGATGCGGCCGAAGCATACGTCAAACATCTGCAAACCGGCGGCAAAATGTTTATGACTCTAGCTGGCGCAACCAGCACTGCCGAGCTGGGTTTGTCGCTTGCTGAGATGATTCGGCAGGACAAAATTCACGGCATTTGCTGTACCGGAGCCAATCTAGAGGAAGATATCTTCAATCTGGTTGCACACAATAACTATGTACGCCTACCGAATTACCGTCACCTCTCATCGGAAGAGGAAGTGGCGCTTGCAGACAAAGGACTGAATCGCGTCACTGACACCTGTATTCCCGAAGACGAAGCTATTCGCAAGATCGAGAAAGAAGTCTTGCAGCTTTGGAAAGCCGCTGATCAAAAGGGTGAGTCATATTTCCCATATGAATTCATGTATCAGTTGATCAACAAGAAGATGATCGAGAAGCACTATCAGATTGACCCCAAAGATTCGTGGTTGATTGCAGCTGCTGAGAAGAATCTGCCAATCTGGACTCCAGGATGGGAAGACTCCACCCTCGGAAATATATTTGTATCTCACGTCATCCGCGGTGACATCAAGAACATACACACTGTGCGCAGTGGGCTCGAAGCCATGAAGACGCTTGCGGACTGGTACAAGGCTACTGCACCAGACTCGCCTGTTGGTTTCTTCCAGCTTGGTGGTGGCATCGCCGGTGACTTCCCGATTTGCGTTGTGCCAATGATTCGTCAGGATTTGGAAGAAGAAACCCCATTCTGGGCTTACTTCTGCCAGATTTCAGATAGTACAACTTCATACGGATCTTATAGTGGCGCTGTTCCGAATGAAAAGATCACATGGGGCAAATTGGATCTCGACACTCCACGATTCGTTATTGAATCCGACTTCACGATCGTAGCTCCGCTTGTATTTGCGTACGTCTTGGATTGGTAAGTCGCAACTTGGCTGTCGTTAGTTTGTTGAAGGGGTGCACCAGATACGGTGCATCCCTTCCTGTAAGCTTCGATGTAAACTGCTTGTTGTGCAAGCATGGAAAATTGTGTCGAGATGAGCATAACTTCAAATTCTCTTGACTTGCCTCGTGGTAAAATGAAAACCGTTTCCGTTTGGGCTGTATAATAGAGATATGTTAGGAAAAGCCGGAGCCACCTTGGAGAAAGTAACCAGGGAAGTAGACGAGCACCAGCACGAGTCAGTGCGGGCGCACAGCCAAGCGATTGCTTGTGAGAACAGCTACGCACTCACCCGTGAGCAATCTCAGGAGTCGCATATGCATGAGCCGCATGAATCAGACCATGAACATGGTCACCAGCACGGGCATGCTCACGACCACGGACATGCTCACGACCACGGACATGCTCACGATCACGGGCATGCTCACGACCACGTAATTGTCATAGAACCGGAGCACAGGCGGGAGCATAATACCCGCCAGACTATCGTGTCGATGGATGCGCTAGGTATCTTCGCTTCAACCCTCTGCCTCATCCATTGTCTCGCAATGCCTATGGTGGTTGCGTTCCTACCTGTTTTGGGTTTGCAGTTCTTAGAAGGACACGGAGCGCACCAGGCGCTGGCTGGCTTCGTCGTCATGTTTGGATTGTTAGCAATTCTGCCTGGCTATATGAAGCACCACAAGCCGGCTGTATTGGCTGGCCTTATAGTTGGCCTGACGCTCGTGCTCATTGCCACGTTCGGTTATGTAGTCGGCCTGAGTGAAGCGGCAGAGTTGCCACTCATAACAGTCGGTAATCTGGTTCTGGTAATCAGTCACTTATTCAACCGTCAGCTTTGTAAGTGTGAGCACGGTCACTGAGCAGGTCACTGAGCCCGGTCACTGAGTCGCCACCTTGCTTGGAGTAACGTAAGTCGCCACCCTTTCTATGGATGTAGATCTTGGCAGGGCCTTACTCCGATGTAATTAATTCCGTGCGTATGGAGTGCCAACTGGTGGGCATCGTTTGTCATGTAATTAATTACCTTGAAGTAAGGGGATAACAGGATACGCCACCCTGAATCGAATGGCTGGCAAAGGTTTCGGGCTATGTCGGCATGTCTTTCGTATTTGTGAGCGCCTGGAACGCTGTAAACATGCGCGTTTGATACAAATGGGTGCTGACGGCACCTATGTAAGCGTCGCACGGTCACGATCGCGGCCAGCGTATCTAGACCTAGTCGGTACGGGAGTTAGATACTTTCGGTTGACCAGAAGGTTGAATAGCTAGATACAGCAAGTTGAACGGAATTGCGTGTCCAAAGAATGTCGGATCATCTTCGGTGTAATCGATAGTCTCGATTCCAGGGATCTGCGGTTGTTCCTTGTGACGGAACGCGCCGTTCATCATGCCAAGTCTTATGCCGCCATGCAGCATCTTTGACAGCAGCAGGCGATAATCGCGATACGAAGCGAAAATGCGTGTGTCATTCGAGCATTTCACAAACAGATCCGAATACTTTTTGAAGACTTCAAAGTCGATGTCCGGCGAGCACAGGAATATATGGTCGAATTTTTCGGGCACATCCGAACCTGAAGCTTTTGCCTGTTGCAGAGACCAGCAGAGCATCCGGCATCCCATGCTGTGTCCGACCAGAATGATGTTTTCTTTTCCGTAGCGTGTACTGAGATCTTGCAAGATCTCAGTCAATTTGAACGATGCCCATTCAGCCATGTTCTCATCCGCGGCGTAAGTAAGCGGGTTGCGTCGCGAAGGCCATGAGTACATAATCACAGGCAGTTTGAGCTCACCAGACATCCGGGCTGCAACCCGGCTAGAGACGTCGATGTTCATGTCGTATCCATGCACATAGAGGACGACCTTCTTGGTGTGTCGTAACTTTTGCGAATTTGCTACTTGTTCCCAGAAGCTATCTTGCGGCAGATCTGCTGGCGGCGTCTCGCTTTCGTACTTTACTTTTTGAGATTTTGTTGATGACAGCGTGATTTCTCGGGAGCCGTAGCTCAGTGTTTCCGATTTGTCATTTGTGTATTCAGGGTTCTTGCCAGAACTTTTTTGTCGATTGGTAATGTAATAGACTGGCACCGTAGTTGGTGTCGTTGGTAAACGCGTAAATGCCACTGAATTTAGTGGGACCGGAATAGTTGGATCGGCACTTGCAGGAGACGGGACTAGGGACAAAATGAGCGCAAACGTACACGCGACTGTGCTCAGAGCTTTCATCGCCTTGGCCAATTTATTGGGTGCATCGTAGTTTGCATTCGTCATGTTCAGAATTTTTGCGGTAGCTTCCTCTTGCAACGACTCAAATTTGCTCAACATCTCTTCGGTCTTTCTAGTCTCGGTCTGGTCTCGGTCCGTATCAGCTAAATTCAGCTTGTTCTGGCCTGGTCTTTTTTCTCAATAGCCTGAATGGCCAGCAGTCTCAGCCTATTAAATCATAATAACGAGGACTGTCGCATTCCTTGCATAGTTCTCTAAAGCATAACTGCCGCAGCGCTTGGTGTCACTTGACAGGTACTTAAGGTTGTCAGATGTACGACCAGGGCGGCGTTGACGTTTTTACAATCGTCACCGAGCAAGTATATACACTCTGGAGCGTGCAGAATTAGTGGAGTTTGATTGTAAAACTTCAAAAACTTGGACTGGTGCGCCGCCTGATGGCAAATTGTGCGATATCAGCGACAAGCTCAACCGTTGTCGTGTTGTTGTATAGCCGTGTCCATCAGATTTCGCGGGACTGGGAGCTAGACGCCATGTTAACTGGCGCGTCTGATGACTAGTAGTAGAGATTGCCCCAAACGGCTTCGAGCGAGTTCATTCGGCGAGTCAATTGTTGCTTTTCTCTTCGGTCGGGCGTGCAGTATGACTGCCAATACAAATCCCACCACTGGCTGTAGGCTTCCTTTTTGCCGTTGCTCGCTTCTTTCTGTAGAACTTCGTCGCCAATCAGAAAGAGTTTCGGCATGCAGACGTCGCCGTCACATTCGTAGTTTGAGAAATCGTCGCTTTTTGTGTCTGGTCCTCGTTCGATCCAGACTTTTTGAATGTGCTTTCTCGTTACCGGGTGCAGATGTTTGAGTTCTATCGAAAATCTGTCGTCATCTCGGCGCAATCCATGTGGATGAATCTCAATCGTGCCGTCGTCAGGTATATGTTGCTTGGGCTCGATCGGCGCATTGCTGCCGTCGTAAATGATCACGTATGCCGGATGTGTGGTCAGTAGCTTGTCGAAAAGCGCTTGCTTGATGCGCATCCAGAGCCGGGTGGTGAGCGTCAGGTGCCCATCGTTCGAGGCTGAAACAGCTACCGACACTGTCTTCAAACTATTGACTAAGGAATGAAGCGTGAACGCTTCGTTACTGCCGATTGTGCTTTTGTAAAACTCGTAGGCCTGGTCTAGAGCAACTTTTTCTCTACGGTCTAAACGTGCCATGACTGTTCCCTCGCATCCGGGTTCCCAGTAGGAGATATACCCCTGCTGAGTGGCAGATAAGTGGTCCGCAGGATTAATTTAGCGTGGAGGAAACTCGAACTCAAAGAGCGCCTGACCGACAGTCAGGTCGAGTATGCCATTCTTGAAATTGGGCACGTCCCAGTAGAGTGAGCCCTCAATCGTTTGACCGGGCGCGATTGTGGTTGCACCGAGGCTGCTGCTCCTGATATTGAAGGCTGTCTGCTGCGATTTCTCGGTAACGTCGGCAGCTTTTTGCAGTGCTCTAGCTTGAGCCGCGTAGTCAGGAACTTGCGTCATCATCGTGGTCATGTTGCCGTTACGACTGATGTACGGCATCGCGCCACCGTAGCTGTAGATGGGCTGGTAGCCCCACATGCCGCCATTGCCAATCATCGTCGAAGTCATTGTCTGAGTGGCGTTTTCGCCCCAGAAGCGAATCCACTTCGCTTTCTTATTTCCTGATTTCTCAACGGTTTGCGCCAGGGTGGTAGGGTCGAGCAAGTGTGCAAAGTAAATCTTCGGAGTCAGCGTGACCAGCTGTGGTGGCTGCCCGAGAAACTGAATCGGCTTGTCCGTATCATTGCGGATTTTGATATTCAATTGTGCATACTTGGCAAATGTCGTCGAGTTGGCTGCAATAGCGGCGCCGACAGTGACACCATTGGCGGTGGTGATCTCCAGCTCGTTGCCATCGATAAATTTGCGCAAGCAATTAGGTGAGCCGTCTAAAAATCTGAATTGCACTTTGTCCCAGTACGGTTGCGGTGCATACTGTTTGCTGACTGCGTTGTAATTGAGTTTGACCTGAAGGGAAGACTCAAAACACCTTTTTGATTGTTCTTGTTTCCCCTGCTTTCGATAGATGACCCCCAGTTGATCGTTGAGATTCGCTGCCATCAAACTGTCGGCGCCGTACTTTTCGGTCTGGAAGGCTAGTGCCTGTGTGCCTATCTTTTCTGCTTTGTCCAGTTGACCATTGCGGTCCAGCAAGTTGACGAGGTGCATGGCCGCAGCGACATAGACGGCGGGCTCGTTGGCTGCATTGGCTTGCTGCAATGCTAATGCCTCCGTCATTGAGTCAAGCGCTTTGTCCATCTTGCCTTGCGTTTGATAGTAGTAGGCGTAGTCGTCCAGCAGTCGCGCTTGCAATTTCTGATCGGCATTTTTCAAAAGTGATTTGGCTTTGTCGAACTGCTTTCCAGCGTCAGATAGTGAACCCTGCCACAGTAAAGCTTCTCCAAGACCAAGCCTGAGATATCCTTCTGTTTCTGCATTGCTGCTACCGGTGGCAAGCGCGCTCGAGAAGGCTTTCTGTGCTCTTGGATAGTCTCCGGTCTCAAGCGCATTTTCGCCATCTGCATTCGATACGACGTTTGTCGCTGCTTGCACGCCCCCGGCATTCGCTGACGCCGTGGCAGCTGGTTGCAACATACCGAATGTAAGTGCCACCATAGTTAACAAAGCGGACAAACGCATATAGTCACCCCTATTGATTGTCGATCCGGTTACCACGCCTGCTTGTCGAGTCGGTCGCGGCATCGAATCGTGCTTGTCGAATCGGCTGCGGCATCGAATTTGTGATTCGGCGAATTGGATCGACGCATCGATTCCTTCCTGTCGAATCGTCTGCTGCTAAATGCTTCGAATCGGCTACTAAACAATAACCTTTTTGAGCTTATTCTTCCAGAATCTTGTACCCGAAGGGCTCGGTAACGCCCAGCTCCGGCGGCAATATGCTGGCTTCGACATCAGCGCTTGGCTCATTTCGTAGCAATTCCATGACAAATTTTTGATCGCGAACAACCTCTTGATCTTCCACATAGAAAGCGCATGAGAATACGCCCTGGTGAATGAATGCCAGGCATGTGGAGAAACTTTCCCTCAGGCTGATGGCTAGACATGCAGTCTGGGCACGGGTTTTCAACCATTTGCAAATAAATTCTACGTATTCCGCGGCACTCATATCGTCCGTCCTGAACACCGGGTATCCAAGAAACAGAGCCGACATCGGCAGTACCGTGGTCTCGTGCAGCGGATACACCTTGATGGTGCCATTTGGATAGTGTAAATCGCGCACAACCAGCTTGATTGCTTCTTCTGTCGGCTGCGTCAATGGCATCGTTTTGGTGGCGTAGATGCACCCGACGGCTCGTCCCTGATATAGAAGCAATCCCGAGCGGGTTTTGTGTGCATCATTGGAAGAGATCACGCATCCGGTAAGTGCGCTGGTCGCCCATTCCTCTATGATTTGGCGAGCATTTATTTCGCTTGTCTGCATAATTTTGAAGCTGTTGCCAATTGGCGGCGGCAACAGGTCAATTGCTCGTTTAAAGTGAAAACTGCGTTTGACGGGCGACATGTTGATGCCGCCCGCGCTGAGCTCTTCTTCAGTTGCTATTTCTGAATCTGGCTGAAATGAAATTTCGTCATCTTCAGTAGGTTTTTTGGCCATGACTCGCTTCGCGCATCAAGAGAGTTGACTGATCACCAAACGAAAGTAGAACTCAATGTCCAGACGTGAGATGCCGGCGCTTGAGTGGTCGCCTTCAGCGCATGCTTTCTCAATGTCATCATGATTGTTGATCAAAAAGGAGATAAATGACTTTTCTCGCATTGGAACATCGGGATTATTGAGATGTGCCGCAAGCTCGTCCATTTCGATGAATCCATTCTTGTTGACGTCGAGCCGGTCGAATGCGTCGTACGCGTATTGCTTGATCTCTTCGATATTTTTCTGCACCGGTGAAAGCTTCTTTTGCGAACTGGGCTCCGCCGCTGCGGGAGTGCGGCTGAACCAGGCGTTATCGAAGCTGGAATCCTTCTTTGCGGTTGCTTGTTCGTCAGCCACGTCATATCCCTCGTAAAGTCCTGATACTGCCTTATGCCCAACCTGCAACAATAAGACGCATCGGGTTACTTTTTATCAGACCGCATGACTGTCGAAACGATTCAAACTCTAGATTTTCTCGCGCCGTACACTGGTTCGAGCGATTTGACCTTGTTGGAGGTCGGCTGTGGAGAGGGTGCGCTTGCCCTCTCGCTGAGTCAAAAGCTCATTGTGACGGCAATCGACAAAGATGAGAGGGCTGTTCTAACTGCCGCGCAAAAGGGCGTTGAAGCCCTACTGGTGAACTTCCTTGAGTATCCTGAAGGCGCGGAAAAGTTCGATATCGTCTTGTTCACCCGGTCATTGCATCATATTCAACCTCTGGCAGGGGCGGTTTCAAAGGCTGCAAAGTTGCTTAAACCCTCAGGGCTGTTAATTCTCGAGGACTTTGCGGTGGAGAAAGCTGATGCCGCAACAGTTGAGTTCTTTTTCCGTGCCAGAGCAGAATTGGTTGCTGCGGGGCTGCTGTCTTCTCACTCGTTTATCCATTCGTTCGACCCTTGTGCCGATCCCATGACCTGGTGGCGTCATCATCATCTTGAAAAGCATCATGTGGCGACGGGCGCGGAGATGCTCGCGGCGATCTCCGAGCATTTTTCAATTGAAAAGGAAGATTATGTGCCCTACCTGTACAGATATTTGGTCTCGGATTTGCTGCCGGGAGTCGATACGACCGATGTGGAGTGGGCAATTTTTGGCAACGAAGAGCGCCTGTGCGTGGAAGAGAGGATTCTTCCGATCGGTTATAGATTAGTTGCTACTAAGAAATAGAATTCGCTCCTAATAAAAATTGCCCCTCCGTTATCACTCCATTGGAAGTGATTTTTTTTGGAGGATATATGACCAGTCAGCGTGTTCAAAATGTAGTGGATGCTTCATGTGGTTTTCTTTGCGGATTTTTCTTCATGTCATTCGCAACGCTGAAAGGTCATTTCTCTGATGTTTCCTTCATCGCCAGTCTAGCTGCTCTCTCAGCCTGTTTCGGATTCGGTTTGATTCAGCATCTGCGCAGAATGCCTGTTCAAGACAAGAATTTCAGTTTTGCGATTGGCGCACTTGTGCCGCTCTGCTCGCTGCTGTTCTACAGCTCACTGAGAGCGCTTTCGTCATTCAATGCTGAACCGAAGCCTACCTGGATGCTTGTGTCGTTAGCAATTTCGCTTGGTGTTATTGCCACTCGGACGATGGTTTCGATTGCACCGTCGCTGTTTACTTCAATCAACCATAGTCTGTCACGACGCTAATTCGAAGTCTCCGTTGGTCCAGAAGACCGGGAGAGATGAGAGAGACGCAGCAGACGAGCAAGCCCCAGCTTGATTCTAAAGGTTTATCGCGAACGAGACGCACTATCAGTTTTCCTGATAGTGCGTTCTCCTTTTCAAATGTGCGTTCTCGTTTTCAGAGCGCGTTCTCTTTCATAGTGTGTTCGCTAGAGTGTTCTCTTTCATAGCGCGTTCTGCTATGCCTTATGATTATCGAGCTGGTTTCCGCGCGTGACGTGTTCGATCGAACACAATTTCAGACGACCAGGATTATCACCAGCGAGCTTGCGACAACCACGTGACCATCCACTTTTCTAAGTGTTGTTATTGCAACATTAAAAACTGGACTGTACCGATATACTTTCTGTAGACTATGGCCAGCCTTGAAGAATGGACCGATGAACAAATTTTTGTCAGTACTTTTCTCGATTTATTTCTTCGCTTCATGCGCGGTACTCTACTCCGTGTGCGCAATGATTTGTCTGCTTACGGCACCGTTTGATCCACTAAGAAAGGCTTGTCATGCCTTTTCATGCTGGTGGGGATACCACTATTTTCAGCTTAATCCTTTCTGGAAGCTTTCGTATGAAGGTGTCGACAATATTAGACCGGATAAAACATACGTCCTGATAGCTAATCATCAATCGCTCGCAGATATTCTGGTCATCTATGGATTACACAGAAGATTTAAGTGGGTATCCAAAGAATCCATTTTTAAAGTGCCTTTCGTCGGCTGGAACATGGGACTAAATCAAGATGTGCTTCTGCGCCGTGGCGATATCAAAAGTATTCGCGAAATGATGGATGTTTGTCGAACCTGGCTTAAAAAGGGCTGCTCCATTGCGCTGTTTCCGGAAGGCACTCGTTCTGAAGATGGCGAAATACATGCCTTCAGAGATGGTGCGTTCCGACTGGCTATGGACTGTGGAGTGCAAGTGGTGCCGATAGTGATCGATGGAACCTTCGATCTTCTGCCGAAAGGAAGTACGACACTCAACTTTCGAAAGCACATCAGAATTAAGGTGCTGCCGCCTGTGGATGCGAGCGTGTTTAAGGGCAGTTCCGGAGATATGCGCACTGCTGTGCGCGAGCAGATGATTGCAGCGCTGGCTGAAATGCGCAAACAGACCACGACTATTGCCGAACCTGCTCCGGTGCTCTAGCGGTAAAGTCTGAAATAATGCTAGGAGTAAACTATCGTGCATCGCGGAATCAATCCGCATGACGAGTTGACGAATTGAGATCCCGGATAATTCACCAATTCATTCTTCGAGGGACAGAGTCGTGTCAAGAGTAAGTGTAATGGCAGCATCGTGCCTGATGTCCAGTCTCAGTTTTTTCAGTTTGATTGCGGTCTCAGTTTCTCCAGCCTTTGCAGAGACATTTTCAGCCAAGGTCGTGTCGGTTCCAGACGGCGACAGTTTGAATATTGTGCGCGCACCGGGTGGAAAAAGCGAGAAAGTAATTTTGTATGGAATCGATTGCCCGGAGATGGGGCAAGAATTCGGCCAGGAAGCACGTGCCTTCACCGATGGTGCATGCTACAAGAAGGAAGTTAAAGTCGAAGAGACCGGAAAAGACCCTAAAGGGCGCATCGTCGCCAACATCTATCTGACCGATGGCACGAACTTGAATCAGAAGCTAGTGGAAAAAGGATTAGCCTGGTGGAGCGATAAATATGCCCCAACTGACAAAACTTTGAAAGATTTATTTGCCGCGGCAAAAGCGCAAAAAATCGGATTATGGTCATCAGCGACCAAGCCTATTCCACCGTGGCTATTCCGTAACGGCGAAAAAAATGTAGGCGCTCAAATCCGACCGAAAGACTGAGATTTTCGTGATCTGTGAAATCCAGGTTTATAGATTCGGAGCACCTGGACTTGCACCAGGGAAGCCGTGAGGCGGCTGCTTTACAGGCAGGTGGATTTGCTGCTCTCCCATGCTCCGGTGTATTTTCCCTGAAGACGGATTCGAACCGTCAACCCACTGCGTTTAAAGCAGTTGCATCTGCCAGTTGTGCTACTCAGGGAAATTGGTCTGAGCGGAAGGTGCTGCCCCCTCTACCTCTCGCTTCCAAAGCGAGCGCTCTGCTAGATGAGCTACGCCCAGATATGGCGGTGCCGAGGAGATTCGAACTCCCGTTTTCTGCGCTGACAACACAGCGTCCTGGCCGCTAGACGACGGCACCATATTTAGTGTGCGAATTATTTGTATTGTTGTAAAAGGCTGCGCTCCTCTAAGGCACTGGATATGGTGCCGCTGTGCAACGACTTGATGCGCAAGATGTTTGCGCACTGACGTGTTGTGGATTGTTTGAAACCTAATACTGGCGTGCTTTTACGGGATTGGAATTGGATCTGCAAAGTGTCTGCACTGTGCAGTCTTCGAACCAAAATCGAACACACAAAGATATAGCGCTAGCGGGGTTCGAACCCGCGTTCCCAGATTGAAAGCCTGATTTCCTGACCAATTAGAAGATAGCGCCGCGTTTAAGTTGACTGGTGCAGAAGCCGCCAGATTAGCCGTTAAACGCGTTTTTCTCTCGATGAACATGATCCTTTTCCCTATATAAATTCACAACAAAATTCAGCCTTCTCGGCTGCGTATCGTTTTGTTGTGGATAGGGATACAGTTTCATGACCTTAGACCTTTATTGTCGCGCGCCAATTTGCGCGATCTCTCTATATCTAGATTACATCCAGTTCTTTTGCAGGTCAAGTGTAATTTGCAATTTTATTTCAAGCAAAAAAATGATGCGAACTTCTAAAGTTGACGAATTGATTTTGAGGTTGTTCCGATTGAGAAAAAAAATGATTGCGCAGATTGCGAATTTAGATCTGAGCAAATGGTTCTGCGTATCATCTCAAATTCTCTGCGCATCAGCTCAGGTTCTCTGCGCATCAGCTCAGGTTCTCTGCGCATCATCTTGGTTTGCTTGCATCTCTGAGCATTCGATCTCGAATCTCAGCTTGTTGCGCCAGACAATTCACGACGATCGCTTTTGGTAAACCAAACTTATCGAGGAGCGCTTCAATTTCTTCTGCGTTTGCAGATACAGAAACCACTTCGGCTTTGAACCAGATGTCTGGTTTGTCGTCGGAGCTGTATTCGACCATTCGCACTGTAGCGCGGCTCGATGGTGGCGCCTGGTGTTCGCTTTTTGCTTCATCAGCCACTGCGCTGAATACATCGTCGCAGGGTGGCATGGATTGCCATCCTTCGTCGAGCAGGTGAAAATCGTAGTTGCATCTGTTTATGGACATTTTGGAAACCCGCCAGTTGAACTCGACGCGCGCTGCTGGAGGATGTTAACCGAGACTATCAAAAAAGGAAATATGTACCGCTTTTAATACTTGAGCTGTTCTTGTCACGGCTCTGCCGGAACTGAGAGCAACAGGCACTTTTCAATACAAAAATCCTTGAACCCCCCATATTTGCCATTCCCTCTCCCCTTTGAAAGTTCTCATAACCCTGCCACAGCAATCAATTTGGCATTATGATCAACGGGTTTATTGGTTAGTTTGAATGGCAGCGACCGATTCAAAATCTACTCGAAAATATTTCAGCGCCGCCCTTGTTTCGGTGTGCCTTTTGCTGGCGCTAGATGCGTGCTATTCACTCGCGCGTCCCCAGGGGAAAGAAGACCGTTTCCAGCTGGAGCAGTCTGATGTTCTCAATGTCTTAAAGGCTTATCGCAGCGAACCCAAAACACCCGATCTTGCATTGCTCGGCTCCTCTCTCATTGAAGTTCCAACCATTGAAGCTGCTGCCATCGCGGCGAATAAACCTGTTGATCGGCTTACCCATCATCGCTGTGATTATCTGGAGAAGGAGCTTGCTCCCGCAGTGGGATATCAGCCAACCATCGTCTCTCTTGCAGTTGGTGGGGAGATGGTCTCTGACGCCTACTTGCTGGCGAAACGTTTATTGGTTGGCGATCGCGCTCCGCGTGCCATCATATACGGTATCGGACCTCGTGACTTTCAAGATAATTTGATGCCTGGTGTCGATTCCAGTGACACGTTTAAGATGTTATCGTCAATGGACGACGTGCCCGACTTGTGGTTGTCGCGGCAACTCTCGCCTGAAAGCAAATTGGCGCTGACGATTGAAAATCTTTCCGGCTTGTGGGGCAATCGCACACAGTTAGCTTCATATACAAATCAGTCGATGGCAAAGACGTTGACTCCGTTATTTCCGGAAATGAAGCGCTCTATTTCCGATGCCCCTAAAAAGACAGATGTGCGTACCTTCATTGCAGGCATGATCGGTCCAGGGCAGGCGGTTTGGCATCCAGACGACGAGTACATGCTGCAGAATTATTTGCAGCGCTATAACCCGATTGCACCGGTTCAAATCGAAACTCAATTGGGTTATTTCGAGCGGCTGATTCAGTTGTGCAAAGCCCGCAAAATACCGATTATGATTGCCAACATGCCGCTCGGTGAAATCAATAGAAAGGTTATGGCGCCTGGATTTTACGAGAAGTATCTGGCTGATACGAGACGAATTTGTGCTGAGCAGAATGTTCCTTACGTTGATTTGAACGTTGCACCGCTCGCTTCGAAGGAAAATTTCCTGGATACTGTTCATTTGAATCCGACCGGCAGCGCGCTTCTGTTTTCGATGCTTTCGAAGCGCATTGATCCTGCAATTGCGGTGGCTTTGAAGTCCGATAGCGCCCTGGCGACCAAGCCAGCACAAACGTACTAGGTACAGTCGGCGCGCGCTAGTGCGTACACAGCTACGGGTGTTCAGCTAAGCGGCGTAAACAGCTATGGTGTAAAAGCTACAGGTATTCAGCTAAGCAGCGTAAACAGCTATGGCGTAAAAGCTACAGGTATTCAGCTACGCGGCGTAAACAGCTACGGCATACAGAGCTTTCGCGCACAAAGCTACGGCGTGAAATCCAGAGTGTATCTTTCAAGATACTCTTCGCCCGGTCGCAAAATTGTGTTGCCAGGGAAGTTCTTTTGGTTGATTGAATCGGGAAAGTGCTGTGTTTCCAGCGCAATTCCACTGAAATCGTAGTAGGGGCTCTTATCACCCAGTTCGTGGAAGGATTGGCTTGTAAAAATCTGTAGCCCGGGCTGTGTTGCATAGATTTTTAAACGTCTTCCGCTCGCTTTTAGCTCCGCCTTTAATGCAGTCGAGTCTTCCCAATTGCGGAAACAGAAATTGTGATCGTAGCCGCCGCCGGCTTCTTCATGTCGCTCTCCAATTGTATGGAACTGCCGGAAATCAAAAGGAGTGCCTGCGACTTCTTTCAATTCGCCGGTGGGAATCAAGGCATCATCAACCGGTACGTAATGATCCGCATGAATGAGCAGCTCATGATCGAGGATATTGCCAATAGCCACTCCATGCAAGTTGAAATAGGCATGGTTGGTCATGTTGACGATTGTAGGTCGATCTGTGGTGGCTTGAAACTCGATTTCCAACTTGTTGTCGTCAGTCAGTTTGTATGTTACGCGGGCGCTCAAATTTCCTGGAAAACCTTCGTCCATGTCTTTGCTCAAATGCGTGAAAACGACTGTTTTTTCGTCTGTTTGTGACGCATCCCAGAGCGCTTTGTCGAATCCCACATTGCCACCATGCAAGGTGCACGTTTTGTTGTTGAGCGCTAACTTGTATTCTTTTCCATCCAGCATAAACTTGCCGCGCGCAATTCGATTAGCGTAACGACCGACGGTGGCGCCGTAATAGCATTTGCAGTCGAGGTAATCCTGCAAATTGTCGAAGCCGATTGCGATGTTGGCAAACTCACCTTGACTGTTCGGAACCCACAGTTCAGTCAGTGTTGCCCCGTAATTGGTAACTTTCGCCCTGGCTCCGCCCCTGTTGATCAGCGTGAAGAGTTCGGCTTTTCTGCCGTCGGCTAGAGTTCCAAAAATTTCGGCTTTCAAATTTGTATTCATAACAGACCTTATGCTCAATCTCGACCGTCGCAGGCTGAGTTTACATCACGTTCGCGTGAGTACTCACTTGATGCGACGCAGTCCGGGTCTGGGCAGTGTCAGAAGATCGGCGAAGTGCTCGCGCAAGAACTCGACTGCATCGCGCTCTGTGACCATGTCAGTTTCTTTTTCGAATTCAGCGCGCTTGAACTTTTTCATCGAAGCTACAAATTGTTCCCAGGATAGCTTCTTGGGACTGTCAGGACCAATCGCGATGTCGAGAACAAACTTTTCGCCGACTGGCAACTTTTGCAAATCCCAAGTGAGCGCTTCGATGACTTGTTTCGTTTCGACTTCGTTCAGACAGTCGTCTGGCAAGTCAAACTGATAACAGTTTCCATGTCTTACTTTTGACATGTCCCCACCTCCAAGACTTCAAATGCTAAGCCATATCGGCTGTGAGGGCAACCGTGGGGCTAATATTTAATGATGGATGTAAACAGAAAGGTCACACCCCCTGCGATGTGACCCTTCCTTCTCCAGAAATCATTTGTCGGTGGTAAACCACCACTACCTGTCCGGTTTGATTGTCATTTGTCTAGTTTGCTTGACGAGCTGCTGCCACCTGTTCGAAGGAAATTACTCGACCGTCTCTGCCTGTGACGGCGCGATAAGTGGTTCCGTTATTTGTGCTGATTGTCGTGTCATAGCGTCCGGTGCGTGCGTTGAAGTTCGTTTCGACCTGACGTACTTCTCTGATTGGTTGGTCTCCTGTCGGTGTTCTGATGGTGAGATCGGCACCGTTGCTGGCGAAATTGGTTTCGTAATTGACGACGCTGCGTACTAATCGTCCGGATGCATCAGTCGTTTGTTGGGCTGTGTACCTGGTATCGCGGACCCATCCGTCGTTCAGTTTGCCAGTGAAGTTAGTAACAGTGCTGCCGTTTTCCAGGCGCTGGCTCAGACCTGCTTCTCTAGTTGCCACTGCTGGGTCGCGTGAGCGGTCTCCAGCTAATCCCGGAACAGCGAGCGGGTTCGATGCACCATTGCGAGGAGCAAGTTCCGAATTATCTGGTGAGAGATTCGGGGTGTAAGGACCAGCTGGTCTGTCTGGGCGCTGTTGTGCAGGTGGTTGTGGCGCATCGCCTGGGCGTCTTTGTGCTTCCTGCGCGTTCGGAATGCGCAATTCGGTTCCAATTGGTACACGGTTCGGGTCTGCCAGATTGTTTTCACGAGCGATGGTGTTTACGTGTTCGAGAATTTGAGCGTTAGTCGGACGTTGACCATTCTGTTGTTGCAGAGAATCGCGCGCTACGGACCAGAGTGTGTCGTTTTGGCGAACTGTATAACTGCGGCTTCCGTCGACGGGGTTGTTAGTAATTTCGCGGGTGCCCATGCGTTCTGTGGCTGGCGCTGCAGGAGCAGAGCTTTCGACACGCATGTTACGGGCATCGCGTTGTTCGACCGTGCGTCCATCTTCACTGACGGTGACCAGGCGACCCTGCTCGTTTACACCGGCGATGCGGAAGTCTGAGGGAAACCCGAGGGCGCGCATGTCAACGCTTCTATTGATTTGATCCAGATTGCGCTGCAAGTGTGCAGGATCATTCTGTTGCATTTCTCTGATCTGACCAGCAACACGAGAGAAATCCTGGTTGCTGCGCATCCCTTGCAGGTCGTTAACGATATTGTCTACTTCGCGATTGCTCATTAGTAATTTGCTCCGATTGATTTGAGAAGAATGCTTGCTCCGTGATACCAATGTAATTTTTTGGCGTGACGGGTCGGTGGCACTTTTGTGACAGTACTGTGGCAGTCTAAATTTTCTCGAAATTACTCTTTTGATTCGCTTCGAAAGGCGGCGGCGCAAGCCATAGTGACCAGCGAGCCGAGCATGATGCGCCAGGGAAAGCCGATTACTGGCACAGGCGCCAGGAGCGCTACAACGCCCTTCAGCCCCAACGCCTCCGCCGTGCCTGAGGCGAGCCCGCTGTAGATTGCCACGACAAGGAAGCCAACCAGCATTCCTATTAAGTTGCCGGTATCCGTGCCCCGCCCTTTAGTGAGTAGTCCCAGCAAAAAGATTCCCAGCATCGAGCCGTATGTGTATCCGAAGATGCCGAGAACTATCGGTATGATGCGAGAATCTGGATGTGCGATGACAAAATATGCTGTTGCCACTGCCACCACAATTACCAGACCGGCAAATACATAAGTGAATTTGCGCACATCGCCGACTGCCACCTCATCCTCTGTATGTTCGGTGTGACCAGCCCGGGCTTGAACGAAATCGCGAGTGTAGCTTGTTGCCAGTGCATTTAAAGCCGCACTGAGCGAACCCATTGCAGTAGCGAAGATGCCTGCGATGAGCAGACCGCGCAAGCCGATTGGCATTTGTTTGAGAATGAAGTAGGCAAAGACTTCATTTGTTTTTGTGGGCAGCCCTGCATCAGCGTGGGCTTGATAGTAGAGATTCAGCAAAATTCCGATTGTCAGAAAAATGAATCCGATGGGAAGATCTGCCAGACCAGAGAGAACAAGCGAGATTCGACTTTTCTTATAGTCAGGTGCAGTGAGCATTCTCTGCACCATGTCCTGGTCTGTGCCGTGCGTTGCTAGCGTCGTGAAAGTCATGCCGATCAGCGCCGCCCAAATTGTGTAGTCAGCGCTGAGAATTTTGCCCAGGTTGGTCAAAAGGCTGGCGCTGGCATCTGTGCCAACGGTAATCATGGAAAGCTTGCCGCTGTGCAAAAGCTGGTCTACTGCCGCATGAGGTATTTGCGAGAGCAGGACAAATATTGCACCTATGGCGCCGCCGATCATGACTGAAGATTGGATACAGTCAGTCCAGATAACCGCTTTGATGCCGCCGATGGCCGTGTAAAGCGCAGTGATCAATGTGATCAGCACTATTGAAACAAGATAAATCAGGAATTGCTGCGATGCGCTCGGTTGTACTCCGGTAATCAGTGTGAATGCTACTGCGAGCACGATTGCCGCTACGTACAATCTGGCTCCGGATGCGAGAATGCGCGTCACTAGAAAAATTGCCGACGCAGCCTTTCGCGTTCCCGGTCCGAATCTAAATTGAAGGTATTCATAAATTGAATAGACATTGCGTTCATAGAATGGTCGAAGAAATACAAATGCCACTATAATCCGGCCGATGATCATGCCCAGCACGAGCTGCAAATATGTGTAGTTTACGAGTTTGTATCCCTCGCCTGGTGTGCCCAGGAACGTAGCCGCGCTGGTCTCGGCAGCAATGATGGATGCCAGCACTGCCCACCAGGGGATCGATCTACCCCCGAGTGCGAACGATTCGAGTGAATTTTCCTTTTGCCCAAAGACAAGGCCGACGAAAACGACGGCGCAGAAATATGCAGCGATGACGAGCAAATCGATGGCAATTTGAAAGTCAATTTGCATTGGCATTCGGTGTTTCAGTTTTTTGTGACGGACTGGTTGTCATGATCTTCGGGCTCAGCGGGTGAAGACGTGGCGGGAGCTGTATCCAAATATATTGCATCGCTGCCGTCGCATGTGGTGCAAATGTGAGTGTACTCATTCATGGTGCTATGCTTGTAGTTGGATTCGGAATTCGAGGGCAACGCAGTGGCTACCGCAAACGCTAAAAAGCAAGCTGGGGCGACTTCCGGAATACGGTTTCTGATTGCCGGTTTCGTTTTTCTCTTGGTTCTGTTCTTCTACGCCTGGGACTATGTGGACGGGCTCTCTTACTTTCGAACCGTGCAAAGCTGGCCGGTAACAGAAGGTATCATCGATCGAAATACATTGGCGCCTGTGATACCGCGCGACAAAGTCGACCCTTTGCAAAAAACCTTCGCTCCGCCTTCTGAGGAACAGGGAATTCAATATAGCTATAAAGTGGATGGCAAGGACTACAGCTCGACACGATTGGTAGCGGTGCAGCCACGCAAGTTTTTGCAGAGTCTGAAGATGTTTTACGACATGCCTGACGAGAAGCAGCTAGGCACAAAGTATCCAGTCGGCACTCCCGTTGAGGTTCATTACAATCCCGAAGTGCCATCGGAAGCTTGCCTGGATGTTACTGCCGGCTGGAAAAGTCGCTACATTGCTATTTGCTTCAGTGCATTGACAATCGTCGTTCCCACCATCGGTTTCCTGCTAGCCAGCCTGTTTATCCTGAAGGCTGAAGCTGCCGGAGATGTCAATCGCAGCGAAACTTAGTGAACTTGAACTTAGTGAACTCACATAATCACGTATTTTGACGTATTCTTAAAACTATTTCTTGTTTTCAGCGTCAGCCATGTCTTTAAAATCACCATAGACGGTGCGCCTCTAAAAGGTCGGTGACAGCCATGCCGCTGAGCTTCCATTGTAGCCGCTTGTGTGGAGTGTTATCCGCGGAATAACCACAATTCGAACTTATGATTTTTTCGCGATTAAAGGTCCCAAGACGAGCATTTGCTTGTTGGAAATAAAAGTAGTTTTCAAAGGTGTCTCATAGTGGCCAGTACACATCAAAAAATGAACAGCCTGATTTTAACGTCGGCTTTACTACTTCAATTTAGTTTTCCAGCTTTAGCTGCGGACCTGCAATCAGACCCCACAATTCAAACGGAATCTTCTGCTCAAGCCGCTACTGATCGCAATGCAAATCAGGCGACCTGGTTAGATCCGGACGTGTCGAAGTCGTCAAACATCGATGCATCGATAGCAAAAGCAGCCGAAACGCAGGCGGATGCTGCGGCAAAACCCGAAACGGAAACGAGAGCGGAGGCTCCTGAAACCTTCGCGAAAGAGGAACCGTTTACAGGTTTTGCGCCTTCGAAGGAGCTATTGGCGTCTTCTCAATTGGCTGCAGTTCAACCAGAGCCCACAACTGACGCCATTCTTCGTGGTGGCGTGTATAGTGATCCGGTTGTCGCTGGTAAACAAGTGGATGATCTGACACGTCAGATTCTAATTAAGTTGATTGAGCTTGAACGGTTCAATTTGCACTACACCCTCGAAGTCGCCAAACAGGGACGCTGGAAGGGATGGCGTTACGCATTCTTCCAGGAAATCAATACCGGAACCGGTTTGGCCGGTTCAATCATCTCTACGGTCGAACGCGGCAGTCACCTTCACAGTCCGGGAAGTGTTAGTAGGGTCGTGCAGCAACGCGCCAACATTGTTCCGATGATCGGTTCAATAATCGGTGCTGGTGCAGCAGCCATGGAATTTGGTATCAACGAATATCACGATGTCGTTGCTCGCTCCAAAGGGTTTGCACCCAAGACGGCGCGCTTGCATGTTGCTGGCATCAAGGCAGACATTGACCGTCTGATGGCTCAGCGAGAGGCCTTGTTAAAAGTCGAAGAGACATCTTCCGCGTTGCAAGCTCGTGCCCACATCGATGAGGCCGAAACTAAAGTCTTGAACGACTTGCGCGACGAATGTGTAATGGAATTCGAGCGCTATCAAATTGGTGCTCGGAAGATCTTTGCCTTCCAACAGTCGCAATACTTCTTCGACTGCACCAAATACACGCTCAATGCCATCGGTTCATATTTTGCCTATAAGTCTCTCCATGACCACGATCGTCGTTGGAATGGACGAGCTGGCGTTATGTGGAATATCTCCGGCGGTGTGTTTATCTTTGGTCCAATCATCAGCCGCGTCATTGCGAAGGGTGTGGGCGAAGGACATAAAGCTGCACTGAGAGCCACTGTGGGTGATGCTCATGCAACTACGATCGCTAAGCTCGAAGCCGATCGGCAGATGTTGGAAAATCTCTGCAAGAGCGCAAATTGCAGTCCGGACAAAGTCGAAACGGCAGTGGTAAGAACTGCGATGTATGAAGGGCATCAGAAGCGGTTCTCACAGGAAATCACGGGTGGGCAAAAGTCTGCCGCTAAAGCTAGAACCACTGCAACGCAGAACATCGGAGCCGGTATTTTTGTTGGTGGAGCGAGAGTTGCCTCTGGTGTGTTATTCACCATTCCTGGTTTCAATCGCGCCTTCAACGGCAAGACCGAACGTGCCGGCAAAGTCACAAACCAGGACCTGTTCGCCGCTGCTGTTATTGGTATTCCGGCCAGTACATTCGCGATGTTAGACACATTGCGAATTCAAGTCAGTGGCGAAATCAATCGCCAGAAACTCAAGAAAGCTGGAATGCTACCGGCTCAACTTGCCAATGCTCGGTTGAAGCAGTTGGATGAGATGGAAACACGGTTGTCGCTCAAGTGATGCAACTGCATTGCTTTTATTTGGCTACCTTTTCTTTTGCCTGAACGAGTTCTGTGACTTCGTAATACTGGATAAGTGGTGGCACCTGTGGTGACAGTTTGAAGGATAAGCTCAAAGCTTCTTCGCCGTCCCCGTCGAGGACTGTAACATCGGCGCAAGCGGCGTTCTGGGCGACGATTTCACCGCACTTGAGCGGGCGTTTTATCTCGGAGAAGACTTCGAAATCTTGTTTCCGACGTCGCAAAGATTCGTCGAGTGCTACGTTATCCGCGAAAATTTTCTGCGCCCGCTCGTCGCTCCAATCGTTCAGCCAGGCGATAAGAGCCTCGGCATGTCTTTGTAGAGCAGCGGTCGGACGTACTCTGGGTGCGGGAAGTAAGCCTTCGGCCAGCAAGGTCTCAAGGGCAATGTAATTCGCGTCGAACATTGGTGCGTAGGTAATATTCGCCAGTGCAATTAGTGCGACTTGCCGCTCCGGGTGCCAGATCATATTCGTTCCGTATCCGGGCAAACCACCTGAGTGTGTAACCAGGTAACCGAGTTTGGTGTCATCAAATATGCGCAGCCCCATGCCGTATCCGGCGAATATATTTCGTTGCGAAAGACCCGGTGCGCTCGTCCGTCTTACTGCACGAGATATCTGCTGCATCTCTCTGCGACTGGCTCGACATAATGGACCCTCATCTTTTCCATCTCTTGCCGGAAAAGCATTCAACATAAAGTTGGCCCAGAGCAACAAGTCATCGACATTACTCCACAGTCCTCCCATAGAGGCAAACCCGCCGTCTCCGAGTGGCGGCGAGCCCTCATCGATTGCCGCTCCTTCTCTGCGTCTGTGCGGCGTTGCGTGGTGTGCCAATGGCGTCCATCCAGTCGAATGCATTCCTATAGGTGCCAGAATTTCTTGACTGATGAACTCTTGAAACGATTGACTTGACGCATTACTGATAACGCGTCCGAGAATCGCGTATCCGTAATTCGAGTAACAAAAATCTGTGCCGGGTGGTTCCGCAAAATAGCCGCCATCAGCGAAGAGCTTCTGCAGAAATTCATGGTCTGCGTCGAGGTGCCTATCGCCCCATGGGTCGTCGGTCGCCAGTCCTGAAGACATCGTCAGCAGATGCCTGATTGTTACTTTGGGGGAGTCGCTGGTTGGAAGAGGCAAATTCTTCAATTCAGGAACGATGTCGCCTACAGGTTGGTCTAGCTGTAGCTTGTTTCGATCTCTGAGCAACAGCACTGCCGCCGCTGTAAAGCTTTTACTCATGGAGGCAATGCGGAATTGCAGAGTATTGTTGTGTGCAGCGATTTTTTTGTTGCCGAAGGTGATTCCGTACGCCAGGCTCGGCGCTTTGCAGGCGTTTTGAATCAAATTGAAGTGTGTCTTCAGCACCGCTGAAGCGTTCGGATTTTTCTCGCCCTTTTTCACGTAAAGCCTCCACTGACTCTGTTGTTGCTAGTTTACGACACTAACGCATTGGGAATGATTTCCAGTCTCAGCGAGACCTTTAAGGATTTGTGTAATTTCGTTAAGGTTGTCAAGTTGAAGCGTAGGATGTTGCTACGGAAAAGTATGAAGTCCCCGAAAAGCTAACCATTCAAGCAGTGCCACCAGGCAGGCTTGGAGCGTCTTTCTACTGATGCCGAAAAACACTGCAGGAGTTGCGTGATGCCTAACGAAGATGAAGAGCCCAAAATTGCGAACCTTCCTGGTTACCAATTCTTCAGCACCGATCTCAACTATAACTATTTCGGTGATCAAAGTGCGTCAACGCCGGATGTGTTAGCCACTAGTGCCGGTTCATCATCACTAGATCTGTTGACGACAAGTGCCGGTTCATCATCACTGGATCTGTTGACGACAAGTGCCGATTCATCATCATCACTGGATCTGTTGACGACAAGTTCCGGTTCATCATCACTGGATTTGCTAACAACAAGCGCCGGTGCATCATCGCCGAATTTATTGACGACAAGCATCGGTTCATCGGCGCCGAATTTATTGACGACAAGCATCGGTTCATCGGCGCCGAATTTATTGACGACAAGTGCCGGTTCATCAGCGCCGAATTCGGTAGGGACAAGTGCTGGTCCATCAACACCGAATTCGGTAAAGACAAGTGCGGTTTCATCGGCTCAGAACGCACCTGTGGTCGAGAATTCTCCTGTTCGCGTTGCCTATTCGTTAACTGAGGACGGACCTGAGCCAACTTTTGAAGAACGAGTTGCCGCAATGGAGCGAGAAATCGCAGCTGCTGACGCCGCTTCTGCCGCTGCGCGTGCTGCCGCCGCCGCCCGCCCTGCGACTGCGCCAAATTCTGAAATTAGTTCAGCCTCGATTTTTGCTCCCGCTAAAGCACGAACTCCTGATTCGTTGTTTGCGCCACCTCAACATCTTGATACGACTCCAAATTCTTTTGCAGCACCCGTTACGTGTACAGCTTCGGCTCCTGCTCCGGTGTCAGCCGTTCACACAACACCAGTAACATCACCTGGATACGTAGCCCAGCAGGCTTCGACTCCGGTTCAATCTGAGCCAAAATGGAACCAGTACGTGGAACCGAGTGTGGTGCCTGACGTATTTAGTTCAACTTTCAATTTCAATCGCTCGCTGCTCAAGATCTTCTGGCGTATAGATATCGATCACAACAATCGTGTCAGCAAGAACGAGTTGGCTATTGCCCTGCAAGAGAACTGGTTTGAAGGTGATGAAAGAGTGCTGGCAAAACTCTTGTATGAGAGCTACGAAGATATATCGCCTGAAACGATCTTTTGTGATGCAGGGCTGTCTGTCAACAACATTTTGAGCTTTGGACCATTTGCAGAGATGGCAGCTTCTCAGTTGGAGTCACAGATTCCTGAGCCTGTACGACCAGAAAAAAGTGCGCGCCCTGCGCAAAAGAAATCTAATAACAAATCTGCGCAGTCACTAAGAAGCTTATTTAAGCGTTAGTGTGATTTCAAGGGGCGAGGCGAAAATCACGCGGGATATACCTCTCCCGCTGGATTGAAGAGCAGCTCAGGCGCGATATTGTTATGCCGTCAACCAATCAGGGAGCTGTGAACATGTCTACTGACACAACACTTTTCGAAATCTATAGCGAACTCAATATCCTGGACATCATGCAAAGCGAAGAAGCGCAGGAATTTATCGGTGAAGAATGTGAAACCGTCTGGAATGCTCCGATCGTCGTCGTCGCTGCTTAGTCAACTTATATGGTATTAAATATAGTGGCTTGGTAGTTACTGCTACTTACAGCCGGCTCTGCCCTCGAGCAGTTGTCTTAATTGCCATGAGCTGCCGGACATGCCAGATTTAACTTTCTTTTCGCGAGCAGTCGCCAGCGTTGGCTCAGAGCCCTTGTCAAAGCGCGGAGAGTGCGCAAAGGCTCAAATCCGGGTACTATTAATTAGACACGCTCGGATTTGAGATGAAGACCCCGATTTGCCTAGCGGCGCTTTTGTTTGTTGGAGTATGTTTTCCGCCACAAGCGGGAGCATATGATCCCAACGATAAGGTGCTCAAAGAAGCGCTCCAGCTGTATAACGGTGGTCATGTGGAACGGGCGATTCCGCTCTTTTTGCAAGACTTAAAAGATAATCCGAATAACGGAACGGCTCATTATTACCTGGGCATGGCGCTGAAAGAACATGGCGCCGATGCAAATGCAATCAGTGAGCTGGAATTAGCCGCAAAATTGTTGCCGGCGGGTGTTACCCAGGAGCTGGCTAAAAAGGCGCTGCATGGTGGATTTGAAGAAGATCCGATTGTGCCTTCAACGCCTACAGCCCCTGCTAAAGCGGCTCCGGCACAACCTCAAAATTGGTTTTCGCCAATTCTCAATTTTTTTCAGCCGCCGCCTAAGTCTGCTGAGCCCAGGGCTCCAGTCTTTGTCACTCCGAGCCTGCCTGCATTTCCAGACCTGGTCAGTCCCATGGGTGATGCCTGGAAAAGCACGAAGCACTGGATTCGCGGTCAGGGAAAGGCGGTTCGCAGCCTTGGAAAGAAACCTTCAGACGCCCGTCAGACACGAAACGGCGAGCCAGACGTCATACCGATGGGCGAAATGTTGAACCTTGCCGACGACAGCCACGCGCTTCCCGGGCACAAGCAAAGCCACCCTGGCGGCGTAGTAGTCTTTGAGCAAGCGCCTGAAAATTCCCTCTCCTGGGATAACTGGATCAGGCGATTCCGGAAAACTTTCGACGCCCAGGTTTTCCGATATCTTTTCAAGGATGCAAAGGACGAGAGAACTGGTATTGCCAGTGTCATATTCAGTGTGGACAGCAAGGGGCATTTGCGTGGAGCCGTCTACTCTGCCACCGCGGATGATACCTTGCAGCAATGTTTGCTAAAAGCTATCCGCGACCTTGATAAGTCGTATATTCTGGCTTTTCCACCGGAAAGCGGAATTTCGGGCTGGAATTTTAGAATGACCTGGAATTTCGGCAAAGCGCTTACTTTTGTGCAAATGGTACGGGAACGGCGCGCTAAGTTGGCAGCGGTGCCGCCGCCGGTGATCAAAATTGATACAGCCGCGATGATCAAGAAGATGAAGCAAGATCAGCTTTCCGCTCAGGCAAAGAAATTAGCAGAGCAAAAGCGTCTTGCTAAGACCAAAATGGCCGTACGAGTGCCGCCACCACCAGTGGTGAAGACTGATGTCAATGCACAATTAGTGAAACCAGTAGAGCTGAAGGCAAACGCCCTCAAACTCTCTGATATGCCGCCGTTGCCTAAGAATGCAAAACCGCTCACAAGAGAAGACATGGATGAGTTCAACATTCTCAATCAAGACGTCAGCGGTCTCTTTCACTAATTGTTTGCAGTATGCCTACTTATGAGCGGCTCCATAGAACGACTACTTAAAATGGCTACTCAAAACGGCTACTTAAAACGGCTTTCTCAAAACGGCTACTCAAAACGGCTAATCAAAACGACTACTCAAAACGACTACTTAGGAGCGACTATTTCCAGTTCGCTGACGTAGTCTTTGCCGTAGCAATTTTTCGCTAGACTTTCGATGATGCTTTTTTCCCTGACGCTGTCGACCGGTCCGCGGAGAGTCATTTTTCCATTTTCGTCAATGAGTTTGACATTTTGCGCATTAACCGACAGTCCTTTCTTTTTCATGATTGCTTTACGCAGCGTTGCCGATCTCTCGACTGAAGCCTTATCATTCGCCTGGTTTTGAGCCGTCGGCTTGCTATCACTGATTTCTCTGGCATTTCGTTTAGTGTTGTCAGCTTTTATCTCGTCTGCTTGCATCGGCAGAGCGCTGTAGTTTAGTGAGAGCAAAGATGCTGCAATAGCTAATGTCATTTTTTTCATTCAAAACTTCCTTTCTGGTTTGAATTGTCGCGTTTCGGATAGTCCTCAGACGCATGTGACAGTGAGTTGGGTCCCTTTTTGTTGCAAAAATGTCGATAAAGTTCCTGCAGTTGAGCTTGTCGCAGGTTAAATGCTGGCGCGTTCGTACTTTCACCAATGACCGGGCGCGTCAATATCTATAGGATATTTTTGTTCAGCGCACCCCTTCTCTCTCCATAATCGCGACTCGCTCGTTCATGCACGACTTCCGTTTTGCGCGGTTTTTAAGTGGTGACAGATGTCCCTTGAAGTTCCAGTTTCGACGAAAAACGATTCAGGCTCTGACAGCGCCTTGAGCCTGGCTAAGCTTTCCGGCCAAGCGCTCCTTTACTCTGCAATACAATCGCCTATGGAAGGCGTGACTCAACTCGTCAATAAGGTGGCTGAGCGTCAGGTGCTGCCTTGTCCGCAATTGATTGACGCTCCGGACGCGACTGAGTTCGGTAGCAAAGCTTGGGTAGCGCAAACAATCGGCTCCGGCGTTGGCATGGTCGGACCATTTCTCTTGACAGAAAAGATTTCAGGCGGAATGTTGAACAAAGCGGGCCTTCTAAAAGAAGAAGGGGTGGCAAGCACGTTGAATAAATCCGGTCTTCTGGGCGAAAATACAGTCGGTCGCCTGGAGGGCTCTATGAATTTGACAGTGCCTGCATCTCGAATGGCTGTAGCTGGTGCTCTTTATGGACTTGTTTTAACCCCTGCAAGTGACCCGACCCGAGACTTTTGGGAACAGCGAGCAGTCTCGGCAGCCAGTTCTGCGATCACTTTTGCTGCTATGGGAGCCTCCTCGCTTGCTGTTGCTAATGGGATTGAATCCGCCCGCATTGCTATTGGTGTTCCCGTCGCGCAATCAGCTGTCGAATCAATCGCCATCAGAGTTGGAAGCAATGCTGTTGGTGGCGCAGTTGGTGGCGTCGCCAGTGCGGAAAGTAATTCGCTGCTTTCTGGAAAGGGCTTTTCTTCAAGGGAAGAGTTGGTGCACTCTATCGCATCATTCATGGTAACTGGCGCTGGACTTGACGCTGCTCACATCGCCGGTGCGCACATTGCGGGCGCCAAGAGTGCTCCCGCTGAGAGTGCTCCCGGGGAGAGTGCTCCCGGGGAGAGTGCTCCAGCTGAGATTGCTCGCGGTGAGATTGCTCGCGCTGAGATTACACCAGCTGAGAGTGCCCCAGCTGACGTTGGCACAGGCAAGACAAATGAACAAATCGCCGCCAGAGAATTGCCGGCTTCAAAACTTACACCGGGTGAGCATCAATTGCTGGACAAAATGCAGCGAGCCCACTTCGAATATTTCAGACAACAAAGCGATCCAGTTACAGGCTTGACCAGAGACAGATCAACCGATACATCACCTGCAAGTATAGCTGCGGTTGGGTTTTCTTTGACTGCACATCCGGTTGCAGTCAGCAGAGGCTGGATCAGTCGTGAAGAAGCTACAGACTACACTCTGAAGGTGCTGAAGAACTTGTCCGAGACGCCGCAAGGACCGGACGCGAAAGGAACCTCAGGAGATCACGGATTCTTCTATCATTTCCTCGACCCCAAAACTGGATTGAGACAGGGAGAAAATGAACTCTCAACCGTTGATACCGCGCTGCTCATGGGCGGAGTTCTTTTCGCTAAAAATTTCTACGATGGAAACAATCCGAAAGAGACTCAGATTCGCGAACTCGCAGACAATCTCTATAAGCGCGTCGATTGGCCGTGGGCTCTCAATGCTGAGGGCCGTTTATCGATGGGATGGACTCCCGAGCACGGCTTTATTTCTTCCGATTGGCAGGCTTACAACGAGGCACAGATATTGTTGTTGTTGGCGATGGGCTCCCCGACACATCCATTGCCCGCTGCAGCCTGGGACAAGTTCATGTCGACCAGCAAAGTGGTTGAGATGAACGGGCAGAAGAGTCTCGAGTTTGGACCGCTCTTCGGACACCAATATACACAGATATGGATGGATTATCGTGGTATCAATGACGCCACCAATCGCAAAGTCGGCTTCGACTATTTTGAAAATTCCAGACGTGCCGCAATGGCTCAGCACGCGTACGCAGTTGCGAATCCGATGGGGTGGAAAGGCTATAGCGCTCTCGATTGGGGTCTAACAGCGTGCGATGGTCCAGGCGATGTGGTCAAAAATGTTGATGGAAAGCCAGTGGAGTTTAAAAGTTACAATGCACGTGGATTTCCCAACGCTCCAGATGACGGTACTATAGCTCCGACTGCAGCGGCTTCATCGCTGCCGTTCGTGCCCGAGCTCGTGCTTCCGACGATTAAGCACTGGTACACCAATCGTCCCGAAATCGTTGGACCGCTCGGCTTCCAGGACGCATTCAATCCCACATTTGACGGCAGCAAACCTTCGGGTTGGGTAGATAAAGAGACGTTGGGAATTGACCAGGGTCCGATTTTGTTGATGACTGAAAACTATCGAACTGGCATGGTTTGGGACAAAATGAAGAAAGACACTTACCTGAATTCCGCTTTGAAAAAAGCTGGTTTCAAATAAACGCTTGATCTGAGAAGTTTGCTGTTCAATCCGCTGGATCTTCAAAAGCCGAAGCCTTTAGACCACAACAAGACCTCATGTTGACGCAGCTATCGAAGTGTGGTCTGGGCGAACGCTGATTATATGAGGGTGTTTGCTTTGCCACTCCGATTCGATTTTGTGAATCGTTTTGATCGACTCTGCATCGTCGATGACGTGTCCGAAAATTGTGTATTTCTGGTCCAGGTGCGGCGCACTTCCTAACAAAATCGAGAATGACGTTACGGCTGAATTCGGGTCATCTCCGTGCGCCATCGAAAGAACATACTTCTTGTGCAGCACTTTGCCGGACTGTTGGGCTTTCACTTCCAGTGGCAATCGTCTGAGCATCGTCGTTATATGCGGCGAATTGAGTTTGAATCCATCTGCTTTGTTTTCCGCTAGTGCCGTCTGCAGAACAAAATTGTGTTCGTAGCGCACGATGCTCGTGCCGTCAAATGCACCTGCAGTAAAGAGCTTGTACATTTGTGTGGCATTGATTGGTGCTACCGCCGGGTCTATAACCATTCGAATCGTACCGGCTGACGTTTTCATTTCAACTGTTTTTGGAGCAGTTAGCAGCGGCCCGTCAGTCTTCGCGCTGAACACAGGATAAGTCTCATCCACGTTTTTCTTCACTTCCTTAGGGGCGTCAGGTTTTATGCCGCAATATAGGTCATTGCACGCTTCATCGGCTTTAGACTTGCCAGACAGTGCATTCAATTGGGCGGACGCATCCGCAAGTAAATCTGATTTGCTGTTTGGTGCCGGGAGGTCTTTTGCACTAATGATATATGGGTGCGCTTTTGTCCAGGTTGCGATCATTCGTTTCATGGTTGCCGTAGTCACTGCATCTGGTATCAGGCGACCGAAAACTGTGTACTGGTGATCCAGGTGGGGTGCATTGTCCAGCAAGATTGAAAAGGAACTTACGGCTGAATCTTCGGCATGAGACCGAGCCATCGTCAGCGCCCACTTCTTATTAAGTCCACGTCCTTCTTTGTGACTTTCCACTTCCAGCGGCAATCGTCGCAATAGCGCTGTTTGTTCCGCTGTTACGGGTCTTTTCGGATCGTGTTTGATGTCGATTGAACCAACCTGAAATAAGTAGTTTGGCTGATAAGTGATGACGTTGGTGCCATCGAATGCGCCCACCTTGAAGAGCTTGTAGAGTTGGGTTGCATGCGCCGGAGCGATGGTGGGATCGATTACCATATGTAGCTTGCCAACTGAGGTCGTCACTTCCATGGTCTTCGGTTCTGTCAACAGTGGTCCGTCATTCTGTGCGTTAAAAGGGCTGTAGATGTCGGAGCCATTGTAATCTTCCGCCGTCGAACCATTGGCGTTGGAAGCCAGTGTCGGCGCATCTTTCCAGTTTGGCTTGACGAAGTGCGGATCGTCGTAAAAGATTCCTTGTGAAACCATGGAATCTTGTATCTTTCCGGTGGTGTTGTCGTACACCGAATCAATTTCGAAGTGTTTTCCTTTCGGCAGAACCAGGCCGTCTTTGAAGTATAGGTCACCTATTTTTGCGATTTCCAATCCGTGATCGGTTTTCGTTGTGATTTGTGTGGTCCAGGCTGGCGTCTTTTTTGTTCCGTCACAAACCATCAAAGTCACGTTTTTGCACAACGGATGCACGTGAGTCCATACGGCACGCACTGTGCGATCTTCTGTGTTGAAGCCCATGTCACGCCCGTCTGCGATGGGACAGGTGTATGGTTGTATGCCTGGTGGCACGAGCCAGTGCCCCGTCGTCTTTCTATCGTTGGCGTCGGTCATCACCGCCCCGGGTACCGCATTAGGTGCGTTATCACCTCGAGATATGGCCATGCATGACGGACCGTGAATGCTTGGTTCTTTGATTCTGGTCTTTTCGTTCAACTCCACTGCCACATAAGGCGTATACCAGGAGAGTGCTTTCATTGGCTTTTTCAGCTCTGAGTCTTTAACAAAGTCAATCGTGCAAAGGTGTTTGACTCTGCGATGTTCAGTCGTTGTACGATTTGCTGCCTGAAATGCAATGTGCAGAAATTCTTTGCTCGAAAGCGGAACTGCATAGCCTTCAGGAAACCGAAAGTCGGTTTGTCCCTGTGTCAAGGTGAAGAGTCTGGGACTGCCTGTGTGGATTTCAGGAAATACAGTGTTACGTGGATCCACATCGATATTGAAGTGACAAATAAATTCCGCTGTCGGCAGCGGCTTGTCATTCTCGTCCAGCACGATCAGCTTTACGCCTTTTGCCCAGATCAATTCTTTAGGCTCATTCGAGTGAACAATCGCGCTCGTCCTCGAGTTGCTTCCGGCGTTGCCGCTGCCATTGCTCCCGGCATTGCTTCCGGCATTGCTTCCGGTTCCGCTTGCGGCGCCTGCCATCATTGATGGCTTGTTGCCATTTTCGACAAAATTTACGGCAGACTCATTCACCGATATCTCTTTGGTTGCGAGCATGTCCGCCACCCTGAAGGTCTCGTTGACGTAAGGACCTTCCATAGAGCGATATTTGCGATGAAGGTCGAAAGGACCGGCTGTGATTTTGACTTGATGAACCGGCTCTTCCAGAGAGTCGACAGAGTATTTCGATTGAGCCTGGGGTGGAGATACGCTGAGAGTGCCCGTCTGCGTGCCCGGCACATGTATCGAACACGAGGTCAGCGACAAGGTGCTCACCAACATGGTGAGCACTGTCAGAAGGCACGATTTGATGTGCGCGTTTTGCACTGTTAAGCAGTCCGCCGAAAGCTGAACGTCCGGTTCTTGGCTGATTTTACTATATAGGCATGGTTGCCAATAAGCTTTGCGACTGAATGCGTTGTTATGCCTTATTCATCTGAACTATCGGTCCATAAACTGAAGAACGATTCTGCCACTATCGCTCAATTTCGCCAGTACGTCGAAATTTTGATTATCGGCTGAACGAACTGGTTGAGCTTGTGAGTTAAAGGCGACCACGAGTTTGGGTCGGTCGTAATTCAGTCCGTTCAAGTTTTGTTCCATCTGCGATTTGATCTGCTCGAAGGAGTTCTCGAAATCTTGAAAGCTGTTGCGGCGCAAGTCGAAGACAAGTTCGCTGAATTGCTGATTTAGCTTGTTGAAGGCGTTTACGCACGCAAACTTGAGTGATTTCCGGTCTGTTCCGCTCGCGAATGAGCATGAATTCATCTGCGCGTTGCGAAGATTAGCTGCATCGTTTTGAACCGCCGAATCAAGTCTCCACTGTGTTAACGACATTTTTTGCTCCATCTGACAACTGACTGGTTTTTCAACCAACTTTGTTGTTACGAAGTGGGCAAAAAAATTAGGCGACTTCTTAAACCCGGCAGGGATTATGAAATCGATGTTATTCTGAACGTGTAGCGGTACTGAAGGGTGCCATTCTGATTCCATGAACGCTGAATTGGCGTAAAGCTGAACATGCAAAGCAATCGAAGAGCTAAGCGAACAAATCAATTTTTAAATGTCGGTGACTGCAGCGGTCAGTTAATAAAGAGGGGCGTTCTCGCCGTAATCGCTCTGACCATTTCGGTAAGCGCGGGCTTTGCCAGATCAGCCGAAGATGCGCAGGCCCCCAATCGCCCAATTCGCGATAAGTGGGCGCTGGTAGTGGGAATTAGCGAGTTCGAAAATCCTAAATTGAACTTGAGATATTCTGCAAAAGATGCCGCCGATTTCGCCAGTTATTTGACTAATAGTGCAGGATTTGCTCCCGATCACGTAAAGATTCTGCTAAATAAAGATGCGACTCAGCGACGCATTTTATCGGAGTTAGGAAATAAGTGGTTGCCCCACGTGGCAAATCCCGATGACCTTGTCGTGATTTTTCTTTCAACCCACGGCAGCGGTTCTGAAATGGATATTGGTGGGCAGAACTATTTGCTTGCTTATGATACCGATATCGACGATCTCTATACATCTGCAATTCCAATGCAACGTCTTGCGCACGATATAAAATCCCGAGTGCATTGCGACCGCGTCATTATTTTTCTGGATGCCTGTCACAGCGGTGCCACCGAAAGTGGTGGCAAGGGCATGATACGCACCGGAGTCGATGCTAACGAACTCAGCACCGGCTCTGGGCAGTTGGTTATTGCTTCCAGTAAAGAAGATCAAATCTCCTGGGAAAGTAAAAAACTCGCAAACGGCGTTTTCACTGCTGTGTTGCTTGACACTTTGAAAAAACAAGGCGACTCGACGACTATTGGCAAAATGTTCGAGCGTTTGAAAGACGATGTTCAGGACACTGTTTTGCGTGAGCGAGGCACCCTGCAAACACCGGTCATGAAAAGTCAGTGGAGCGGTAATGATATTTTGATCGCTGGAAAACCGACTTCGCCGAGACCTGGGTACGATGAAGACAAGGCGAGTTCGCTCGAGACGCCCACTACGGTCGCGGCTGCTCCTCCGACACCTCCTTCTCCGCCGCCGTTACCCACAGCGGTTCCGTCAGCTGTACCTGTTGCTTCCAGGCGCAAGCAGACGAAAGCAACGGCATCGGGTTCAAGTTCGCTTGCAAAGAAGTTCGGCACAGGTTCATCAAACCAGACATTATCGAGCCAACCCGGGTCTGCCGATAAGGCTGATTTGGCCACAGACAAACCAGAGCCTGTCAATCCTCGAATACTTCTGGTGCCTGGGCAGTCTGTCGCGAGAATGAACCTTGGCATGACCAGCGCCGAAGTGCTAAATCTGCTCGGCAAGCCAACTTCTAGCAGCGACAACGTTATCACTTACTGGACATCCGACCGTAAATATTTCCTCAGCGTTCTGTTGAAAACTGGCGTGGTCACCGAGATTGCCTTCAACTCACCGGCGTTTAAAACGGCGAATATGATTACTTTGAGCAACTACTCTGCTCACTCCAGAGAATTTTCGAAACCATCGAATTCGTCCATCACTCTTCTTGACGGCGGATTTTCAATTGTCGAACGTGGCAAAGATTTGCCGGTCGGTGTGATTTTCAAGAAACGCGGTGCTCAAGCTCCTTCTGGTTGGTGGGAGGCACATTCGGCGCCTCCAGCAAAGCCGACGCGTCCGTCGCAAAATTAGTTGAATTTCCTCTCACAGCGCCAAAACGCATCTTATTTTTCTCACTATTAGCGGGTCAATTGCGGTACGCTCAAACCTTCAGTCATGCTCGGTCTGTGCTGTGCGTGTCTGGTATCAAAGATGCCCCGTTTCCGCGGCAAAGAGGAGTTTAGTATGGATTTGCAGAAGTTGTTAAGAGTTGGAATTTGTGTTGCAGGAATTGGCGTGAGCATCAGTGCATGCACACCAAATGCGACTGAAACAACAACTTCTGATTCTGCTGCCAGGACACAAGTTGCTGTCGAACAGGCCGTCTGGGAAAAGTTAACCAATGACGGTGACGCAGCGAAAGCCAAGGGCGATCTTAAAAAAGCCGAAGAATGTTATCAAGCAGCCGTCCAGGAAGCGCAAAAGCTTGGCGAGAATGACCCGTCTCTAGCAAAAACGACCGCAAATCTTGCCGACTTTTATTACGCTCAAGGCGACGGTGCACAGGCCGATAAGTTGTACAAACAAAGTCTCACCATTCGTGAGAAAGCTCTTGGATTAGAGCATGCGGATCTGGTGCAATCGATTCTCGGTTTAGCGCGAGTTTCATCTGCCGAGAAGAATTATGCAGAATCAGTTGCCCACTATGAAAGAGCGATTGCAATCTTGAATAAGAACAGCATGCCTGTTTCTGATGAAGTGCAAGCCGAGTACAAAAAGGCTAAAGACAACGCTTCAGGTACTAAAGGCTCGACTAAGACAGAAGCGGAAAGCACTGAAGAAGGCGGAGCCAAAAAGTCGGAAGGCGGTGCCAAGAAAGGTGATGCCGAATCGAAGAAAGGCGACGCTGAATCGAAGAAAGGCGATGCCGAATCGAAGAAAGGCGATGCTGAATCAAAGAAAGGCGATGCTGAATCGAAGAAAGGCGATGCTGAATCAAAGAAAGGCGATTCCGAATCGAAGAAAGACGATTCTGCCAAGAAAGAACAGTAATTCCTATTTTGATTCGGATGAGTGATTCGACTTGGATTGATCCGCACCGCCCGCGGTGACAGGTTGGAATTCCAGCGACTTTACGGCTTCATCGATTAGTGGCATGAAAGCGTCGTAGGCGCCTTCGATCGCAGTGTAGTTGAATGCATACGCGATTTGATTAGCGACGACTAAATACTGCAACATTTTTGCCGACGAACCTTCCGCATCTAATTTCAGAATATAGATTGATTTATGAGCGTCGAGTGAACCAATTTTGCATGCCGATTCCTCGACGCGAGTTAGTGGTGAACCTTTGACTGGATATTGCTTTTCGAGTTCTTGATTGACATTTTTCGCGTACTCTTCAACTGTCATAGGCACGGATAATTTTTCGGCACTAACACGATAGCTCACGAGTCCGTTGTCAGTTAAAAAACGGCAGATGAGCGGTGGCTGCCCTTCGGCTTTTTCCCAGTTCTGCGGATATTTGATGCTGAAACCGAATTCGGAACTTTTATAGCTGGCAAGATTTGTCAGCGCTTTTTCGCATTGCTCTTTCAATTCGCTGGTATTTGGCACTTCTACAGCCATCGCTGTGAGCGGCGTCAATGGCATCCAGGCAAGGCACACAAGCACAACACCTTTTCGCAGCAGCTTCGCAAATTTCATTATCTACCTACGATTCTTCGGGACATCTGGCAGAAATCACGATAGGGATAAATCAATCCGCCACCGTTAGGATAATACCAACCTGTATGGTGGTGAAATTCTATCATTGAAAATGGCACACACCCGACCAAATACAAGTCGGGTGTGCCTCTCGGTCAAACATCGAAACTTCTGCGTTGCCAGCGAAGGACTCTTAAATTCTCGAGCTCGACAGGGGATATTCGAACTTGGCAGCGCCGCCTGCTCGGTAGATAGACTGTTTTTGCTGCTTGCGCACGTATTCTGCCTTCATCGCCTCATATTCCTGGGCGAAATTCCGCTGAGAAAAGCTGTAATTCTTAGGAGGGCTCATCGGGGTAAAGAGAGCAATCAATAAATCACGCATAATGCAGACTCCTTAATGATCGAGGTCAAGCTGGCTTCAAAGCTCTTCGGCGCTTGGTCCTTTGCGACAGGGGCAAACCGAACTGGGTGTTGGTCATGTTTTAACTTTGCCAGCCAAGTGTGATCTTTTGGTTCCCCCCATGAAAACTGTCCATGCTCTAGAATAAGGGCTGCTAAATCCGACCTAGAGACGTTTATGAGTTCTTCTTCCTCCGATATTAAAGCGAAACGCCGCTCCCAGCGAATCACGGCTGAGTTCAATCTGCCGGGCGTAATGGATCTCAACCAGGCTGCCACGACCGAATCCCCCATCATGCACGTCATGGCTTACAGCGAGCATGCATATGTGGAGCAAGCGGTAAGGGATCCGGCAGGGCTGATTGAATTTCTGGCTAAGTGGCCTGTCACCTGGATAAACGTAGACCCTGTCGGATTTGGTCCACATGCTCAAGCGTTTATGGATCGGCTGGGCAAACTCTTCAATCTGCATGAGTTGGAGCTTGAAGACATCATCAATGTTCATCAACGCGCCAAAGTCGAAGAGTACGAAGAGCATATTTTTGTCGTCACGCGTATGTTAGTCAATCGTGATTCATCCGAAAGCGAGCAGCTCAGCTTGTTTCTGGGCAAAACTTATGTGCTCACTTTCCGCGAGGTGACTGCTGACTGCCTGGATCCGGTGCGGGACAAAATCAGAAAATCGCGCGGAAGAATTAGAACAGAAAAGTCGGATTATTTGATGTATGCAATCATCGATGCTGTTGTTGATAGCTATTTCCCATTGCTGACTAAACTTGCCGATCGCCTGGACAATATCGAAGAAGAAATTCTAGAGAAGAGTGAAAAGAACACGCCCGAAGATGTTTATCAAGTTCGGCGCGATATTCTCGCTATTCGTAAGTCTGTTTGGCCGACACGCGAAGCGTTGAGCACTTTGTATCGTGATACCAATCCTCTTGTTAGTGAGGCTACGCGTCTCTATTTGCGTGATTGCTACGACCATGCCGTGCGGATTATCGACTTTGTCGAGATGTATCGAGAGGTCGCATCGGCACTGATGGAGTTGCACTATACACGTGTCAGCAATCGACTCAATGAAGTAATGAAAGTATTGACGATTATCACGACGCTGTTTATAGGACCGAGTTTTGTCGCCAGTTTGTATGGAATGAATTTCAACACTGAAAAATCACCGCTCAATATGCCTGAGTTGAGTTGGTATTTTGGCTATCCGCTGGCCCTCTTTTTGATGTTCACCTTCTCGTGCAGTATCTTGATGTACCTGTGGTTTCGCGGTTTTCTTGGTCCGCAACGTCGCGGTTAACTCAACTGTTCATTTAAAGAACAACACCTGTAAGCAGAGTATGATTGCGCCACTAAATAACTGGCGAGCTAGTGCTCGTCCAATTTTGCTTTGAAGGAGAAGAAATGTCTGGCAAGGTTAAACCAATTCCCGATGGATACCATACAGCAACCCCTTATCTGATCGTCAAAGGTGCAGCAAAAGCAATTGACTTCTACAAGAAGGCTTTCGGTGCTACAGAACTCATGCGCATGGGTGAAGGTGATTTGATTCATCACGCCGAAATCAAAATCGGCGATTCACTTCTTATGTTGGCTGACGAATGTGTTGAAATGAAGGCAGTCAGCCCGCAGACCCTGGGTAACAGCCCAATCACAATTATGCTTTATTTTGAAAATGTCGACGAGTATTTCAATAGAGCAGTGGCTGCTGGAGCGACGGTAGAACGCCCGCTCGCAGATCAATTCTATGGCGACAGAACCGGCGGCATTGTTGATCCGTTCGGTCACAAATGGTATCTCGCGACTCACGTCGAAGACGTTTCACCAGAAGAAATGAAAAAGCGGGCGGCTGAGTTCAACAAACAGATGAAAGAAAAACACACTGCCGGAGTTGCATAACTGACGGCAAGCTCAGAAGCTCAAAAGCTCAAGAGCTCGGAAATCTCAGAGGCTGGTGTTAGTGGGACTGTGCAATCAGCACGGTCCCATTTTCTTTCGCAGATTACTAGACTTGCTGTTCTAATTATGCGCGTTGGCGTCAATGTCAACAAATGGTGCCTGCACATGCACTTTGCCACCATCCTTTTTGACCTTGACGAACGGTAGACTTACGTTGACATTGTCATCTTTGTCATTGCCGTCGATCTTCACACCTGGAGCGCGCACTTTCACTTTTCTTACGCCATCCTGGTCTTCACCAAGCTGAATGTTGATCTTGTCATTGTCTTCAGGTGGCGGAGTGGTCGTGACAGTTGTTTTCTGTTGAAAAAGCTTCTTCTCGACGACGGTCGTGGTCTTCGAGCCGTCAGGATTATCGACCGTCGTGGTTGTTGTTGACTCGCCGCATCCGCTCAGTGCGAGCGAGACACACGCGATCACAGCGAAATTGATTGAGCGATTGTTCGTAGTCATATTTTATCTACCCATGCTTGCTGGATTATCCATTGATGCCTGCACCGTTCTGGGATCGACTCTACTTAGTTCGATATCCGGATTTACTTCCTTGAATTTGTTCAGGTCCCACTTCGTTTTGAAGAGGAGCACCGGATCTTCAAATTTATCGGTTGCGACAGTATAGCCAGACCGGCTGGTTGCGGTCTTCATGGTCTCCCACGCACCGACTGGCCACAGGGCACAGTGCATATCAACGACTCTAAGTATGGTGGCAACGCCGTACTCTGACTGCAAGCGAAATTGAACTACTTCGAATTGCAGTGGTCCCACTGCCGCAAGCAATGGTATACGGGTGTCGCGTTCCGTCATCCAGAGAATCTGGATAGCGCCTTCATCTTGCAGGGCGGTGATGCCCTTATGGAATTGTTTGTAGCGGCTTGGTTCTTTATTTTCCAGGAAGGCAAAAAGTTCTGGTGCGAATGTCGGAATGCCCGGGTAATTGATTTTCTTGCCACTGGTAATGGTGTCGCCTATAGCAAAAGCTCCTGGATTGCTGAAGCCGACTATGTCGCCTGGGAAGGCTTCTTCGATCGATTGACGCTCTTTGGCAAACAATTTTTTCGGCTGGCTCAGTTGAATCGTCTTTCCGCTGCGACTATTGGTTACATCCATGTCTTTTACGAACATGCCGGAACAGACGCGAACAAATGCAATTCTGTCTCTGTGACGCGGATCCATATTTGCCTGAAGCTTGAAAACGAAACCCGTGAAGTCAGGAAAAGTTGGCGCAATCTCGCCTTCAGCGGCTGTGAATGAGCCGGGCTTAAGCGAGAGTTCGATGAAAGAGCGTAGAAAAAGCTCGACGCCGAAATTGTTCATGGCGCTGCCGAAGAAGACTGGCGTCAACTGTCCGTTGTGAATTTTCTCCAGGTCGAGTGGATGCGAGGCGGCTTCCAGGATCTCTAACTCTTCCATGAGTTGGTCGTAAAGACGCGCAGGAACCAGTTCCTTAACTTTTGGATCATCTAATTTGTAAGTCGCGACGTCTGCTCTGGTGCGTCCGCCAACTGAACGTTCGAACAAGTGCACGATCTGGGAGGCGCGATCGACCACTCCTTTGAATTCATCGCCTGTACCAATAGGCCAATTGACCGGATACGTCGATAAGTTAAATTCCTTCTCGATTTCATCGATCAGCTCCAGCGGTTCGCGGCTGGGGCGGTCCAGTTTGTTGATGAAAGTGAACAGCGGAATCTTTCGCAAGCGGCACACTTCGAAGAGCTTGCGCGTCTGCGGTTCAAGACCCTTGGCTGCGTCGATGAGCATGACGGCGTTGTCGGCCGCTGCCAGGGTGCGATAGGTGTCTTCACTGAAGTCCTGGTGACCTGGAGTGTCGAGAAGATTCAAACAATGTCCGATGAATTCGAACTGCAGCACGGTCGATGTAATGGAGATGCCGCGCTGCTTTTCCAGTTCCATCCAGTCAGAAGTGGCACTGCGCTCGGCACGGCGAGATTTGACGGCGCCCGCTTCGTCGATGGCTCCTCCGAAAAGCAGCAACTTCTCTGTGAGCGTCGTCTTACCTGCGTCAGGGTGAGAGATGATGGCGAAGGTGCGGCGCCGCTCTACCTGCTTCTCGATAGTGGCGGTGTATTCAGCCGGCGCTAGTTTTGTTTGTCCAATTGTGTCCGAGTTCATCGGTTGTCCTTGCGAATCGCCTGTTTGTGTGGCGGAACCGATTTGTCAGTTTAACACGCAAGGGCACCGGCAATGGTCTTTGTCTGACGCGTTGCTGCTCTTTGTTACTTAGACTTAAGCGCTCAACTGGCTGGGCGCATCTCCTCTTCCGGCTGCGCCCAGAACAGCTTGTAACGCTGTTTCTTGATGCGGTCGAGGGCTACCTGAATCTCGGGCAGTGGGCGTGTCAAACTTTGCAATGCCAGTCTGGTTAGTTCAATGCTGGCTTCGAACTCTGGTTGAACTACAGCGCTAGCACCTGCCGCCCTGAAGGCATTGATGTCTTCAGTGCGATGTGCCCGAGCCACTATCTTGATGTTCTCATTGCAACGTTTGGCGTAGTTGATAATGGCAAGTGTGGAAATAGGATCAGGAGTTGTCACTACGAGACATGCCGCTTTTTCCACGTGCGCTTTGTCCAGCACCAGCGGACTGACGGCATCTCCATAGATATGTTTGATTGCTCTCATGGCTAAATCATCCATGATACCGGCGTTCAACTCTATGACTATGAACGGAATGTGGTGTGCTTCCAGAACATGACCGACGTTCTTTCCGATTCGCCCGAAGCCGCAGACAATGACGTGGTCGTTGAGCGCATCGACATTTTCTTCATCTTCATCACTTTCTGATTGATTGCCGACATCATTTTCGCTGCCGTTACTGCCACCAGTATTAGTACCAGTTGGTGACAATCCGGCAGTTCGACGTTGATGCGACAGTGCCGAGAACTTTTTCAATAGTTTAGGCATCAAAGTCATCAGTGCGGGCGAAGCTATCAAAGTGACGACGGCACCAGCGAAGAAAAGATTGTACATGGCGGCGGATATCAGCTTCGAATCATAGCCAAGCGACAGCAGAACAAACGAGAACTCTCCGATCTGTGCCAGACCGACACCTACCAGGATGGCGCTACGCAGGTTCCTGGTGGCGAAGAACGCGCTCAATGTCCCAATCAGGATTTTTCCGATAATCAATAGAAGTACGAACGTAAGCACTTCTAGCGTATGACTGAAAATGAAACGAGGGTCGAGCAACATACCAATTGAAACGAAAAAGACGGTTGCGAAAAGATCGCGCAGAGGCATCAGATCGGTCAACGCCTGATGAATATATGGCGACTCGCTGATCATGATTCCAGCAAGGAAGGCGCCCAGCGCGATGGATAGACCGATTTGTTGGCTCACCAGCGCCACTGACAGGCACAGCACCATTAGAGTCAGCAGAAACAGTTCACGATTGTTCGATTTCGCTGAAAACGAGATGATATGAGGAACTACCTTTGTTGCCCCCGCAATGATGGCAAGTAAGAACAGCGCTGCCTTCCCCGCGGATATGAGAAAGTCTGTGTAGTTCGCGTTCGCTGTCTCTTGCAGAACCGGCAGGAATGGAATGATCAGAACTAGACTGAGATCCTGTACTAGCGCCAATGGAATCAAGATTTGTCCATGAATAGAGTCAGTCTCACCACGTTCGCTCAGCACTTTTGAAATGATTACGCTACTCGAGATGGCGCAGACGCAGCCGAACAAGAATCCCGCCGCTATGTTCGGTGCCAGACCAATCGTTGAAGCGAGCCACCACGATGCGGCGATTGTGAGCAGCATCTGCGTGCTCCCGGCAAGGAGAATTTTCTTCGCTGATGAAACTATCTGCCGCAAAGATAAATCGACTCCCAGGGCGAATAGCAGCATGGCTACGCCGAATTCGCTGATCACTTTGATCTGGTCCATCTGATTGATCAACTTGAGCCCGTGCGGTCCAATAGCGATGCCTACTAGCATGTAGCCTGCCATAGCAGGTTGTTTTGCCTTGATACAGATGTATCCGGCTATTAATGCGGCGCTCCATATGATTGCCAGATCGGCAATCAACGTAAATTCTTCCATGGTCTGTCCTCAATTAACGTGTCACGTCGAAGACAGCTTTAGATCAATAAAGAGCAGAATAAGAGCCAGAGCGAGCCCCGGTTGTTTACAGAAATTGAGATTTTTCGATTGGACGCAGCGCAAATCGATTGTCGGCTGCCCGCTTGCGCCGGTCCCAGGCTGACGTCATTATGCGGATAAGTGTTATTGTCAGGGCGAGACTTGTTAGATTTGATCAGGCAGAATTCTGCGTCCGCCTCCAGGCAGGCAGAGAACAACCGGTCGGTTCTTTCAATTTTGGAATCTGAAAGAATTGCGTGCGAGAGCTGAGCCGGAGGCAAAAGAGGCAACAGTTGCGCGATAGCGACTATCAGGAAAACAAACAGGCTTTCGACTATGTGTTTTTTCATAGCGTCTCCTGAAAGGCGCGCGTTTAAGCCTTAAAACTGCTAAGGCTGACTCTATTTGCAGTTTAACCTGCCAACCTGTCAAATGCCTTTCAAAAAGGCGCTATCCTATTGTCGAGCTTGTCTGAATGGATGCCTCTGTAAGGCTTTCGGGGAACGATAGGTAATCCGCCGGCTGTTTGCTTTATCGGTAACTGGGTATCAGATATTTGGCGACAAAAGGATGGTTCAAATGCCGCTTGTTTTTGTACATGGCGTAAACGTGCGCCTCGGAACGAAATACGAAAAAGAGATGCAGCAACGCAACCAGTATTTCGTCAACATATTTTATAAGCTCCTGGGACGCCAGTTCAGTGCGGATCGTGTGATAAGCCCGTACTGGGGCGACCTTGCCACAAATACGACAAGTGGAAATCCATATTTGCCGCAGAGTAAATTCGAGACCGGCTTGGGCCGCGACCGCACGCGTCTGAATGCCGGACTGAGTGGACGTTCCGGCGCAGCCTCAGCTGTTCGAGCAGATGCAACTTCCGAATCAGGTTCCGATGCAAGTTCAGAGTCCGGATCCGAAGTTGGCTTCGGTGTTGGGGTAGATGGACCTTTTGATGCAGCCGGGGAGTCCTGGGATGGTGAAGAGTCACATGGACGTTCCCTGGTCAATCTTGCGCGCACTGATTCCATCGCGAAAGTATTTGATATCGTCATCGCTGCTGCTTCGGAGCAATCGCTGGACGCGTCGCTTGAGCAGGCGCGCGCCCTCTCGGAGCTGGCTCTCAGCGCGCTTGATCTGAGCCGTCGTTTTAAGTCTCTCGATGAACAGGTCGCATGGCTTGAGGGTGTCGTCGATGATGCACAGTTACTTTTGAAGATTGAAGATGAACTGAAAAGAGACTCCAGTGCTGACCAGAAGAGACGTCAGCTCAGTCTCGAACAAATGAAACTTGCCGGTACCTGGCTGCAGACTCGTTATGATAAAGCCAGCCAGTTGACCCGGGATAGATTGCAGCTGCGCACAAAGCAGTTGCAAGCTCGGATGAATCAGCTCAAAATTACCGCCGGTAACAGCATGAAGCAGGTGCGCGAGACCAGACGAAAAACTGCAACTCATATGGCTGCCGCCGCGTTGACCTCACCGGTCCGCAAACTCTTTCACGACCGATTGTTCCTCTTCCTTGGCGATTCGTTTTTATACTTTGGGCAACGTGGCACTCCCGATGCGCCTGGTGCGATTGTTCGAAAAATTTCTGATGCGTTCGAGTTGGGCTTGAGTATGAAAACAGCCGAAGACCCGGACTTGATCGTGGTCGCTCATAGCATGGGCGGAAATATAGTCTGCGATGTTGCCTCTTACTTCAGACCTGATCAGCAAATTGATCTGCTCATCACAGTGGCGACGCAATTTCCGCTCTTTGCCGATTTGCACATGTTTCCTGGTATCGATTCGCGAACCCGACCAATTAAGAAGCCACCGAATGTGAAGCGCTGGATTAATGTGTATGATATGAACGATATTTTCGCTTTTACGGCTCAACCTATGTTCGAGGACATAGAAGATCTCGAATTCGCCAGCGGACGCTTAGGAATGACTACACACGCTGATTGCTTCAAATTTGTATCTCTCTACGAGCATCTTGCCAGGGCGGTGTCTCGTGAGTAATGAGTCTGACAAGTTCGACAGGGTTTTCGAAAATGTGGATGCTTCGCCAATCGATGCGAAGAAGAAGAACCTCGAGAGGATTTATAAAGAGGAACAGAGCAATTTGATCAAATTGCGCCACGATGTGGGTAGCGCGATCAACATTGATAAGCAACTCGAGCAACAGTTGAAAAATCTCAAACGCAAGCATTTTGGAGAGAGTGAGACCAATCCGGAAATTGCTGCTTTGGAACACAGGCTCGCTGAACACCGCAAGGTGAAGGATGCTTTGAAAAGCCAACTGGCTGAAAGGGAGAAGAAGTTGCAGGCTGTCTATGATGAAAAGCCTGGTATTATTGGTTCGCTTATTTCTGAACCCAAAAACGTTTTTGCTTTGATTGTCTTGCTCGTGATCATGGCCGCGTTATCGAAAATTCTCTAGATTTAGCTGTTTTCGGGATGGACTGATTCGAGCTCACTGCACTCATCATGAAGAAACTGCCAAACCGTTCTAAACCACCCAAACGTTTGAAGGATTCTACAGCCAGGGAGCGAGAGTTCCTGACGCCCGAGGAGGCCGAACGTCTCATTGCGGCTGCAAGGCGTCATGAGGCATTTGGTTTGCGGAACGCAACTATGATTGCATTCGCTTACAATCACTCGCTGCGAGCTACAGAGGTTCTGGATTTGCAGTGGGACCAGGTTGACTTCGAGAATAAGCGCATAACTGTGAAGCGGCTTAAGCGCGACTCTGAGTCTCCGAACCTGGAAATTGCATTAGACGATGCTGAAATTGATGCCCTTGTCGAGTTGAAGCGAATCAATGAGGGTTTGAAAAAATCCAGTTTCGTTTTCGTCGGTCCGCGCGGTTCGTTATTTGTCGATTCATTCGAGTTGGTGGTCAAAAAGGCTGGTGAATCTGCAAAGATAGGTTTTCCCGTGCATTCTCACATGCTACGTCATGCGAAAGAATCGTCAAACAGCTAACATGAAGCGCAATGCGAAACGTTCGTCTGGCAGCTAATGTGCGCGTCACGCATGGTTCGTCAAACAGCTGATCAGTTGGGAATATTTGAACCTGCGTGGTGTACTTGTGCCACCATTTGCGGTTCGCTGGATTTTCTGAGGTAAGCGACATCTTCGCCGGCAATTTTGGTCCCTGCATATTTTTCTACGATATATACAGGTGTTCCGACTGGCACCAGGCTATACAGTTTTTTGATGTCTTCGTTCTTATGTCTGATGCAACCATGGCTGGCATTTCTTCCAATCATAGACTGTGCGTTTGTGCCGTGCATTCCTACGAAACCTGTGTTCAAACCTAACCATGCAACTCCAAGCGGATTGCTGTGTGTTTTGCTCCAGCTTTGCACTTTTCTTTGCTTGGGGTCAATGCTCGCAGGTGGTGTCCATTCCGGGTCCCAGCGCTTGTTCGCCACCGCCATCCGGCCGTTCGGGGTCGGGGTTGTCTTCTTTCCGGTGGTGTTGGCAGCGCTGAAAATCTCTTTTAGTTTTCCGTCGTGATTTTGCAACACGTGTGTGATGTGCCGTTCCTTTTCAACTACTACAATCATTGGTCCTTTCTGGGGATGGTCAGTCTCGATGATTGTGGATAAGACGATGGTTTCTTCGGGCGGATTTGCATCTTTCTTTTCGGCAGCGTCATTTTGTGCTTCTTCGCTCGTTTTTTCACTTGCCGTGGAATTCAAGTCGGCGGTTTTTGTTTCTTCTTTCAAGGTGCCTACTCTTGTCTGTGTCAATGGTGCGTGCATCAATTCAACGGCTCTCGCGGGCGAATCCCATCCCATTAACACAGATAAAACCGCGACACAAACTAAACTTCCACGTTGCATAGAAGTATCCTCCTTCTAGTTTTGATATAGCCGAAAGCCGCGGCTCAACCAGATAACTGGCGGTCGCGCTATTCCTTTCTGTTTACTAAAATAGCGGAGACTCGTAATGCGCAAATGTTCCCGCTGTTAGTCGGTTGTCACGCTATTGTTAAATTGATGCTAACGAGAACGCATCGCCGCATCTAATGGCAAAATTTTCTTTGTTAGTTCGATAGAATGTCGTCATGTCGTTTGCTGCAGGCATAATTTTTTGCGATGCGCTTTGCTTGCATCGATCAAATCGATGACCAACTATTCGCAGTGAGAACTTACGAAAAACCCGATGATTACACGAAAACAACTACTTGCACTTACCGCGTTTGTTTTAATTGGCGCGGTCCTTATATTGATGGGAAGAGAGGAGCCATCAAAGAAAAATAAAGATGACGATCAAGCACTCCTAAATAGATCGAGTCAGGTCGTAAACCAAAAATTACCAGAAGCATCTGATTCGACAGCTCAAAATTCTGTCGCGATTGAGCCGAAATCTGTTTCACCTGATGCCCCCAATCCGACGCATCAAAATCCTACAACTGCAGCTGAAACGGCAGGTTCGATACCTCAGAATTCCGATGCCGTGGGTCCGTCAACGGTTACGTCGGTCGCTGATGCTTTTCCGCAACGCCCCGGTCGGGAAGTATTTCTGAGCCGCTGTACGATGTGTCATTCTTTGCAATCTATCGCGGCGAGCCCGAACCTATCTCGCGAAGGTTGGGAAAAGGTTGTGGCGAGAATGATCAAAAATCATGCTGCCGACATTTCCTCGCCTGAAGCTAAGCAGATCGTTGATTATCTGGCTGTTGTTAAGGGCTCCCGGTAGCCGTGACGACAGTCCCTTACGCTTAGGCTTAGCGCATACAGCATGCGCCGAGACTAGCGACTAGAACATATGTCGAGAGCACGACAGTATCTTACGACATTAGAAAGTCGAGCAATTCCGGAAATTCAACGGTATGTCGATCTTCGACGCAGAAGTGTCCATAGTTGTGAAATTCACGGTATTGAATATGGTGCACAGTGGACATGATTCGTTCCACGCTTGTGTGAATACTGTGACCGTCATTATCTGAATTGAACAGAGCCGTTCCTTTCGTCCGCGTTGGAAATTCTGGGTCTAGATGAAAATTGAAAAACTCTGTCGTGCGAGTTCGTTCAACATCTATCCACGGCGCGACAAGCGCAACTTTGCCTACCGATACGTGCGGGTGGTCGCAGAGCCATCGTACAAGGAAGCCGCCACCGCAGCTGTGTCCAACCAGAATCGTATTTTCGTTAATATCGTATCGCTCGAATTCTCTTTTCCAGGTTGGATAATGCGGCTCATGCGGGTTTGGAATTTCCGGAGTGTGTGCTTCATAACCGCGCACGATTAGCTGCTTCTGCAACCATGGCAACCAGTGGTGGTTGCTTGGTGATGGCACGCGCCCGTCGTAAACTTCGTCGTGATTGGGCGCGCCGTGAACAATGATTGCTGTTTTTCGCATGGAATTCCTGACCTTTAGCTGCGAAATATTATGCGCCTGCTTGTTTGAATATTCCAGCTAATCGATGCAGGTGTTACGCAAAAATACGTATATACAACTTATGCCGGCGTCAGATGGGCAGTTAGAATCAAGCATGCGCGACTCTTTGAGCGTGAACCCGGCTTTTTCCAGTGCCCTGCATGAAGCTTTGTTTTCCTTTTGTGGAACTGACACCACTGCATCGCACTCGGGATACAGTTGGAACGCTTTTGTTACCATTTTTGAGATTATCGCAGGACCAATGCCTTTTCCTACAAAGTCTGGGTTTCCGATTAGATAGTCAATGCCGATGGAATTTTCTACTGCTACTGTTCTATCCCAATCTGGAAAATCTGCGTGTTTGTAACACTGAATCATTCCAATCGGCAGGTCGTTTCCACTCTTCGGTTCCTTTGCAATCACCGGTTCCTTTGCAATCACTGGTTCCTTTGCAATCACCGGTTCCTGTTCAATCACCGGTTCCTCTTCAATCAACGGTTCCTGTTCAATCAACGGTTCCTTTTCAATCGGCAAATCTTTCAAAGATGCAATGAAGACATGTGTTTTCGTATCCGGCGCCATGCGCGGCCCGTATTTTTCCTTTACGGCTTTGAGGTCCGTCAGACCGTCCCAAAACCTAGCAACATGTGGGGCATTGATCCACTCGACAAGTGTTGGGAGATGTTCTGGTGCTAGCGGAACTAGTGCAATCTTCGGTGTGTTACTTGACATTGTCATGCTGAGGTTCCTGGTTGAGTGTCTCCGTGATGAGCACCTGCGGTAGACTATCAAAGCGAGTCGAGCCGTGTGTGAACACAAGTTGGAGATGCATATGCCAGTCGTCACATATAACCAGATCGAAGTTCCTTCCTTCATGTACGGAACAGCGTGGAAAAAAGATGCGACTGCTCGACTGGTCGAGGAAGCAGTCGACGCAGGATTTAGATCGATTGACACCGCCAATCAACTAATTCATTACTACGAAGAAGGTGTAGGACACGCTCTGCAATCGCTGGCGAAGCGCGGGATTTCGCGCGAGAAACTGTTCTTGCAGACCAAATTTACATCCGTCAACGGACAGGACCATCGCACTCCTTACGACGCGTCCGCAAATGTGACGACACAGGTTAAGCAGTCATTCGAAAGTTCGCTCAAGCACTTGCACACTGACTATCTCGACAGCTACGTGCTGCATGGACCTTACACTCGCGGCGGTCTGGTGCGCGAAGATTGGGAAGTCTGGCATGAGATGGAAGCTCATTTTGCCGCTGGTAAGACACGCATGATCGGCATCAGCAACGTCAGCGCCTATCAATTGACTGAGCTTTGCTCGAAGGCAAAGACGAAACCGATGATGGTGCAAAACAGGTGCTACGCGTCTGCGGGGTGGGATATGGAAGTGCGGCAGATTTGCCTGGATAGCGACATCATCTATCAGGGCTTTTCTTTGCTAACTGCCAATCCACAGGTTCTCGTCGATTCAAACGTTCGTGCGCTGGCAAAGAAATACAACACAGGCACTGCGCAGATTGTTTTTCGCTTTGCGATGCAAGTCGGAATGTTGCCGATCACTGGCACCACTAGTGCAAAGCACATGCAAGAAGATTTGACGTGTGAGACCTTCACTCTTGAACCGGCTGAAGTTCGCCAGATCGAGTTGATTTCAGTGCAAGCTGCTCGCTAAAGCGCCAATCAAGGAAACTGAGGTGCGCAATTTATTTCTGCCCGTTCAGCTCTTTGATTTGATTCTCGAATGCTTCTAGTGAAGCAGGTGCTCCGGCTTCGTTTTTCAGAACCTTGCCGGCCGCATCAAGATAGATCAGCGTCGGATATGCGTTGACATTGTATTTTTCTTTCAACGCACTGTTGTCCGGACTATCGCCATCGAGACTGACAAATTGGATACCTTTGAAGTGCTTTTGCGCTTCTTCGAAGTGCGGTTTGAACTCCTGGCAGGGACCGCACCAGGTGGTTGAGAAATCGATGATCTTCTTTACCAGCCCTGAACCACTGCTGGTGGCTGCTGTCGCAGATGACGACGCAGCCGGCTTAGGCGCAGGTGCCGGAGTCGCCGTGGCGATCGGCGTTGGAGCTGATGTTCTGATTTTGTCTATGGTCGCCAGTCCCCGCTGGGCATAACTGCGAAGAGGCTCGGCGCCGTTTGCGATAACCCAGTTATATTCTGCTTTCGCTTCGGTCATGCGATTCAAGTTCTGTGCGCACAGAGCAATGTAATAGTGCGCAGTAGGATTGGTCTTCAGGTTAAGAGCCTGGAGCTTCTGAAGACAGGCGAGATACCTTCCGGCATTGTAGTCATTTATTGCTTCTTGGGCACTTGGCGCCGCTATTGCTGTCACGCTTGCAGACAGACTAGTGAGGATTATGGTTGCGAACAGGAGAGCCGTTTTTTTCATGACACATTCCTCTAAGTTGCATCGCGAAGGTCTTTTAAGAAGTTCTTCGCGGTCACATTGTCGGGGTCGAGCGCAATAGCGTTGAGGAGCAGTTTTTCAATTAACTCTGCCAGTTGGTCGTCCACTTCTCCTTTGGCGAGATTCAGATGGCAGGCGGCCATGGCCGTGTAAGACTCGCTGCTGGTCGGGTATTTATCGATGCAGTGTTGGCAGATGAATTTGCCCAGCCATTTCAATGGATCAGTGCAGCCGTGAATCACTGCGACATTCAGCAGTGTCGGCACCAAATCTTTGTCTTCGGCAAACTCGGCAACAAGTTTTTTAACTGCTTCTTCGCCGCCGGTATCCAGCAAAAGCGCCAGCCTGCGGGCTATCGCGTCGACGGCAAAACTCTCTTCATCCAGATCGTCAGTGACATCGTCCTGGTATCCGTCTTCCTCATCCCAGAGAAATACTTTGTATGCGAGCGGCACGTTGTCGGTGTCTGGATAGAAGGTTCTTAAAACAAGATCCTTTTGCAAATCGCTGTAGAAAGCATGCAAATCTACCGCTGAGATCTCGGCAAGTTCTCCACACTGAGGGCAGATCGCTGTCAGATCGTCAAAATCAACATGCGACAGCAGATGCAGCCAGTTGATCATTTCCGCCCAGTCACTGTACGCAACTTTTGGCAAATGCTTGATGACGTTTGCTGTGAACTCTCTGCCACAGTTGTCACAGCGATATTGACAGAGCCGTGAGTCCATAGCCAGAGCTCCAAACTCTTTTGTCAATTTGGTGCGCCCCGAGAGCACGGTGTCATCGACAAATGTTTCGAACGGTAGTATCGCCCGTAGTGCCGTCTCCGAGGGCGGTTCCATGTCGAGCCAATCGTCTATATTGAATTTCTCTTTGAAGTCCCTGGTTGGCGTTCGCTCGTGTGCGAGGTCTTGCAGCCATTTGTGAGCTTCAAGAAGGTTTTGTTGAGCTGCCCACTCAATGTAGCGGGCGCCGCGCTCGACGTCTCGAGCCGTGCCATCTCCGACCCAGTGCATCGTGCCGCAGACAAACGTTCCTTCGAGGTGACCCTGGTCAGCCAACTCTTCGCAAATAATCAGAGCCGCCACCGGGTCGACTTCGCAACCGATGCCATTTCTCAGCATCTGAGCAAGGTGGAATTTTGCGTCGTCATTGTCTGATGCAGCCAGACTAATCCACTTAAATGCTTCGGCGTAGTTCTTGCCGATTGTTTTGTCGTACTCGTAAAGATTTCCTAGTTGAAATTGCGATGAGCTGAATCCCAGTTCAGCAGCTTCATGCAACAGTTCTATGGCATCATCGAGGCGCCCTTCGTCCATGTGATAGAGGGCGAGCTCGTGCATCGCAGGTGGTGCGTGCTGCAATGCTGCTTTTTGAAACCACTTCTTCGCTTCCTCGCGATTTGTTTCTACGCCTTCACCGTCGCGGTAATGCTGACCGACGAGTATTTGCGCAAACGGCAGACCCTGCTCGGCTGCCTTTACGTAGCATTCAACGCCTTTCGAAAGATTCTTTTGTACGTCGACGCCGACCAGATATTTCGAACCAAGCGCCAGAAGGGCGTAAGGCTCGCCTGCATCTGCAAGCTCTTTCAGCTCGCCTTGCCCCAGCTCAAGCATGGCGGCAAGTGCATGTTCGTTGTGAAGGTAATGAGGGTGATGAGCCGACGAGTCAGTTGTCAAACCAGAGACCAGATATAAGGATGCAACTCAACACTTTAACAGGATTGGCGAAAATCAGACAGAGTCAGCGTCAAAGTCCTGCCGTGTGAGCGGCGTTTAACTCCGGTAAAGGCTCTTGAATACGCCGGGCGGCTGTTCTACTGCGCCTCACTATGGTTGCGTCGGACATAGTCGTGATTAACGTTGCTGATTTCCAGTGCGGGCAGGCTTCCTTCAGACTGCATCGTTTGGGAAGCTTGCATAATTTGCGCTCTCTTTCGACTTTCCGCGTTGAAGTATCCAGCCCGATTGCTATACGCGCTTTCGATGTTAGTAGTCGGTTTGGCTTCGAGCGGTTCCGGAGCGTCATTAGAATTTGTTATTTGACTGTCCATTTTGTTCACTTCGCGCTGTTAATTGACGGTTGGGCGATTCGGTGCTTTTAACGTAATGCACTCGGGGTAAAAGCGAGGTAAAGCTCCAAACGATAGCCTTATGGCGCTTGCGCCGGCTCAAGCCATGGCAGCACCGCTCTCCCGAAGCATTATTTAAGCGAGTAAGCCAGGAGCAGATTCATTCTCGTAAGTGAGCAATGTCTGCCGGGCTGTGCGACACAGGTTTGGGCTTGGAGAAGCTTCGATTCTTGTTTCGATGCATGACGGTAAAGATTAGCGGTACCCAGAGCAACGTGAAGAACGTCGCTACCACCAGCCCCCCAATCACGGCTCGACCGAGAGGCGCGTTCTGTGCGCCGCCGGAACCGCTTCCGATTGCCATCGGCACCATACCAATAATCATCGCCGCCGCCGTCATCAGCACCGGGCGGAAGCGGGTACTTCCGGCTTCTAATGCTGCTTTCATTGGGTCCAGACCCTCGGCTAGCTTTTCACGTGCGAAGCTGACTACCAGAATGCTGTTTGCTGAGGCTACTCCGATGCTCATGATTGCGCCCATAAGAGCCGGAACGCTAAATGGGGTTTGAGTCAAAAAGAGCGCCCAGACTATTCCGCTCAACGCGCCTGGAATCGCCATCAAAATAATGAGCGGATCTACCCATGATTGGAAATTGACCACAAGCAGCAAATATACAAGGACGAGTGCAAACAACATTCCTGTTAGCAACCCGGAAAATGCTGCTTGCATGCTCACCATCTGACCGCGCAGATCGAGGAAAACACCGTGCGGTAGTTTGCCTTTGTACGAACCGACAATAGTTTGTACCTTTTGAGCAACGGAATTTAGATCTGTTCCTTCAACGTTAGCCAGAATGTCTATTACCGGTTGCACGTTGTAGTGATTGATCACGGTTGGTGCAACCGATCTGTCGAAGCTCGCCAGGTTACCTAAAAGCTGACTCTTTGAGCCTTCAGCGTTTGTTACTACTGTATTGGAAAGGTCTGACATCGAAGCTATTAATCGTTGTGGCGTCTGAACCGCCAGGCTGTAGTTGACACCATTCTTGGGATTGACCCAGAAATTTGGTGCGGTTTGGAAGCTGGAGCTGAGTGAAACGAGCATCGAGCCTGCGATGTCTCTTTGCGTATAACCGAGCTGCGCGGCTTTCTGTCGGTCTACATTGACATTGATTACAGGTCCGTTAATCGATTGTTTGATGTGCACATCGACAGCGCCAGGAATCTTTTCAATTTGTCCGCGAATCTTTTCCGCCAGAGCATAATTGCCCTTCATGTCCTGACCCCGCACTTGCACGTCGATCGGCGCTGCTAGACCGGCATTCAAAATCTGAGTAACGATGTCTGCCGGTTGGAAAAAGAACACGCATTCCGGATGCAACTTAGGCAGTTTCTCGCGCAGCATTTTTCTGTAATACGAACTTGGTTTGTCGTGCTTTCTCACGAGCGTCACTAGAATTTCACCGTCTGCTTCGGTGTAGTTGACGCTGTCGCTCGAAGACAGGTTCAAGCCTGAGTTGGGAATTCCCATGATGTCTGCGATGTTGTCTATTTGATCGGCTGGAATCCATTGCGCGATGTCAGCCTCGATTCGTTTGATCAGCCGCTCTGTTTCCTCTACGCGCATGCCGCGGGGCGCTCCCACGTGCATACGAAGAACACCGGCGTCGATTGTTGGAAAGAAATCTTCGCCCAGGAAAGGTACGAACGAAAAACTGATTGCCATAAAAATTACGGTACAGGCAACCACAGCCCACTTGCGCAAAAGGATGTAAGCAAGAAATGAGTGATAGACGTGCCGAACTTTGTCGAACCCTGAATCGATTCTTTTCGTCAGTAGAGACAGCAGCGCAGAAAATCCTGTCCTGGGCTTATGGTGCAGCTCGGCGTGACTGGCGAGCATGTACTTAGCCATCACGGGCACCACCGTTCGTGATAGGAAATAAGACGCCAACATAGAGCCGCACACTGCCAATGCGAGTGGGTAGAAGAGTGAGCGCGCGGGTTCCGTCAAAAGAAATACCGGAGTAAACACAATACAAATGGAAATTGTCGATATGAAAGCCGGTGCCGCGATTTCAGCAGCTGCTTCGAGAATGGCTGACCTCATCCATTTGCTGGTTGATTCTTTGTCGTCCATGACTCCTGCTTCGTGCGCTGCCAGTCGCTGGGAGCGCATCAGCTCGAGGTGCCGGTGAATGTTTTCGACTTCTACAGTGGCGTCGTCAACCAGCATTCCTACAGCGAGTGCGAATCCGCCCAGAGTCATAGTGTTCAGTGTTTGACCAGTGAGCTTTAAAATGATCAGTCCAGCCAATACAGATAGCGGAATAGATATCGCTACGATGACGGTGGATTGCCAGTCGCCCAGCAAAAGCAGCATTAAGATTGCCGTTAGCCCGGCAGCTGTGAGTCCTTCTTTCACGACATCGTCGACAGCTTCTTGCACGAAAATCGATTGGTCATTGAGGATTCGCAAATCAACGCCGGCAGGCAAAATGTTTTCGATAGCAGGAATTTGCGCTTTGACTCTGTTCACGACATCGATAGTCGAAGCAGCACCAAGTTTGACGACGTTCTGGAGAATAGCTCTGCTGCCGCTCTCGTTCACCACGTTTGTCTGAACGGCGAGCCCGTCGTGGATTTGTGCGACGTCTTTCATCAAAATCGTCGCATCACCAACCTGCTTAACCGGCATTTCGTTGAGCTGCTCTACAGTGGTGGGGCTGCTGTTCAGCATGACATAGTATTCGGTTGTGCCGAATTTCGCAGTTCCAGCCGGCAGAATAATGTTCTGTTGATTGAGAGCCAGAGCCACGTCTGCCGCCGAAACACCTTTGGAGGCGAGTTTTTGCGGGTCGATGTCGACCATGATTTGTCTCGCCGCACCACCGTAAGGCCACGGCAGGGCAGCACCTTGCACGGTGGCAAGTTGTGTGCGCACGAAATTGTTAGCGAAGTCAAATAACTTCGTTTCAGGAATTGTTTTAGAGCTGATACATAGCTGCATAACCGGGATGTCTGTCGCACTGAATGCGGTGACCAGCGGCGGCGTGACGCCAGGCGGCATCTGTTTCAACATGGTCTGGCAAATTGCGGCAAGCTCGGCAAGTGATTCTTGAGCGTTGGCATCCTGATGCAAATAGAGTTTGATTACGCAAACACCAACCAGCGAGAGTGACTCTATATGCTCGATTCCAGTGACAGTTGTGGTGGCAGCGCGCTCCGTGACGTTTGTGATACGCCGCTCCATTTCAACGGGAATCAGCCCCGTGTAATTCCAGACGCAGGTGAGAACCGGAATGTTGATGCGAGGAAAAATGTCTACCGACATCTGTTTGATCGAAAGTGACCCAAACAGCGCGATTAAAATCGCCACGACGACAAATGTGTAAGGCCTGTCTAAGGCAAGTCTGACGATCCACATAAACTTTTTGACCTCGAGTCTAATCAATTATAGCCGGATTATCGATAATTCGGCTATAATTGCTAAGGGGAAATTTTTTCAAAAAATCCCTGAAGTGATTGATTCGGCGATAATTGAGCTGCTTGGCAAGTTTTGCCGCCAAATTGGGTAATTATCGATAATTTGGGTGAGATCAACGGTGCAATCGACAGATAAGACGACTCCTGAGAAGTCCAAAAATTGTGCAAGCAATCGCATAAAAGATGTGATTTTGCAGCGTATCTGCGATGGAACATATGCACCTGGTCAGAAACTTGTTGAGCTACAAATTGCCAAAGAATTTGCCACCAGTCAGGCTCCCATTAGGGAGGCTCTTTCGCAGCTCGAGGCAATGCGTGTAGTCGAAACGCAACCATATAAAGGTACGCGTGTCAGAGAAGTTACGAGCCGTGAAATGCAGGAGTGTCTTGAAATTCGGGGCGTTCTCGAACAACTTGCGGCCGAAAAGATGGGTGACAGATTGTTGCCTCGAATGGATGAGTTACGCGCGAAAGCTCTTGAAACAGTCGCTGCTGCGCGTGAGCAGAATGCGCAGAAATACGGTTTTGCCAATATCGAATTCCATAGAATCATTGTGGAAGCCTCTGGCAATGCAACTTTGATGATTGTCTGGGAGACGATAGCGCCTGAGATTAGAATGCTTTCGCTAGCCCACTCCAATTTGTTCAATCTCGAGGAGTGTGCGCAAGAGCATATGGAAATCATCGAGGCATTTGCTGAAAACGACAATCGTTATGCCGGCAAACTTCTAAAGTTGCACACTGAAACTGTCTTGGTCGGAGTCGAGTCTCCAGGGAATCCGTCCACATAAAGACATAAAGAGGAGTAAGAGACAAAAGCATGGAACCGAATAGCGACACGTTAGCATCTGCGACATTGCCTGAGAGTCAGGTTCCGGTTGCTGCCGGCGTTCCCGCGAAAAAATCAGCTTTGCCCTGGACTATTGGCACCATAGTGGTGGTCGCACTGATCGGTCTTATTGCATTCGGTGCTTTGCCAAGAATTTTTCAACAACAAACACTGATTCAGGACACCAAGAAGCAGATCAGCGAAGCCCCCAGTGTCTCAATCGTCGTTGCTCAACCCGGAGCCGCGATACAGGAATTTGTATTACCAGGTTCCACTCAAGCGATTCAGGTTGCCCAGATATACGCACGCGTAAATGGCTATTTGAATGAGCGGTTTGCAAATATCGGTGACCAGGTAAAAGCCGGTCAGGTGCTGGCAACGATTGATACGCCTGAAATCGATCAACAGGTGCAGGCAGCAGAAAGTGCGGTACAACAAGCCAGAGCCCAGGTGGAAAATGCCAAAGAAACTCAGGTAAAAGCTCAGGCTGATATGCGCACCGTGGCGGCGAATGTACGCAAGGGACGGACTGACTTGCAGTTCTACACAGCTGAAGTTACACGCTACACCGGGCTTGCTAAACAAGGTGCAGTCAGTCTCGAAGACAGAGATTCTCACGTGCAGCAATATAACGGTGCAGTTGCAACACTTGAATCATTGAATGAAGCCGAGCGATCTGCCAGGGCGACATACAACTCTGCTGCAGCAGCGGTCAAGGCAGCCCAGAGTGCGCTTGACACAGCAAAGGCGCAGCATCAGCAAATAGAAGCGACCCGGTCGTTTAAAAAAGTGACAGCACCGTTTTCCGGAATCATTACCAAGCGAAACGTTGACGCTGGTGCGTTGATTAGTTCCGGAAGCAACAATGGCAGTTCGATTTTGTTTGAAGTAGCAAAAACAGATGTGTTGCGTGTTTTTGTCTACGTGCCCGAGCAATACGTCCCCTACATTCATCAGGGCGAGATCGCAAAATTGACGTTCCCTGAGTTTCCACGACAAGATTTCGAAGGTACGGTGACGAATGTCTCGGGCGGCCTGGATGAAACATCCAAGACATTGCAAGTTGAAATTCATGTGCCCAATCAGAATCATAAGCTCTTGCCCGGAATGTATGCCAAGGTTCGCTTTCAAGCTCCGTCTACGATGAGGCTGCCGGTTATTCCAGCGTCGACTCTAGTGACTCGCGCCGATGGACAATTTGTCTATGTCCTGGATAAAGATAACGTTGTACACGTTAAGAAGCTTGATGTAGGGCGCGATCTGGGCGGACAATTTGAAGTCGCCAATGGTGTCAATGATGGTGACAGAGTGATTATCAGCCCGCAGGATTTTATTATGGATGGAATGAAGGTAAATCCTGTGGTGGCACCGATTTCTCAGACCACCGGCAAGTAGCATTTCGCATACAACAGGTCGTTCTGTATTTCGCTGCCGCTCTGAGCTCTGCCCTGTCCGTTGCTGTTCCTACTTTTCAGGTTTTGCATCATGGAGGAATCTTGATGGTGTATCTGGGATCGGCAAAATTGCATCTCGCACCAGCTCGAACATTGATGGTGAGATCTTAAGTTCGCCGCTGTAAGGGTCTGAGTAAGCCGCCAGGAGCCAGATGTTTAAAGCCAATGCCGCTGCAACGAGAGTCGTCATAGCACCTTGCACTTGATGAAATTGCGAGGCAAAGACATAAGTGAATGCCACCGTAATAAGTGCGCCGATACCTACCACTACCCATAGTGCTTTTGGCATCGCCGTTGATGCAAGCAAGATTCTTTGTCTACGCTGTTCTCCAAGTGATTGCATGGAAGCGATCATGCCCTGTTGCAAATTGCTCTGCCTGTCGTTCTCTGGCACGGTTGCCAAAACGGCTTCCCACAGTTGTTGGTAGGTCTCCCATCCGTGATTGATTTTTTCGTGCCGTTGCATCTTCGGCCACTCAGAGTTGATCACATCATCAACGTAAGCTCGACAAAGATTACGAATTCTCGGTCGGTCGATATCCGACATGCCCCGAGCTATACGAAATACGCTGGCCACATTGCTTGCTTCCATTTGTCCACACATTTGTGCGTCTTGATATTTGGTCATGGCGCTGGCGATCATGAATCCGAGGAGCACGGAAAATAGTGTTCCAACAACGCCCATCATGGCTTCGCCGGCGCTGTGATGTTGCTCGAGAATTTCGATTTTTACGAATCTATTGACGATGTGTTGACCCACTAGAGCAATTCCTACAAAGAGGAATACAAGTAGGAATGCGTCGTTAGCGGTGTTCATCATTTTGTTTTATTGATTAGTTTAGGGCTTGTCGTATCGCTAGGTTCGGCTGATTCGGTCACTCTTATATTAGAGTCGTGCTCGTCATGGGATCTACTCTTGAAGACTTTGAAAATCCAATTTTGCAAATCATCCATATAAGTGAAGACTACAGGCACAACAACCAGTGTCAAGAGAGTAGACATGAACAATCCACCCACAACTGCTATCGCCATGGGTGCTCTGGCTTCCGAACCGGCACCCAGCCCTACGGCGATGGGAAGCATGCCCGCTATCATAGCAGTTGTTGTCATCAGAATCGGTCGCATCCTGGTTCGGCCGGCACTAAAAATTGCCTCGCGACGACTCATGCCGCTCGACATCGCCGCGAGGCAGTATTCGACGAGAAGAATAGCGTTTTTAGTGACCAGACCCATGAGCATGACGATGCCAATCAGCGCATACATGTCGATCGGCTTGTTGAAAAGTACCAGACCGATCAAGGCGCCTCCGAGTGACAGCGGCAACGACATCATGATCGTGAAAGGCTGCAAAAATCCTCGGAACAATAGCACCAGAACTGCGTAGATAAGGAGCACTCCGGTGACGATGGCATAACCGAAGCCTCCGAAAATATCGCCCTGAATTTCGGCATCGCCGGTCTTATGTTCCTTCAGTGAGGGCGGCATATTTTTGTATGCGGGCAGGTTGTGGATAGCCTCGAGTGCTTGCCCAAGAGTGTAATTGGCGCCGAACTTGGCGTTGATGGAAACCTGGCGAGCCCGGTCGTGTCTGTCGATTTTGAACAATCCACTGTCGAGAGAAACTTTAGCGACACTCGACAACGGCACGAGCCTGCCCCCGTTACCTGCGACACGCAAATTGCCTATCACCGACATCTTGTGACGATATTTGGGATCGATTTGCACAACAATCGGTATCTGTCTGTCAGCCAGGTCGAATTTTGGACGGTTTGCTTCGGTATCGCCCACGGTAGCAACTAGAGCCGTTCGGGCTATCGATTCGACCGAAACTCCTTGTTCCGCTGCTCGGGCGAAGTCAGGCCGAACTACGATTTCAGGTCGCAGCGATGACGCGGTTGATTGAACGTCTGTCAGCTCTGGAATTTTTCGTACTTCTTTTGTCAGTTCTTGAGCCGTCTGCTCCAGGGCTGCAGTGTCGTAACTGGTGAGCAGAATTTGCACGCTGCCTGAGCCCCAGCCGCCGTTGAAGGTTACACGCGCACCTGGCACTTCAGCGAATTGTGGGCGCAATTTGTCTTCAAATTCATCTTGCGAAATTTTGCGCTCGCCTTTGGGCTTGAGAACTATGTGAATGCGTCCCTGATTTACCTCACCACCTTTTCCGACAGAGGAGAAGATGGTCACTACTTCAGGTTGTTTCTTGATAATTCCGGTCAGCTTGTCAACGACATTGAGCGTGTCTTGCAATTGTGATCCCGGTGGCAATTCCACCGTAATTGTCGATTCGCCCCGGTCGATTCGTGAGACAAGTGAAGTCGGTAGCGATTTGAAAAGCACGCAGCTGGCGCCAAAGAAAATGATGCCGGCGATTGCCGTAATCAATCTGTGTTTCAGGGCAAGAGCGAGGAAGTGTTCGTAGATATTATTGAGTGTATGTGATTCCTTTACTTCTTTGTGTGGCTTGAGCCAGTAGGCTGCCATCACGGGAGTAATCAATCTTGCCACCAGAAGTGAGCAGAATACGGCTACCGAAACAGTCAATCCGAATTGGCGGAAGAATTGACCCGGTATACCTCCCATAAAGGCAACCGGCAGGAAAACAACCACTGCTGCCATTGTGGTGGCAACGACCGCTAGACCAATTTCGTCAGCCGCGTCAATTGCGGCGAAATATGGCTTTTTGCCCTGGTTCATATGCCGCACAATGTTTTCGATTTCAACGATTGCATCGTCGACGAGAATTCCTATGACCAGCGCCATTCCGAGGAGCGACATGTCGTTGAGCGTAAAGTCTGCTAATTTCATGAAGCCGAACGTCGGTATTACAGACAGTGGCATAGCAACGGCTGCGATAATCGCCGCTCTTCCGTCCCTGAGAAATGCCCATATGACGATTACAGCTAATATTGCGCCCAGCAAAAGCGACTCGAAGGTAGAGTCACATGATTCGCGCACATATTTTGCGTCGCTGAAAATCCGAGTGAATTTTATGTCTGGTCCTAATCGCTTTTGTAAGTCGTCGAGAATTCGCTCAGCGTCTTTCTCGACGGCGACAATGTTTTTTCCGCGGCGTCGAATGATTTCGAAGCTGACTACTGAGTTGCCATCCAGCATTGCTTTGTGCCGCTGCTCTGATATCCCTTCCGACACGTCACCCAGCGCCCGCAGTTCCACCCAGCGGTTGCCCGGCAGCATGATGCGTGTCGATCTGAGAGCATCCACCGTGGGGGCACTGCCCAGCGTGCGAATCGATTCTTCAGCCGCGCCCACCGTGCCCCGACCACCAGGTAGATTGATGTTCAGCGCGCGCAGCTGCGTGTTGACCATGTCTGCTGTGACTCCAAGGGCTTCCAATCTGATCGGGTCCAGGCTGACGTTGATCTGCCGATCCACTCCACCAAATCTGTAAACTTGACCGATGTTGGAGTTCGCCATGAGGGCACGCGAAACGTCATTGTCGACAATCCAGCTCAATTCGAGTGTGGGGCGATTTTTTGTCGATGAGATTGTGTATGTGATTGAGGAACCGCTGACGTAATCCTGGCGCTGAACTATCGGTTCTTCGATGCCGCGAGGCAGTTGTTGCCTGATGCGTGAAATGGCTTCGCGAACATCGTTGGTGGCTCGATCGCTGTTCGTTCCCAATTCGAATTCAATATTAGTGTTGCTTACTCCAGTATTTACTTCTGAATAAATGTGTTTGACGTTGGCGACGCTGGCAATTGCGTCTTCCACCTTTTTAGTGATTTGCGTTTCCAGCTCGATTGGAGCTGCGCCGCTCATGGTCACACCCACCCAGACCCAGGGCATGTCGATGTTTGGCTCTTCTTCGATGCCCAGTTGGGCCAGCGATGTGCAGCCGAAGACGGTCAGCAGTACAAACAAAATAATGGGCGGAATTGGATTGCGGATGCACCATGCGGAAATATTCCAATTCATAGGATTATTTCGCGACGCGAACGACGTCGCGGTCGGAGAGGAATCGTGCGCCCTGCACTACCACAGTTTGCCCTTCATTTAGACCACTGATGATTTCGGCATAGGTGTCATTTTCTTGACCGACTTTTACCGGGTAACTCGCCACTCTATCGCCGTCCAGGGTGAATACCGCTGATTGACCGTTTCGAGTGATGACCGCACCGACTGGCACGGTGATGGCGTTGCGTTTGCCGAATGTGACATCGGCACGGGCGAACATGCCTGGTTTCAGCCCCGCGTTGTCTGGAAGCGAGATGCGCACAGTTCCCAGTCGTGTTAATGGATCGACCTGTGGGCTTACGAGTTTGACGGTCGCCTTGATCGGTCTGGAATCTTCCTCTGTCGAGGTTACAGTGACAACCTGTCCGGGTTTGAACTTGATCAAATCCTGGTCCGATACTTGAGCGCGTAATTCCAGTTTGTTCAGTCTGATGATTGAGAAGAGCGGCGTACCAGCAGTTGTAATGTCGCCGATATGGGCATCGCGCTTCGAGATCAGCCCATCGTCAGGTGCGACGATGATGGTTTGGGCGATTTGCTCTTGCAGTTGATTGATTTGAGCTTTTGTTTCTGCCAGAGCCGCTCTGGAAATTTCTATATCTTCGTTGCGTCCGCCGTGAGTCGCTGCCAGCAATTTTTCGCGTGCTTGCGTTTCAAGAAATTGCGCAGCCTTGATTTTTGCTGTGGAACTGGCTACTTCTTCGCGTGCGGTATCGGCTGCCAGTTGCTTCGCTTCCGCTTCCTGTGCGCTGTTGGCACCCATTCTAGCCAGGGTCTTATAACGGGTGGCATTGATATTGGCGTCTCGCAAATTTACTTTTGCTTGAGCGGCGTGTGCTTGCTCCTGGGCTGTGTTTGCCTCTGCCTGCGCCAGTGCCGCTTGCAGAGCGCGGATGTCCTCAGAGCGATTGGGTTGAATTGCCTTTTTCAAGTTCGCTTCATTTGAAGCTAATCTTGCTTGTGCTTGTTTGAGTTGCGTCTTAAGAACAGCGGAGTTCAGCGTCACAAGCACCTGGCCTTTCTTGACGCGATCTCCTTCTTCTACATTGACCGAGTTGATGCGAAGTCCACCCACTTCAGAGCCTACACTGAGAGGGTCCCAGGCGCTGATAGATCCCGTCACGACGAGGTCGTCGTCAACCATGCGTTTCTCTGCTCTCGCAGTCGTAACTGTAACCGCAGGTGGTGCTGCCTTGGGAGCCTGATGCGGTTGCCAGGGCTTGTTGTTGTACAAGTAGATGCCGAGCATTCCGGCAATGCCCAAAATTACAGCTGCTGCGATCGCCAGTGTGGTTTTACGCGACAGTGCGGGTGCATGATCTATCTGACGCAGTTGTTGGTTCTTATGTGGTTGAAGAGCACCAGGTTGCAAGCCCACAGGTTGCAGGGAACCGGTCTGTCGAGAATCCGGCTGTAGTGAATCGGTCTCGACCGCATCAGGCTGCAGGGTATCAGAACGCATAGACGTGGCATCCTGACCTCCAGTCCGTTCTGGAAGCTGTTCTTCGTGTTTACTGTTTGCCGAATGATCGCCGATTACTTGTATCGATGATCCAGTAAGGGATTCCGAGAATTCTTTAGTCATTACTTCGGTCTCGTTTTCCGATTGGCATTAACCGGAAAACCTGGCGCGGCGGATCTAACTATCGATTGTGAGATTCTATCAATGCTACCGCGATAAGCGTAAGTTTGCCTTAATTCTTGGCAAAGCCGCTAAATGCAGTGCCGAGCGATCTCAGCAACTTATTTTCGATCGTGAATCTTCTTTTCCAGAGCGTCTGCTTCGTCCAGATATTTCTTTGATTCAGCAACGCGCTTTGTTTGTCGAAGCAGATCGGCGTAACTGCGCAGAGATAGTACTTGCAGCTCGGGATCTACGCTCTTATCTCTGGAGAGTTTCAGGGCCTCGGCTAGTTCCGCTTCTGCGTCTTTCATGGAACTCTGATCGAGATCGAACTGACCCAGTTTGCTCAGAGCTCGCACGTATTCAGACGGATCTGACTTAGCGTTGGCTTTTCGAATCTCTACCGCATCCAGCAGAATTGGTCTTACTTCGGAGAATCTTCTCAAAGCGATGAGTCCGTCCGACAAATTGACTTCAATTCTGGCGATAGGCGGTTCTTTGTCTCCAATGAGCTTCTTTTCGACGTTCAGCGCTCGCAGCAAATAATCTACCTGGTCGTGATACATGCGCCGTCCATACAATTTAGATGAGGTCGCGAGAATACTCGGAACGTCGGCTTGCGCCCTCAGCTGGTCGTTTGTATGCGATACGCTGGTATCTTCAGCCTTGCCCGAGCTTTTTGTTGCCCTTTCCAGAACGATAAGGCTGGCGATTTGACGTGCAAGTTCGTTGCGTATACGTTCGTCTTGAACGTTTGTGATTTCTACGTTTGTCTTCTCCAGCGCTTCTGCGTGACCTTCCCACTTCGCGTAGAGATCTGCTTTCTGTCGCAGAGCCGCTTCCAGTCTTGTTTTTGCGTCGGAAATGTTGTTGGTGGCCGCGATGGCGTTGTTTATACTTCGCTCAGCGCCCTGGAAGTCGCCGCTTTGCACTTGTGAAGATGCTACAGACATATTTATCGTCCAAGTGAGCTTGTCGAGAGCGCTGCCTCTGTCCTCCGGCGGTCCCTGGAACATTGTCAGTGCCGCAAACACTCCAACGATAAAAAGCGACGTCACCCCCGCCACGATCTTCCAGACCGGACTTGGCGGTTTGCACTCGGCAGCCGCCTGCGCGAAGGTTGGCGTGTCGGAAAGCGAGCTCATTGGTCCGCTCACCGCAGCTCGTTTTTTAGTTCCCAGCTCATTCAATTTAAGCGAGACTGCAGACAGATGATCGCGAATTTCTTCGGCTGTATCGAAGCGATCTTCAGGCTTCTTCTCCAGACATCTGTCAATAATTCTTTCGAGTTCTACAGGCACTTTCGCATCAGGCGCAAGTTCGTGAATTGGCTTCGGTTTTTCGCCAACATGTTTGTTCAAAGTCTCTAGAAAGGTCGCCCCCAGATGTGGTGGCACACCAGTCAAAGTTTCATACATCAAACAACCGAGTGCATAAATGTCTGAATGTCGATCTACGTCTTTGCCTAAACACTGTTCAGGGCTCATATAAATCGGGCTGCCAAAAACTTCACCGGTTTTGGTCAAACTCTGTTGTTGCTTACCCGAAGCCGGCAATAATTTGGCGATGCCGAAATCGACCAGCTTTACAAGCTCGAATCCTTCGTCTTGCTTTATCAGCACTACGTTTGCGGGTTTCATGTCTCTATGGACGATGCCTTTTTTGTGGGCGGCCCCGAGCCCATCGCAGATTTGTTTGAAAATGCCGATGGCCCGTTCCCACGGCAGTTTGGTCTTTCTTTCAAGGCAGTCGGCCAGACTTTCCCCATCCAGAAAGTCCATAACGAAGAATGCTTCGCTCTGCGGCGTGACGCCAAAGTCATAAACCGTAATGATGTTTTGATGATTCAGCGAGCTGGCTGCCTGCGCTTCGAGCCTGAATCGTTCCAGAGATAGATGGTCGCTCTTTATGTTGCCATGCAACATTTTGATGGCAACCACCCGGTCCATCAGGCGATGCCGGGCTTTATAGACGATGCTCATGCCGCCCAGACCCAACACCGATTCGATTTCATATCGCTCTGCAAAGACCTTTCCAATCAATGGATCGTTCTTTGGACCGCGAAGTTCAGCGCCATCAGACGGACAAACTTCGATGGCGCCTTCGAACTGCCCGTAGCATTTGGGGCAGTACTTTTGCTCAAGTTTAATACTTTTGGTGCTGTCTTGTGACATCGGTTCTGTGTTATTCTCGCCAACTCATTATCTCATAACCTCGCAAGGTGCGAGTCCGGGGGAGAAGGAAGATGTCACGATTTAGAGATATGTGGATGTCGGGTAAGTACGCTGTCGACCGCAAGTCGAAAGGCGAAGTAGATAAGCGCGCCGAGAAAGAGGCAGCGCAGTTGATGCATCAACTTATTCCCGAGCCCTCCCAACAGCTTTATCAAGATCTGAGCGCTCGTCGAGGCAGTGAGACTGGCAAGTGGCTGACTGGGCTGGCTGGGGAAGCGCCGGCGGCTGCCGAGAGCTGGGTGCAAGCCCATGCTAAAGCAGTAGACACTTTCGAGGAAGCGCGGGTATGGATCGACGCTTTGTTTGAAGAATTTGCCGGATTGACCTTTGGATTTAACGATAGAGTCGTCGGAACGGACCTTTTCGTCAATTGCGAAAAAGCCAAGATTGTTGAGACTCGAGATGAGGATATCTGGTATCACCCTGTTGTGAAAACGATTCAGGGACGATTGGCTACACGTTTCTGGTGTCTCTACGTCAAAGGGGATGGCGATAAAATCGCTATTTATCTATTCCCAAATGAGATGACAATTGCTTTCAAGGCTGGTCAGATTTCCGATCATGATTCGCCACCACTATTGGTGGCAGAGCATAAAGAAGCTGATGGCAGGAAATTTTGGTCGATCCAGGGCGGTGAGGCTTCACTAGCAACGATTCCGCCACTGGCAAAAGAGCTGTTCGGTGATTTGATTCGATTGGCTTCCGGCAAAATGGATAGCTCCGAACTCTTCTCCAAGCGCAATGAGAAGCCGAAATTGGGCGAAAACGTCGCTGTCGGATATAAGAGCGATGCTCAGGCTGGGGCTGCTACTGCTGCTGCCGAAGTTACTTTGAAAGTCGACGAAGCTCATTTGCATGAGGCTTGCGATTTATTGGATAAAGTGATTGAGAAGGAACTGCAGCGTCTTTATCAGTCTACTTCCAAAGCCACACCGGGCACGCCGGAAGCAGATCAACTGCGTCGTGAAATTTCTGCCGTTACAACTTTCCGCAGCAAGATTGTTGATGCATTCGAAACTTTCACCAAGGAAGCACAGGAAATTTTGAACCCGTCTCCGGAGCCGGATCGGATGCCGATGCCGACGCCTCGTCCGTTGGGACGATAAAGCAGGCGATTAGGTGCACGCGGGACGCGTGCGTTCCATGAACAACTGGGACACCTCCCATGGGTTGGGTACGCGGGACGCGTGCGTTCCATGGCGTGCTCAGGTTGTGCGGGCTTTTGCTCGGTCTAGTTGTTTCGCGCCTTCTTTTAAACTGAGCGGGGAGAGCTTGTCTTTGTTTTTATCCAGGAATTTGCGCACCGATTGTGGTGCGGCGTAGCTGTACTCTCGCAGTGCCCAGCCGATCGCTTTGCGAATGAAAAACTCTTTCTCGTGAGCCCGGTCCAGGCAGTGCTCGAAGAGCATCGCTTCATTTGTCTCGGATTTGTGTCTGTTCTGAGACAAGATCGCCGTTCGTCTGATCCACATGTCCGGGTCTCGAATCCATTTATTCATTTTGGGCTCGAGCCTGGTTCTATCCTTTTTCAAGGCAATACCAACTAACCAGATTGCCACAGGATCGACAAAATCCCACCACTGACCCTCGCGCACCAGTCGCTCATAGAGCGCAACGGATTTGTGCGAGATGAATTTGTCGAAAAACATGGCGTATTCAATCGCAGCATATTTTTCTTCCCGATGCGGTAACTGCCAAAGAGCCAGCACACTGTCTTCGTATTCTTCTTGTGATGCGGGCGCGTACTCCTTTTTCAGTGTTCTATAAATGGGCACGCGCAGCGGTTTGGGAATACCATAAAACGGCATTTCCGTTTTCATGTACGCTGCCATTGGCACTGCATTGACCGGGTCAGCAAGCTTCTGGAATTCCTCTTGCACATAACTGACAATTAGATCCGGCAGCGCATTCGATGACGAAGTGCCCGACCGTTTTTGATCGGGCACTTTTTTCAGATCTGGTGATCTCTTTGACATTATGCAGGGCTAGCCAGGCATTTTTACAGTCTGGTCGCCATTTGCATTCGTGTAGAGGTCGACAAATCGTTTCGCCTGCACCGCTGGTCTCATCAATGCATCGATTTTGATGATGGTGGTGACGTTGCAGGTATTGTGTTCACCTTGATTTATGTGCTCAGGATTAGCTGAGTCGTGCAACATGGCAAGCACAGCCCGATTGCGGTCGTTTTGATCCAAGCCTTGTGCATAGATTTGCTTGGAACGTGTAAACATGCGATTCGCCTGGTGCAGCAATGCCGCCTTGTCTTTATCTGACATCGGGAAAAGTCGATCTTGTCCCTTATCGTTTTTGTTGGTCAGAATTTGAGTGATCGCTTCGGTGATCAGTTTTTTCTCGTCGGCAGTGAAGCCCTCTGATGCTGCTGCGATGTGTTGCTTCAATTCGTCAGCTTCGCTATCAGCTGTGTGCAGTCCTCTGCCACCTTCATCTTCGTCCAGGTCACGTCCGCCCGAGTTGTCTTGCACTCCGCTGCTGTGATTCCAATCAACAGTTTTTGCGTCGAAACTAAGTGACAGCCCATCGTTACCACGCGCTAACTTGTTCTTGCCGGGAGCCGGCAAAGCGCCGGGGCTGACGCTGCGAGTAGGTGGACGCGACACGTCAACCTGGTCTGGTTCGGCGCAATAGTTCATAGCAGAAGCCAGTTCATCCGCTCCTACCCAGCCGTTTCGAGGTTCACCGTTTTCATCACAGCCCCACGAATTGAGCAATTTGTATTCGTGTTGAGATGTTTTGCCTTTGCCTGATTTTCGATCGCGGCGTTCGCTGATTACTACGACATGCCCGCCTAGATAATTGTTGTCTGCGTGAAGACGTCGCAACACCTCATCTGAGTAAAACATGCGAGTAATTGTGTTGAGGGCGACAATCAAAGGTTGTCCGCCGAAGTTGTCCCATGCTTTGTCCAGGTCTGCACCAGTGGCAATCATTGGCACATTCTGATTCTGGAACGGTGTCAGTTTGCCCATCTCCTGTCCAACAACAAAGTAGGGTCTGCCGTTCAGACTTTCCTCGAGGAAAGCGATTCCGTCTATGGAGGCGGCGAGACCAGGACTGTCACTGCCAAACTCCGGACCCGTAAATTTGTTGATGTGCATCTTCTCGCCGTTGTTTTGAGCGTGCCCAGCCCACATCGATCGCATGCTCTGCGTGTAATAGCAGTTGGCAAGCCGTTGATTTACATCGTTGGCATACAGGTGACTCAATCCGGCTACATATTGATCTCTGAGACCATTGTTTACGCCGGACATATCAACGTCTTTGCTCTCTTTGAACGCCCACATCACTTCTTTGGCGTCGTCTTTGTTTTGGCAGCCGTCATTGTGCAGGCTGTGAATGTCGTAAGAAACTTTCACTTTGCCGCCCTTAACAGCATGCGCTCCTTCTAATGCGGCTTTATCCAGAGCGATCGAGCTGACTGGAATGGCACTGCTCAAGCCGAGCACCGCTATTAGAGCCGTTCCTATAGCGCGACGATTGATGTGAGGTTTTGAGAGTGATAGTGAAAATGAGACTCGCAATTTTTTACTCCGTTTTGTGTCAGATTTTGTCGTTGCTTAGATTTTGGTCGGTTACTGATTCGACGCTACTTTGGGACGGTCCTTGATTACATAGTTCAAGTTGGTTGTTGCCCAGTCATCCAGATCGATTTTTGCTGCTTCCTGCTCCGAGTCTTTGCGCACATCCCGCACGCCCCTCGTTACCATCGACTGAAGTGCAGAGTTTCCGGGCGGTGTAGGAGCCGCGTCTCTCAGACCTTTCTTGGTCAAAACCGAGAAGTCTGCAGGTTTGGTAGTGCCAATTACTTTCACCGTCTCGGTACCAAGAGGATAGTCTGCCACCAGGACATCTGTCTTCATCGTGTCACCGGGATTCAGTGCCTTGCTGGTGGCATCGTAGAGCGCGTCAATCGCTCCACTCGAGCCGATGCTGAGCAGATTGATATAGACCGGTACGTCTGCCGTGTTTTGCACTGCGAATCTGAACTTGTCACCAGCGTGGAAAATCGGCGAAGCAATCTGATCTTCTTTTCGGATCTCCTCAGTTGGAACCTTTAGACCGTTATCATCCTTGTGATACCCGGTCACTCTAATCACCGATAGCTTCAACTTGTTGTTCAGTGGTGAGAGCTGATTCCCCAGGCTTCTGAGAAAATCTTGTTGGCTTTTCCTGTGAACGATCTTCAACAGTTTTGTCGCTGCATCCGGATCTTTCTGATTGACAAAGTTGTTGAATAGAGGTTCTCCGCTTGCATCAGTCAGATAAAAGACAGGCGTGTCCTTAGGCGGTGCGTCGGGCACTCTATGACCTGTGTCGAATTTTTCAAATGTGCTATTCGCCAGCACCAGGTCAAAGTCTGCTGAACGTCCTTTGAAAGGATTTGCAGAGCGTCCGGCGATTCGCACAATCGGATCGTCCTTAACGCTTGTTTCGAAAGTACTCAGTACCTTTTGCGCGTCTGGAGTATTGAGCTTTTTGTCACTCGGTATTTCCAGCATCACCCTTTGAGGCTCCGCTTTCAGCTTCGAAGATGCGATTATCGCCTTAGCCGATAGAGCATCTTGTTCACTAACATTTTCAGGCATGGTTACTTCGGCAGAGAGCGGCATTACTTTAGTCACCACTCCCTGTCCAAGACGATTTTTGTCACCTTCGAGTTTCAGTGTGCTGGCCTTGTAGAATGCGATGATACTTCCTTCAGTGACACCGATATTGGTGCCGGCGTCTATAGTGATCAGCTTCTTGTCTTTGTCCACTTTTGTGACGCGCAATGATGCATCAGATCTGTCTGCTGATGAACCAAACACGGCTCGATCCAAATCACCGACGATGTCTGGGTGTTGATTGTCGTCCTTCATCTGTTTTTGAAGCATGTCACGCAGCTCTTTGTACGTGGTGGTGGGCGTCACCTTGCTTAGAGCCGTAATCAAGTTGCGTGTCATCAATCCGTTGCGCTCGGATTCAGAAGGGTCTTCAGTTTCCTGTGCAGTCTCAGTTGGTAGACATGCTGAAATGCAGATGTATCTGTCAGTGCGACGCGTAAAGCCCCCGGCGTTGTCGTCGTCATCGAGACCTCTGGACTTTTTCAACTGGGCTGCCAGATTTGCTGGAATCGGGCGCTCATCATCTTTGAGCGCGCGTGTCTTTCTGTTCATGCGGTCGATATGACCTGAATGACAACTGTCAAAAGTCAAGATTGCATTCTTTGTGTATTTCGTCAGCTCTGCAATCAGGGGGGCGATCTCTTTATCGATCAAGTCGTAATGGTCAGGCGTTCGTGAGTCTGCCGGCACGATTGTTTCGTCAAATCCATCTTCATCACCGTTGGTTGCGTCTTTCCATCTAGAGCCGTGACCGCTGTACTGGAAGTAGAAGAATGCATCGGGATGCTTTTTGGCATTTTCGACGAGCTGCGTTCTGAAGTTGTCGATGATTGCCTGTTTGGTTGCGTCATGATTAGACAGGACTTTGATGTGCTCTGCATCTTTTGGCCAGCCGTTCTTTGCCAGCACTTCGGTTATGTCATGAATGTCTTTGTTGCAGCCATTCAGTTTATTGATATTCGGTGAAATGTAGTCATCAATCGCAATCAGCAGTGCATAGTTGCCACCTGCGCTTTTCGCGGCTGTTGATGCGGCTGAATTCGCTGCACCAGATCCCGTTGACGAAGAGTCGTCGCTCTGTGCAGCGAGTGGAAAAGTATTTGAGAGCAGAAAGAGCGCCCCTGCTGCTACTGAAGCGAGTGTGCGTTTCTTGACTGACTGGTACTTACCTGAATTCATTTATTACTCCAAACAGGATCTCTGATCGACGTGACGGCTAGATCAAAAATAGTGACAATTGCGCCGAAAAAAACTTGACTCCAATGAATTCAAATTTTATACGGGCAAGAAATTTGGCGCTTGGATACCGGGGACACCGTTCCGGAAAAAATCTGGAAGTCCACAATATCACTTCGAATCGGAAAGATCTTAAAATCTGTTCTTGCACCAGTTAATATTCTCGGTGTCAATTTCGATTGTGGTCAAGAGCGACAACTAGCGGCATTTTGAGGGTTTTGTCAAGCGCTTGCGGGTGAGCATGTTTTCGCCAGTGGGATAGAATTTCTGTACGATGCGGAAACTCTGTTTGGATGCAACGTAAATCAAGTGGTCGCGGATTTCTTTCGTTTCTAAATATTGCGAGACTTTTTCGTTTGATTTTTATGAACCGGGCTAGAACTCTTTTACTGGCAGCTACGCTTTCAATTACTACATTGCAAGCGCTGCCTGGTCTTCCGACATTTTCCGCTCCCTTTGCCTCGGTCAAGTCGAATCTGCCACAGGTGGGCAAGCGAGTTGGGCTTGTAGCTGCGTATAGCGGTGACTGGGTGCTTGAGAGCCCTAAACAGAAGCGCCCCGTCAAACGCAGAGGGGTCTCAGTTTATGAGAATGAGCGTCCCGTTCGTGTCAGTAAAGAGGGCTCCTTGACGGTTGTGTGCGTCAATAATACGACGGCGGTCTGTCCCGGAAATCATAAAATCGGCGAGCCATTTCTGCTGAATGAAGTTGAACAGGTCGATGATTGGTGGTCTCAATTTCTGCCGTTTATTTCTAACTATGGCGGCTGGATCTTTCCCGCGAGCAGGGATGTTAATGGTTCTGTCGCGCTTACTGACGCTGTTGTCTGTCTGCCGGCGGGGGCTGGTTCATCTGCGTCTGCAAATTTTGATTTTGGTGATGTCATGGCCAGGCTGCCGGATGGAAAGTATCAAGTGTCACTGACTGAGTTCGTTGATGGCAAAGAAGTTGACGCCAGTTCAGTAAAGTTCAAACTGGAAAAAAGTGGTGCTTCAGCAATTGCTGATCCTTTGACGGCGACAAAAGTTCGGTCTGTCAGTCCAGGTCTTTTCACGTTCAAGATTCTTGCTGGTCCTTCCGCTTCGAATGTTGATTGGTCAGCTCTGGGCGTTGCAATCGTAGAAGTCGCGACGGCTGCTAATTACGAGGTGCACAAAGCCAACCTGCAAATCTTGCTGAAGAAGATTGAAGCCTGGAGCGATAGCAAGGCGAGCACTCGAACTGATTTAGTACGAGCTTTCCTTTTGGCGCAGACTAAAGCACCCGGCTCTGATTATCCAAAAATCTCAATACCAAACAGAAAGAAATAGTTGACCGATGCGATTCATGAAGCGGCGATCGGATGTTAATTCAAGATAGAGCTGCGTCAGTTGAAGGAATTCGCCGGTATGGTCAACACGACATCCGTTCCTTTGCCTTCGAAAATAGTTGATGGAGACTTCCACTGAATTTCTCCGCCGATAAGCGTAGCTCGGCTTCTCATTGTTTCCAGCCCGCGTGAATCTTCTCGACCGGCTCCCAGTCCCTGACCGTCATCTGAAATAGTCAAGGTCAGGTTCGCGTCTTGTTTCTTCAAAGTCAGTTTTACGTTAGTTGCTTTCGAATGTTTGATGATGTTTGTAAGCGCTTCTTGCGTAATCCGGTAGACAGCCAGTCTGTTCGTCTCTTTCAAATCATTTATGCGTCCATCTGACTCATCATTCAATTCCGCTTCTAACTTCGCTACCTCGGCCCGCTTAACGAGGCGTTCCATATTTTCGATCATGGTGAACTTTTCAAATTGCGCCGGATACAGATCCTGAGTTATCTCTCTGACATTTCTTTGCGCCTCCGTCAGCAACTCGACTGCTTGCTTGACGTGCTTTTCGGCACCTGCCTGATCTTGCAATACTCTTGAGATGGACATCGATGCTTGTCTGAAAAGTGAACTGGTATCATCGTGCAACTCTTCTGCAATTCTTCGCCGCTCGCGCTCGGTGCCTACATCGACTGCACGCACTAATTTCTTCTCTGCATTCAAGAGTTCCATTGTGCGCCGTCGAAACTCGCGCATATGCTCGTAGATGAAGTATCCCTGTATAGCCAGCACCACAGGGATGAAATCAAACCACATAGAAAATGAGGTGAAAGATGCCCAGCTTGTCGCACCCAGCAGCACCAGCAACAGTATCGTGCTCGCCAGAGGCACTTTGCTGTCGATGCTTGAAAATTTTGTATTTATAAATGCCAGAAGAATTCCTACCATTACCTCTATAAGGAATAGGAAAGTTTCGCTGGAGGGGACCAAACCCACCTGCTGCATTTCAGTTTCAATGATCGAGGCATTGATAAGAACCCCGGGCAACCTCCCGAGCGGCGTTATGTACGTGTCTGTGGGCGCGTGATATGTGCCCCCCAGAACAACGATTTTTGCATCACCACCATTGAAAAATGATTTCCAATCTTCCGTATCGTGTAATTTCAGCACTGAATTACAGTTCATCTCGGCATCTATGGTAGGAACAGAAGCAAAGTTCAGATTCTCGCGCTCATATTCAGCATTCATTTTTACCGAGTGCACGGGACGAGAGCGCTTGATGAAACGCAGCATTATTTCGTTTGCGTCGGGGCTGCGCATGGGAGCGCCGGTGGCTTTTAAAGCAGCCCACGGCAGGCTGTCGAGTTCGCGATGAGTGCGACCTGAGCGGCTGTACAATCGTCTCAAGTAATGCCGCACCACTCCGTCGGGATCTTCTCGAAGTGCGGCTACGCCCAAAGCTACCTTTGGGTTTATCTTCTCGATCGGTGTGCCCAGGGCATAGAGTGTTTGCTCTTGTTCTTGATCGCCTGGACCTTTTGCAGGCACGGCAGCCCAGACGATTGGTACGTCTGTTTTGAAATTGAGCAAGGATTTGAATTCTTCTTTGGATGTATCGAGATCGACTACAATCTGGCGCGGATGAGCATCTGCAATAGCGGAGATTACCTTTTGCAATGCTTCCGGCGATAGTTTCCAGTTGAATAAGTTTTTGTCTTCAAAATCAGATTCATCTATAGCGACGACGAATACATGTTCGGGGGCGATAGGACGCAGGCGAGAGAAGGCGTCGATGGCCGGGTCGGCCAGCCCATTCAGGGCGCCGATCTTGTGCGCCAGCGTGCAAGCCAGGCTCACAATCAAAATCATGGGGAGGGCCTTGAGAACACCTCGTAGTATTGGATGATTCGTGAGCATGCCGCGTGCTGTTGGCTCGGTTGCGGTTTCAGTGCAGGTCCATAATAGCACTGGAGCGCCAGAGTGGCGTTTGACGTTTTCGTCATAGACAGCTTTCAGAAATTTGTTCGATGATTGCCTTATAGTTATGGAATTAAAATGGAGAAATTGTTATGGATCTTGCGCCCACATCTGAAACAGTTGCGCTCAGCTTGAGAGAACTGACTGTTTTGATTGCCGATGATAAAGAATTTTGGCGTCAGTGGTTAAAAGAGGAAATCGAGAAACTTTTTCCCAATATTCAGCGCATAACGGTAGTTGAGATGGCCGCAGAGGCTATTGCGCGGGCTTCCGCCGAAAAGCCGACGCTGATCTTTCTTGATATTGAGTTCAGAAAGGAAACCGAAGACGGCATTCATGCTGCCGAGCAGATTTGGAAAAACAATCCGCAGGCTTCCATCATTATTGTTTCGAATCACAGCGAAGAAGCGTTCGTTAAGCGCCTGTACAAAGTGACACCAGAGACGGGGGCATATGGCTACCTGCTTAAAGATAACGCCGGTATGTATTTGCAAAAGGCTGTAGCTGGTGTTCTTGCCGGCGATTGCTGGATTGATCCCGAGGTCGCTCGTGTTGTCAGTCGCATGAGCAAGCAGGAGCACTCTTTGAGTGAAGGTGAATTCGAAGCTCTGGTTTGCATTGCATTGGGTTATACCGACACAACCGCCGGGAAAGTTTTGCACGTTACCGAGCGCGCCGTCCAGGCGAGACTGCGGTCTCTATATTCAAAATTTGCCATTCCGGCGAAGGACCACGAAGATGCTGGAGTTTTGAGCCCGCGCTGTCGTGCCGTCTGGTTGGCCACGCAACGAGGTATTTTGACTGAAGCCGATTTGAAAAAATGGAGTGAAAAGTTAGCAAAAATTGGAAAAGATTCTGGTATCAAATTAGATTTGCGCTAGAATTCTATACGCGAATCAAACACAAACAAAAAAGCGCAGTCTTCTCGACCGCGCTTTTTGTTGTTAAAAGACACCACACGTTGAGGAGAATGTGGTGTCTTTTAGAGTTCCAATTGAGCACTTGACTGAGATCGCACGTTGAGGAGGATGCGACACCGTCTCAGTGCCATTTTACGATGAGCATGTCGTACGTTGAGGAGGATACGACATCTGCACCGTAATGCAGCGTGCCACAGGTGGCGCTCGAATCGCGAACGATTGATTAGAGTCTGAGTCAAACATAGTACTTGCTCCTGTTCTGAACTGGACTCGCAGAATGGCGAACCTTAGCCGCGGGCTTGTTGGTCGATCGAATTGGTTTCAGTTTGCCCTTGTTTCTGTTTTCGAGTAAACAAAGCATGGCCAGATCGCTAATTTGTCCGTCGCCTTGATTGGCGGCACTTTCAAGCCATTTCGCGGCTTTGCGACGATCTAAGGGAACACCGCTGCCGCGACAGTAGCGAATCGCTAGTTGCAATTTCTCGTAGGCATCGGCGTTCTTTGCAGCGGCGATATACAGTCTTTCCGATTTCAATACGTCTTGAACGACGTTATCTCCGCGTTCGTACATTTGTGCGAGGGTTCGTAACGACTTGTTGTGACCCTGGTTGGCTGCAACTCTCAGCCAATAGATGCCGAGGAAAATGTCATGTATTGGATAGTCAACGTCCAAATACATGAGCGCCAGATTGTATTGTGATTGTGCAATGCCGTTGCTGGCTGCGCGCTGATACCATTGAAATGCTTCCTTCAGGTTTCGCTCGACGCCGACTCCTAACTCATACATGACACCCAGATCGTTTTCAGCTTCTGCCAACCCCTGCGCAGCCGCCTGCAGAAGCAGCTCGTGCGCTTGCTTGTGTGCCGTTGCATCTCCTGTGGCTATCTGTATTTGTGCCAGATACAGTTGTGCATGCGGATCGCCTCCTTTTGCTGCCTGGCTGAACCAGATTGTCGCTTTTTCGTAGTTTTTTGATTCCGGTGTTACGTAGAGTAGCCCTGCTTGATAGTGCATGGCGGGGTCGCTGCTAGTGAGTGCTTTCTCCAGGATGTGGTGCTTAAGCGCTGATATTCGCGTCGCGCTCAGTGTCTTTCGCATCTGCTGTTCTTTTGCTCTCATGCCTCCGTTCGATCGAAACATAATCTGAACCTCCTGTGTTGTTTCCAAACGTTTACGTACGTGCGGGCATTTCTATTTTGAATTGCACTATGAGCGGTGGCGACCAGATATTCACCAGAAGCTCCTTGACGTAAACGTCAATTGATCTCTGACGATTCTGCCGTGCTGCGAAACTCCGCTGTCAGCGAATCTGAAAGAGGAAATACCTTTTGGAGGACTTGATTATGTCTACGCAAACCCTGGTCGGAAACGACCACTTAGATCCTGAAACGAAACTGGTCGGCAATCTGCCACGCTGCAAGAGTAAGTTGTTTTCCGGCAAGCCTGACGCGCTGCGTCGGCGAACTATCTTGCGCGCCCTGGCGGAGAAAGATGACAACATTCAATTTCAAGCCGGTCTTTTATATTTGAATCCATCTTTGATCAAACCCAATCATGCCAAAGCGGCAACCTGGTTTCACAAAGCTGCTCGCAACGGAAACGCCCAGGCTCAATACAATTTGGGACTTCTATATATGTCGGGGAAAGGAGTCAAGAAGGATTTAGGCTCTGCTCTTTACTGGTTCACGCTGGCGGCGCAAAGTGGCGTCAGTGAGGCTCAGAATAACCTGGGCGTTATGTATGAGCGTGGAGTAGGGGTTGATCCTGATCCTCAGAAAGCTTTTTACTGGTTCGAGACTGCTGCAGTAAATGGATTGCCGAAGGCGCAATTCAATGTCGGATCAATGTATTGCATTGGTCAAGGTGTCGCTCCAGATTCTGAACAAGCGTTCTATTGGTTTCACAAAGCCGCGCAGCAAGGGCATCGTAAAGCTCAATACAACGTAGCCTTTGCTTTTGCCAATGGTGTCGGTGTAGCTGCCAATCCATACCAAGCCGAACGTTGGTTTGAGCAGATTGCAAAAGAAGGCGATGCCAATTTCCAAATTGAGCTCGGTCTCAGGTTCTACGCTGGTAACGGCGTGCCAAAAGATTACGACAAGGCTGCTTTCTGGCTCTGTCGAGCGGCTAAACAAGGTTCTTCTCGCGCTCTCTATAACCTGGCGATGCTGCATTTTTCTGGAAAGGCGATGCGTATCAACAAGAAAACTGCTGTGCGTTTGGTACGGCTGGCTGCAGAGCGCGGCTATCCGAAGGCACAAGCCTTTTTGCGTTCTGCAGAGAAGCAATCGCCGATCAATCACGAATTTGATTGAGTCGGACAAACAATTGCCGATCAATCAGGAATTGATTGATTGGACACACAATCGCCGATCATTCACGAATCGATTGAATCGGACAACTAACCCCAGTTACCTCTATATTTTTTCACAAGGAGTGAAGTTATGAAGTTTCGAAAAAGAAAAGTGGCTGCTACAGTACTATTGCAAGCCGCACTGTTACTTGGATTCGGTGCTCAACTGAGTGGAGAGCCTGCTCACGCTGCGTTGTCGGGAAACATCGTTACGACGACTGGCGCTGATTTGCCTGCGGAGGCTGTGGCTCAACACGTTATGGAATCGACAGTTAAGTTGATTCTCAGCGATCCGGACGGACGTAATGCCGTAACAGGCTCAGGCTTTTTCATTGCACCAGATATGGTAGCAACAAATTATCACGTCATTAAGGGAATGGGTGCAGGCTACGCCAAGTTTGCCAATGATTCCAAGCAGTATCGCATTGTCAAAGTTGTTGCCAGCGATCCTGTCAATGACCTGGTCATTCTTTATGTTCCGGGGACGAAGGCGAAACCGCTTGATATCGATCCATTGCAACAAAAGATAGGCGAAACTATTTTCGTTGCAGGCAGCCCGCTTGGTCTGGAGGGTGTATTCTCACAGGGCGTTCTCAGCGCCATTCGAACCAATGGAGACTTGCAGATTACGGCTGCAATATCGCATGGAAACAGTGGTGGTCCAGTTCTGGATGGGCAGGGCAACGTAATCGGCATTGTCGAATATACGATACCTGCCGGTCAGAGTCTAAATTTTGCAATTCCCGTGAAGCAACTGCTGAACTTGATGAAAACCGCAAATGCTTGATGGGGCGTGTTGTGTTGGTATAGAATTCGGACTCCAGAGAGTTCGTCAATAAGAAAGAGGTGAAGATGGAAAGACTATTCAAACTTATGCTGGCGATGTTTGCGGTTTTCGCGATAATGGTGCCAAATGTCAATGCTGCTGATGAAGCCAGTGACACAAAATATAAAGTGAGAGAATTACCGGCCGTTAAATCTGAAAAGGTTTCCGGCAAAGATTCACACATCAAAGTAGGAAAGAAAACGAACTCGAAGGAAAAGCCTAAAGCGAATCCATCGAAATCAAGAGCCAGCGGCTGGGGCGCTTTTCGCGTCTACAATAAGACCGGTTGGTACATGGATGTCTACGAAGACGGTACCTATGTAGGCACCATATCACCGTGGAGCTATGCCACCTGGACCGCCTACGGCAATACCAGTATGTACTGCAAAGTTGAATTCGACAACGGCGATTCACTGAACTGGTCATACGCAGCCGATGTTCAGACCGGTGAAATCGTTTACGCCGCACCATCAGCCTAGGCGTAATGCAATAGCCCTACTAGCGTAGAGCCACCTGAAAGCTAAGAGAGCATCACCAACGTGATGCTCTTTTTTGCTCGATGGCGAATCTGTCAACTCGGTTTTGACGTTTTCGTCATTCTGGTTTTGCCTGTCAAAAACGAGAATGAAGATGTGGATGCGAGGTGCTCCACAAAACACCAATATTTCACTCTCTACAAAAGGAATAAACATCATGAACACTAAACTTCAATCCCGTATCTTGGCTGCAGTACTTATGCTCGCTTCAACTTCAGTTTCTCTTCAACCATCATTTGCGGCTTCAAACAACGTGTCTAAGACCGTTTACGCAACACCGGCATCAAGCTCTGTAGACTACAACACTGTCTGGAATCAAATCTACGCCTTGCTCAAGGCTGGCAACGGAGAAGAGGCACTCAAGATTGCCAATCAAGCAGTTGACACTGAACCAAACAGCCCAGTTCCTTATGTTATGAAGGCTTTCGTTATGTACAGCAGTAAGGCTGACTGCAAATCGATTCTGACGCAATTGAACAAGGCTATTGCACTGAAGGCAGACTACAGTGATGCGCTCTACCTGCGTGGATTGGTCTTCGAAGACATGAATGATTTGCAGAGTGCCGGCGCAGATTTCGACGCCTGCATTGCTCTCAACAATCACGATCTCGATGCAATCAACGAGAGTCTGAGCGTCAAGTGTGCGCTTAAAGATTGGAACGGAATGCTCTCGGTTTTGAGTATTGAATTCGCCAACAATCAGGTTGATGGCATGGCATACTTCGCCCGCGCATACGCAGAATTTCAACTCGGTCAGACATCAGCAGCGATCGCTGATTTCAAGCAGGCGCAAACGATGTTTGTTGCTGCCAATGATACGAAAGATGCTCAAGCTGTCGCTCAGATCCTTCAGCAACTTCAAGCTGTCTAGTCAAAACTTTGGGAGAGAGCTGAATGACCCCTCGTTCTTACGAGGGGTCTTCGGTTTGTGGTCGTTTCGGTGTTCGGTTTTGGGGGCTTCGGTTTTGGGGGCTTCGGTTTTGGGGGCTTCGGTTTTGGGGGCTTCGGTTTTGGGGGCTTCGGTTTTGGGGGCTTCGGTTTTGCGGGCTTCGGTTTTTGCGGGCTTCGGTTTGACGTTTTCGTCATTCAGGTTTTTAGCCTGGAGAACCAAAATAGAAATATCGGCACTGAACCTCTCTCACCAAAAGGATTTACACCATGAATACCAAACTTCAATCCCAAATCTTGGCTTCTGTACTTGTTTTTGCTTCGACTCTTACATCTCTGCAACCTGCTTATGCTAGTTCGCAATCCGGCGCGATGTCGGTTTCAACGACCTTTGCGAACACGGCCGTAAAAACTGATAGCTTGTGGAAAATCGTCAAGTCTCTGGCAAACGCAGGCAAAATACAGGAAGCGATGAATGCTGTTGACCAAGCGTTACAAGCAGATCCGAAGAATGGAACTGTTCAGGCAATGAAAGCCTTCGTCATGTACAAGTCTCACGCGAAATCAGAGGCAGTTCTCGCTCAGATCAATCTAGCTCTTTCGAATACGCCAGATAATGTCGATGCAATTTATCTGCGTGGGCTGGTTTATGAGGACATGAATGAACTGCAGAAAGCCGGCAGAGATTTCGACACATGTATCGCCATGGATAATCACAATATCGATGCCGTCAATGAAAGTCTCAAGATTAAGTTTGCCATGAAGAATTGGTCCGGCGCTGTTTCTCTTTTGAATTTCTACATTGCTAACAACAAGGTCGATGGAACTTTTTATTACGCCAGAGCGTTCGCTGAGTACAGGCTTGGACAAATCTCTGAGGCTATTAATGACTTAAAGAAAGCCGAGTCACTGTTTATCGCTGACAATCAGCAGGAGGATGCTAAGACCACCGCTGAAATGATCAAAAAGCTTGAGCAGGCGTAATTCATACGCCAGAGGTTGATCCCGAAAAGTCGAAACCCAGGCTCGAGTACTGCTCAAATTCAAAACCCCTCGCCAATGCGAGGGGTTTTGTGCGTAGGCGTTTTGTTGGCATTGGCGAATCAGTCAGTAGGCTTTTGACGTAAACGTCATTCAGTTTCCTGGTTCCAAAAACGAGAATGATGTTGTGGATGCCGAAGCGCTCCACATACTAACTCAATCATTTTGGAGAACAAAAATCATGAACAAGAAATTTCAAGCCCAAATTATGTCGGCACTGCTCGTTCTTTCCGCCGCTTCCACAACTGTTGTACCTGTCTTTGCTGCCGACCAGGGCGCCTCAACACAAGTTGTTGCTGAGTCAGGAGTACAGATGAATGACACGCAATTGATAAATGCAATCGACAAACTTTTGGATGCTGGAGATATCAAAGGTGCCTACGAAGCTGTGGAACAGGCTATCAGCGCTAATCCAAAGAACGCTACTGCTTATCTTTGCAAATCCTGGATTCAATACGCCGATTACATGGATTTCAACAAAATTATGGTGTCTCTCGACCAGGCAATTTCGATAGCACCTAAGTACATCGATGCTCATCTAGCAAAAGCTAGCGTATTGAAATTGATGAATGACTGGCGTGCTGCTGCTAAGGAATTCGATCAAGTGATCGCCATCGATCCAACCAACGAAGGCGCTATGAAGAACAGCATTGCGCTCAAGGCCGACCTGGGCGATTGGGCTGGTTTGGTCGATAACTTCAACGTCCAGATCTCTAACAATCCAAACAACGCCGAAGCTTACTTCGACCGGGCATATTGTGAAGCCAAGCTGGGTCAGCGAACTCAGGCGATTGCAGATTACGAACAAGCCGAGAAGCTATTCGTCGCTGCCAACGACAGTGAGCGCGCTAAGGCTGTAGCTGATGAACTTGCCCAATATCAGCAGACTGCATAACAATCGCGGCATTTGTCTAATCAGTTTTTGGAGAGAGCAAGAGACCCCTCGTTTACGCGAGGGGTTTTGCTCTGGTCAGGCCAAAATGCGCTCTCTGAAAGTGAGTTTTGACGTTTTCGTCAATAGCCTTGTGCGGTTCCTGTCAGAGGCACAGAGCTAGCGTTTCGATGTAATAGAGACATCACCCAAGAGCCACAACGTGCTCACTGACCCAAATAGAAGGAGATTTCTTATGAACACTCATAAAGGTAAAGGAACTAAGGATGCTCGGGTTTCCACCGAAAATGCAAAAAATGGCGTCAAAGGAAAAGCAGCTGTTAAATCGTCTCGGTTCACCGTTCGGCATCGGGCTGGAAAGGTTCCGTTGATGATGCACGACATGGCCGATTGTACTGGTGAAGGCGATTGCATTCACGAACAGGGCATTGCCGGTGTGGAAAGCATCGCCAGTCTCGATAGCATTGCAAGAAGAGACGGTATTAAAAGTGTTGACACCATTACACGTGTAGATTCGATTGCTAAGGCGAAGGTTGAGCCTGTTGCCAAAGTAAAAATGGCTCCGCAGAAAAAGGTTCGTGTTGCAAAAAGGATCAAAAGTGTGAAGGTCTCGACAGAAAATATGAACACCGTTCAATCATCAATCGAAGCACCCGCAACAAATCAAAATACCGGAACCAATTCTCAGGAAAATCCTCTTAAAAATGTTGTTCAGCTTCATTCGGTCAAAAAGGTTGTTGAAAACAATCGGAGAATTTTTACTGGCGGAATAATTGCAACCCTGGTCGCAGGAATAATTGCTGGAAGCACGTTTGGAATTGGCAAAATGCTTCCTGCTAACACGGACGTCGTCACATTTGTCACCGGAGCTTTGACTACGAATCACGCAGACCAGCTAGGTAAGCAAGGTAAGACCAGCGACGCAATTTTGGAATATGAAAAGGCGATTCAGCAGTCACCTAATGATCTAAATGCCTATAAGAAGCTTGCAACAATCTATGAGATGGATACTCGCGAATGGAGCAAGGCAATTAAGACATTGAACGACGCTGTCATGATTAGCGACAATGACGCAGATGTTTATCGTCTTTTGTCCTATGCTCAACTGTGGGCTGGTCAGTCAGAAGATGCGGCTAAGTCTGCACAGAAGGCTATTGACCTCAGACGTGGCGACGCGCTTGTCACATCTACAATGGCTCTTGCCGTAGCTGCAGGCGGTGACCTTTCGAAAGGAAAGGATATGATGCAGCAAGCGCTCAGCATGGACGGAAACAACGGGCGCGTAGATGCGAATGCAGCCCTCTTTTATCGTGTTTATGCGAAAGATAATGATAAAGCCGAAGAACTGATTCGCAAGGCAATCAAAATTTCACCGGATGATGCTAGTAATTATTGGGAATTAGCCAACCTAATGAAGGATGAAAGCAAGACTGGCGATGCTGAAGCTGCTTTGAGAAAGTCTCTAGCATTGCAACCTGACAGTGGTTTCCGCGCCGATGATCTGGCTGATTACTTGAGTTCGTCGGCCCTTAAGAAGTATTCAGAAGCAGCTGATATGTATCGCAAGGCAATTGCTCATGGATATGATGATGTAAGTGTTGTTGATGCGCTTGGCGCTGCCCTGTTCAATGCAGGTAAGTACACGGACGCAGTCGCCGAATATCAAAAGCTAGTTAAATTGGAACCGAACAACGCTGACCACGTTCTCATGCTTGGCCGGAGCCAATTCGAATCTAAGAATTATTCCGCAGCGAAGGATACTTTCACCAAGCTTGTCGGAATGAATGCCTCGGCTTCCAGCTACAACTGGTTGGGTTGCGCTAATTATGGATTAGGTGAGTACGATACCGCAATCAACAACTTCAATGCTTCACTCAAGCTCAATAATGGAGACGCTACAACCTGGGCGAATCTTGCAAATGCGACGGATAAAACCGGTAATACCTTCGTTGCGGCAGGCTATGCATTAAATGCACTGGATTACGATGCTAATAACTCCGTAGCCTGGGTCGTACTCGATCAGATTGGTAATCACATGATAGCCAACAATCAGAAAGACATGGCTCGTGATCTGTTCTCACAAGCGACGAAGTTGTTTGTCTCTGAGGCTCCAGGTCGTGCGCAGGTGTTAGCTGATCTTTCGCGGATTCAATGACGGGTGAGATAGGCGAATTGCCGGCGGTGCTCAGTGCATCGCCGGCTTTTCGTTGGAAAAGTCTTGTGATGTGGTTATGTGGATGGTGACTTTATTATCAATGTTCTTTGGTGTTTACATCATGTGCACTGAATACGGTGCTTGCGATGATAGATGTGTAAGCCATCAAGGTCTAGTTATAACCCGTTAAATTGAGGAAGCTTTATGAACAGAACTAATTTGAAACGCATCAACGGTTTGATTTTGGCGATAACGATTGGGATTTCTACCGCGTTATCATCGAGCGCACTCCCGTCGGAAAGCGGCGACGTACCTGCTAATAGCGATATGTGGAGCAGCCCCGTGCAGCGGATTCCTGCTGCTGAGTCGAATCAACTATATAAACAACCACAGAAGAAAGAATTATCCAAAACTGAAACGCTTGATGAAACATACAGAAAGAGCGGGGACATGAAACTAAGTGATGGCGACTTCACTGGTGCGCTCGACGAGTATGACAAAGCGCTCCAGGTGAATTCCAAAAATGCCATGGCTTATTACGGGCGTGGAAGAGTGCGTCTGGCAACATCAGATTATTCGGAAGCGCGTATTGACTTAAACAAGGCTCTCACTATCGATTCTAATCTTACATCTGCGCGTCTTGCACTGATTGGAATCCTTATGTATACGAGGGACTTCGCATCAGGCATTTCGGAAGCTACTAAAGTTATCGAGAGTGACCCTCGCAATGCGCTCGCGTATTATGAGCGCGGTATCTGCAACGGGGAAGTCGGACGACGTGCCGATGCAATAAATGATCTCAGTGAAGCGAAGTCCTTGCTTCTCGCCGACGGCGATCAAGTTGGATGCGACTTTGTCAATTTTTCACTCGGAAAGCAGTATCAAGAGAATGGTCGCTATGCTGCTTATCAAAAGGACTTTGAGACCGCGCTCAAAGATTTCGATGCGGCACTGAGCATAAACAGTGCTAGCGCTGCCACGCTCATAGCAAAGGCATCTGTAGAAGCTGAGATGGGCTCCAAAGAAGCAGCGCTGGCAGATTACAACAAGGCGATTGAAGTGGCGCCATTACTTGCGGACGCTTATAAACAACGTGGCAATTATTACATGCAAACGGCTTCCTATAAGCTGGCGCAGGAAGATTTCACGCGAGCTCTGGCTATCGACCCGAGTGATCCTGAGTTATACAACTCACGAGGTCGAACTTATGAAGCACTCGGCAATATGGATGACGCCAATGCTGACTACAAGCAAGCTCAGGTCGTGGCAAAAACCCAGAGCAAGCAAGAAACTGAGCAGCTAACGAAGACGATTACTGATCTGGTGCAAAAGGTTTGAGAAGCGCGAAGCATAAGAGCGACGGAGTGCCTGGTCTTAAAGACCAGGCATTATCGTTTCAATGTCCTCTATGATTTCAATTCCCTCTTTGTTTCCTTTGGTCGTTGAATTGGATATTTGTTTAAGACATCGTTGTATTATTGTGTTTCTTTCTCCTGTAGTGTAGTTCCAGCCAAAAATAGACTGCTGGTATTTGACACAAAGATTGAAGAGTTGTGCTAAACGTTGAATGGTTCAAAGTCGTCTGGAGGATTTGGGATGTCTACGATGAAGCGTTCTGGGATTGTGCTAATTGGTTTTGCACTGGCCTCTGTGCTATCCAACACAGTCGCTCTGGTGAATCCTGCACGCGCTGAAATTTCAGCACATCAATCACCAGCGTATGTTGCTGGGACCGGGGTTTTGCACTCCAAACGCTTAACTCTCCATAAACCCGCTGTTCGAGACGATGATCCTGCCATTCCGCTTGTCACTGAAGCTATTGCCAAATCCAATGCAGGTGATAATCAGGCTGCGGTGGAAGTTGCCACAAAAGCGATTACGAAGTATCCAAATAGTGCCATTGCATATGCCTATCGCGGTTCGTTCTATTACATGCTCAATAAATTCCCAGAAGCTCTGGCTGATGAAAATAAGGCTTTGAGTCTTTGCCCTACTTACGCGCAGGCTCTTAAGACTAGAGCTGCGATTCATATTTTTGGTTCGCCTCAAGACATGCAGGCGGCAACCGAAGACCTCACCAAGGCGCTGGCTTCAGACTGTAGCGATCCCGTTATCTGGTATTTCAGAGGTTATGTACGCTTCCTTGCGAACAATTTTGCTGAGGCTTTGCCTGATCTGTGTGTTGCGAACGACATTAGCGGCGGCGGCTGGTTCTTTTCTCATTTCTTCAGGGGAAATACGTTGACCTATCTCTCAATGTATTCAGTCGCCGAGCCTGATGCACAGCAAGCAATCAAACTTGATCCAAAGAGTGGAGATGGTTACTGGCTACTTGGATACGTCTATGAGCACACCAACAGAAAGCCAGCTGCAGCCGAGCAATACCAGAAAGCGGTCGATGCTTTTACTGCTGCGAATGACACAGCTAATGCTGAATTCGCGCGTAACGCATTGAAGCGAGTTTCGTCCTGAGCAGCTAGTTTCGTTCTGCGCAAAATGTATCAGCTGCAATCATTAGCGTGAATCTTAGCTAAAACGAAAAGAAGGTTCGACCTGGCAATCGAACCTTCTTTGTGCTTTTTATCAGTTGTTTGTTTAGTTCCTCCTTTACTGTTTTCGCTTCATCTACTAATTGGTTTCCTTTGATGCCGGGATTCCTTTGTTGTTTTTCTCTTCTCTTCTTCTCCTTTTCTTCTTTTCTTTTTTTCTCCTTCTCTCGTTATCTTGTTTATTTCTCTTTCCTTATCTTTTCTGTTTCTGTTTGCCCTTTCTCTTACCTATCCTCGTTTTTTGTTTGTTCATGGACGCTGGAACTCAGGCGCTGAAAAACTTCGGTATGCATGTCATGGCGAAAATGCCTGCTCCGATTGCCCAATATTCCATTGGAATCCAGTACAGATGGCGACGAATTTCTCGTCTTCGTAATTCGAGTCCTGCTGCTGCTAAGACTATTGCGGTGGTGAGAGCTGAGATGAAATTGATTGCATTGTCTGGTACCGAGTGCCCCAGTACCATGGCTGTTCCGAAGCTGCATATGACAGCGATTGCTGGTATCAAAAGACCGACTCCACTCCATATAAGTAACATGATGCTGTTCCTCCGTTCGATTCGTTGTTCCGGTCATTCAACCGACTCTTTCAGGATAGTTTCTGGTTGCATTTGTTCGAATAATGAGAACGCCAGAGTCGACTTGCGGTTTTCGTCAATTGCTTGAAAGGGCTGAAAGGATGTGAGCCTCTCGAATTCTCGAGAGGCTCATCCTGGTTCTGTGTTCAAACTTGTGGGCGAAGCTCAAGCTGCCAACCTTACTGTTGTCAAAATTCCATTGCGACCTGGCCAGAAATCGACTGGTATGAGTTGTGCGCCGACTCTATCGTGTTTGGCAACGAGAATCAGCACCGTTGCCAGCAGTCCAGTGGTAGTGAAGAATGCAATGACGAATTCGTGATTATTGCCGTGATCGTTCATGAACGGATTCAAGATCAGAAAGCAGAAGTAAGCCGCTAAAGCAACTGCTGTGTAGAGTCTTACCAGATAATTCGAAAACATGATTGCGTCCTCCAGTGGGTGAGAATTTGTTGGCGGTGTGTCGTCAACCGATGTCTTTAGAATAGTTTTCCGGGCGCTCGCCTTTTAGAAGGAGAACGTCAGACTCGATTTGACGTTTTCGTCAATCGGCCGTATGACAACCTGTTTGTGCGGTCGGTTGGCTCCGCGCTTTGCTATTTCATAAATTCGATTCTGTGGCACTGGTGAGCGTCTTGGCGCATTTAAAACATCGGGGCTTGTAGAGTTGGTATGATGCTCCAATTCTATAAATAGGGATCCCTCGTCGTCGCCGTCCAGATAGCAGGAGCAACAATGCAGGCAAAAAAGCATCGCTATGGGAAAAAATCATTCATCGTCTTGCAAGCGGTTTTGGCCGTGGTGTGCGGAACGCTTCCAGTTTCAGCGTATGATGCGTTCAACGCCGATCTGAAGACCGATGTCACCAAAACGTTGTTATCCGCACCATCGAAGAGTCGTTCCACCATTAGCGCGTTAGCTGCAAGTGGATGGAAGCGACTGCAGTCTGGTGATTTTAAGGGCTCCTGGCAAGACTTTAGTCAAGCAATCGCTCAAAATCCCGGTGACCCAGAGGCTCGTGCTGGACGTGCTGCGATAAGTATCGACAGAGGCGACTACAACAGTGCATTTGTTGACGCTAACTATGGGGTTTTCGCTGATTCCGACAATGTGCAGGTGCGATGGGTGCGCAGCATAGCGAATTTTGATATCAATAAATTTGGTGATGCTCGTGATGATTTGAAGTTCGTGCTCAGTGTGAATCCCGACAATACATCTGCTCATGAACACCTGGCTGAAACTTATCGCTTCCTGGGCGATCGAAAGAATGCTTACAACGAGTACATGACCGCAGCGCGATTGAACGCTGCAAGCAATCCGGATCGAGCAAAGACCTGCGCCTATTTTGCTAACCTCGTAAATCCCAACCCGGGTGGACTGCCGGGACGGGATGTTGTTCCTCCGCCTCCAATGATTGTCGAGAATCTCGCGGCGATGTATAAAGCATCACCAAAAGTTGAAAACGGAAGAGCACTTTTTGCGCCGTCAGCTAAGTGGCCTGTAGGAAAAACAATCACGGTTGCGTTCAATGGTGGTGATCCTGCGCTTTGTCAGAAGATCGCCGACACCGCTCCTGAATGGTCGAAATACGGAAATATCAAATTCGATTTCAAAGATCCGGCTACAGGACAATTTAGAAAGTGGAGCCCCAGTGATACTAAATACAGTGCGGATATCCGCATTGGCTTTGGGCAGGATGGATACTGGTCTGTCATTGGTCAGCAGAGTGTCTCTGTTGTGCCTCCGAACCAGAAATCAATGAACCTGGACCCTACTGATTGGCAGCGGTTGGGCAGATTCTACACCGGTACAATTCTGCACGAGTTTGGTCACGCACTCGGTTTCTTGCATGAACATCAGCATCCTTTTGCTGGTGGCATGACTGAGATTAGATGGCAAGACGACTATGGCTACGTACCGACGAAAGACAACAGCGGCACTTACATGGCAGATTCAGCTGGTCGCCAGCCGGGGCTGCTTACTTATTTCGTCTCTACGCAAGGTTGGAGCCCGCAGATGAGCTATTCGCAAATCGCAACCTATGAAGATACGGATGCCCTGGCCCTGGGACCTCTAGATACAACGTCAATTATGCAGTACGCGCAGACCCCGTTTTTGCTGAAAACCGGCAAGGCGAGCCCCGCCTATGCTGATGAAAATGATGTTTTATCGCCCGGAGACAAGGTAGCCATTCAGAAGCAATATCCCGGTCCTACCAGCTTATCGGGAGGGCACTGATTTTGAACGCCGCACAAGTAGATTTATTCGACTTCAAGGGATTAACGGTAATGCAGAATTTGAAAGCTTTGAGTTTGAGCGTGCTGATGATAGGAAGCCTGATGGCTCTCAGCGCACCAGTCTATGCAGCCAATGACGGCAGCATCCGAGGTGAGTGTAAACGTCTGTCGAGAGGCGAGCGCGGAAGAGATTTCGCTAGTGCGGGCACTCAGGATCTCGACGATCTGGGTTACAGGGCATATCAGCAAGGCAATTACACAACCGCGATCAACTATTTCACTCAGGCTATTGATAAAGATCCGCAGAACGTGCAGGCTCTTTTGGATCGGGCTGATGCGCGTCGCGCTGTTGGAGATTACTTGAATGCCATCGCCGATTATTCAATGTTGCGAATCGCTCCTCTTCAGCCGGACTCGCTGACAAACATTGGTTATTGTCATGCCAGTTTAAACAACTTTCCTGGTGCGCTCGCTGATTTCAACAATTCTCTTGCTTTGCGCAGCACTGGAGATTCGGCGGTGTCTGCATATTCCGGACGAGCCGCGGTTAAGCGCTTGATGCATGATATCCAGGGAGCTCTTGCTGACTGCGATGCTGCTTTGCGCTTAGACCCAGACAGTCTAGATCCAAGATGGCAGCGAGCGGTCACCTATTATGCGTCGCAACAGTACGCAAAGGCCGTTCCGGACTTGACCATCGTTGTTGGGAAGGAGCCGCGCTTTGCTGATGCGCATTTGATGCTGGCGCAGTGTTATGAAAGAATGGGAAACAAAGCCAACGCAATCGCTGAGTACCAGAAGGCGAACTATCTCTATCAACAGGCTCACGATGATGATGGTGTGCAGCAAACTACAAATGCTTTGAAAGTTTTGCAGGCAAGTGCTGGAGCTAAACTGCGCCCTGTCAGTTGAATTTGCAACCCTGTGGATTGGATGCAGCAGCCCTGTCGATTTACTGTTGCAGGTTCTCTGTCGAGTGCAGAGTCTATCGAATCGGGTAGTTTAGCTTTTCATGCTCCGCGCAACGTAATTGCGAATTGGCGTTCGTTTCGGCTCGTTGCTCTGCAATCGATTGTATGCGTTGCATCAACAGTTTGAGTTCCTCTTTTCGAAGCCAATATTGGGTGCTGCTACCTGATGTGTTCCAGGATTCTACTTCGATGATATCGTTCAGGTTTCCGTACATTTGTCATTCCTCAAAAGAGAAGTAAATTGTCTTGTTGTTAACGACAAGCGTACTGTCGCAGCTATTGACTAAGGCAAGGTTAAGGCTGCGCGAAGGCGGAATTAATTCTCTGATTTGAGTTTTTGCTGAGTGATTAATTTGTGGCGGCGTTACGGTTCACAACTCAGGCGGGCGAATGTTTTCAAAAGCTACTACCTTTTCCATTCGTTCCAGATCTTCGGCGCGTCTGGATATATAAGTATCTGTAACGAACCTTGCTTCGGCCTCGAGTAGTTGCCATAACTCCATCGCTGATTTCAAATCGGTAGCAGCACCCGCGGTATCACCTGAAGAGTGCTTGACTGTTGCTAATTTGTCGAGCACAAATGCTGTTTCGGCCAGGCTGTTGTCGGTTTTTTGCACAATTTGCAGCGCCGTCTCATAGCACTCTTGCGCGCGTGGATTGGCGAGGCGACCTTGAACCATGTGCGCATCTCCCAATTTGACGAGAGCAGAAGCATATTCGAAACTGTTTTCGCCATGATCGAGTTTCGCCTTCTCTGCAATCTCTGCCAGGCTCTCGGGCTTTGGACCGAATGCTTCATAAGAACGTGGGTTTGGCGGTGTTGGGTCTTCTTCCTGGAAAAAACTGCTCACATTGACCTCGATTTGACGTCTTAGGGCATCCGGGACGGATGCGCTCCATGGAGTACGGTTGCCTTCGGAAGGATGCGCTCTATTTGAGCAATTCAGGTGCATCCGGGACGGATGCGCTCCATGAAGTGCGATTGCCTTCGGACTGATGCGCTCCATTTGAGTGTGCCTGCGATGGCAAATGTAAAGTGTTTTGTTGGATTTGTCCATCACCGTTGTTCTTGCAATTGCTTTACAATAACCCGATCACTGAGTGAACTGTTGTTTTTCCCGCTCGGGCATACAGCTTCCTTGACATCATTTATTTGTCGGGAAGCAGGAGTCGAAATGGATATTCGCAGCATTACAACTGACCGGTTGTTATTCAACATGATCTTGTATGTTTGCCTGCCGCTCTGGCTCGTTATGGGTTTTGCTGACTATTACTGCCACCGGAAGTCTAAAATCGAGTTGACGACCGGCATGAAAGAATCTGTCTATCACGCTGTTATGGGAATACAAATCGGAATTCCAGTTTTCCTCGGTTTGTTTTTCACAATCAACGTCTTGCTGCTTCTGCTCATGTTTGCGGTGCTGGTGTTTCACGAGTGGGTCGCACATCACGACGTGAAATACGCGCTAAACAAGCGTGAGATCTCGATTATGGAAACTCATGTACACAGCTTTCTCGAAGTCTTGCCGTTTGTGATTGTAGCTTTGATTATTTGCATCAACTGGAATGCATTTGTAGATTTGATCACACTCAACTGGAACGGTCAGATGACTCTCACTTTGAGAGAGAAACCTCTGGATTTCTGGTACGTTTGCGGCTACGTCGCACTGATGCTATTCGCTGATGTATTGCCGTTTTTAGAGGAATTCATTCGTTGTTGGCGTCACCGGCATTCAATCAATCCTGATTCTAAGGGGATTACATAAATGAGCACTCAACAAGCGTTTATAACTAGTTCTGGCAGTTTTCTACCGGGACCTCCGATTTGCAACGATGAAATAGAGTCGATTCTCGGACTGGTGAATGGAAAACCGTCGAGACTGAAACAGAAAATTCTGCGTGCAAACGGCATTAAAACCCGGCACTACGCATTGAATCATAATCAACAAAGCACCTATCAGTGCAGCGAACTCGCCGCTCAAGCTGCATTGCATTGTTTGAATAATGCCTTTGCAGACAGTGATGATATTGATTTGCTCGCAGTTGGTTCGACGCAAGGTGACCTACCCTTGCCAGGCCTGGCAAGCATGGTTCAAGCCGAGTTGGATATTCCTGCCTGCGAAATAGTCAGCACTCACGGCGTATGCAGCAGTGGTGTGATGGCGCTTAAGGCGGCAGCAAATCAAGTGAAACTGGGTGAGAAGCAGACGGCACTTGTGTGCGCTTCTGAGCTTGCTTCTCGATTGCTGAAGAAGAGCAGATATGAAGCAGCCAAGCATGAAGCATTAGATCTGGAGGCGGAATTCTTACGCTGGATGCTCAGTGACGGTGCGGGTGCACTTCTGGTTGAATCTAAGCCGCGTCCTCGTGGAATCAGTTTGCGCATCGATTGGATTGAGGTGATGTCATATGCGTCAGATTTCGATCTATGTATGTCCTGCGGCACCGCCGATCAAAGCCAATGGTCGGCTGGGCACTATTCACCTGCATCTGCTGCGGCGCCGTCACTGGAGAAACTGAGTGAATTGCAGCAGTCGGCACGAAAGACAAACTCTGCAACGTTGTTGCGCGAGCGCTCATGGCAAGACTATGAAACCTACGCTGATGCGGAGCGTTCCGGTGCGCTTCTATTGAGACAGAATCTTCGCATTCTGGACAATATCGTCAAAGTAGGTGTGGAAGGATTCTTGCGATTGATCAAGCAAGGTAAGGTCAAGCCCGAGGAAATCGACTATTTCGTTTGCCACTACTCTTCGCATACTTTTCGAGGCAAAATCGTTGATTTGCTGACTCGATCCGGTTGCATGGTGCCTGAAGAGAAGTGGTTCACGAACCTGTACACCAAAGGTAATACCGGTTGCGCTTCAATTTTCATTATGCTGGATGAGCTTTATCAGAGCGGTGAATTGAAAGAGGGTCAGACGCTTTTTTGTACGATCCCCGAGAGCGGTAGATTTACAACTGCATACATGAAACTCACAGTCGTCGGAGGCAAACAATGATTACCGCAGATAAGTCTACGACGCTCAGCCTGGCAGGTCAGTTGACTTTACGTGATTTGCTGGCGGTCTGGCTGCAATTTGAGCGGCAGCTCAATCGCGTTCCCATCATTCGACGTCTTGAGCAGGGAACATTTTCTGACGAAGACTATATGACTCTGCTGCGTAATTTGCGCCCGCAAGTTGTTGAAGGTGCGCGTTGGATTACGCGGGCAGCGTCCAGCTTCACATCGGAGTACGCGGAGGTTCGTTCTGTCGTGATCCGCCACGCCCTGGAGGAGCACCGTGATTACGAATTGATCGAGAATGACTATGTTGCCTGTGGTGGAGACCGCGATACCATCCGCAGTGCACCTAGAAACATCGGAACGGAGGCGCTTGCCGCGTACCTTCTCAATCAGGCCAGCCAGCCGAATCCGCTCGATCTTCTGGGTGCCATGTTTATCATCGAGGGCTTGGGCGAGAAAATGGCTAACAAGTGGGCGGGTCGCATTCAGGATTTGCTCTGCATCGAACCTTCTAAGACTAAGTTTCTCAGCTATCACGGTGCAAACGACGAGTCTCACATCGAGAAACTTTATGCCTTGCTCGACCAACATGCTGAAACTGCATCCGATAAAATAGTGAAGACCGCCAAGGTGGTCAGCCGACTTTATGCGATGCAGTTAGAGGAATTAGACAATGTATAATCGCGCCGACCCATCATTGTTCGATGTTCTGGCAATCGATGATAGCCTGCCCATGGACAAAGAAGCGGCTCGTTGCTGGCTCGTGAATTTGAAGCATCCGTTACGCCTGACGGTTATGCATGTTTGCCGGTTAGGCGCGACTATCACTCTGTGCACTGCATATTTTTTGAAGCGGCTCTTTCCGATTCAGTTTTCAGCGCATCACGCATTGCAGGCGACCATTTGTTGGTTTATGAAAAATGTTGTAACGCCAGAAGCTAACTACATTATCTTGCGTCACTTCTGGACGGAATCCAACATCATCAATTTCGTCATTGCCAATAGTAAGAACTGCAAAACTCCACCTGCAGATCTTTATCCCTGCCAGATCGATGATTTCATGAAACAGACTTTCATCGATCACGACATTGTTCTATTCAATTCATTGCATGACCTCGGTAGCGTAGCCGAGGAGGATTGGCCGGTGCCGTTGGAGAAACTGGACTTTTCTTTGATGCGCGATATTGACTTTCCGTTCGATGTAAACAAGCGGAAATTTGCACAGGTAGTCGACTTCGAAACTGCTCACGAATTATTCAAAGCTTTGTTTTGTGTTCTCTTGAAGGCTTCTGAATATGAGCGATCTATCAATTCATTGCAATTCGATCAATCGCTTGCAATCCGTGCGGCGCGCATCACAGGGCATGCTGAGATCGCCGCCCTGGCTGGAAATACTTATCCGATGTTTCTGGTGGGACCACTGCACCTTTCGCAACGCTTTGTACTGCATGGACTGTTTACGGAACACTTGCATGAGTACCTGCTGCAATTGCGTGACGCTCAGTCAAAACTAAAGCAGAAAGTGCCAGTATGATTGAATTTATAGTCGCCTTTGTTTTGCTGTACACAGTTCACATGCTCGGTGTCACGGTTGGTTATCACCGTTTTCTGTCGCATCGATCTTTTAAATGCAGCAAAGTGGTTGAATACTTTTTCGTGCTTGCCGGGTACCTGGCGATGGAAGGGTCGCCAATTACGTGGGCGGTAATTCATCGCGCTCATCACAAACATCCCGACACGGCAGCAGATCCTCATGGTCCATCCGCCGTATGGTTCTATCAATACGCCGGCTGGATGTTGAAGTTTAGATACACGAATGAGACTTCGCCGGCTGCGCTCACCCCTGACCTCTTGAAAGATCCTCTGTACCGCTTTCTTGATCAGGATGGGCATCTCTACCGCGGCTATTTCTTATGCGTTGTCATTTGTGTTCTACTGCGCATCTCTCTATTTTTCTTAGTCGATTCGAGGATAGCGTTGGCGAGCGTTTTCGCTGGTATAGCCGCGCAACAGATGCCGTTGATTCTCAATCTTGTGTCGCATATTCCTAAATATGGATATCGAAATTTCGAGACGTCAGACAATAGCGTCAACGTTCCGTGGATAGCTTTTTTGACTCTGGGAGAAGGCTGGCACAACAACCATCATGCCTTTCCTGGTTCTGCACGCAGCGGCTTCGCTGCTCATGAAATCGATGTGTCCTGGCTCGTGCTTCAGGCTCTGCAACGCATCGGGCTGGTGCAGACGTTGAATCTTCCAGATAAATCGTTGCCGTCGAAATTGCAAGCCTATTAACTTCGGTTTTCTGAGCATCAACTGTGCGCCTCTTTTGGAGGCACTGGTTCTGCTGGATAAGCGCGGAGAAAGCTTCATGAGAGTAATGAAGGGAAAGCTCGACAGGTACATGCTAAATTGATGAGGCACCCCGGTCTCGGGGATTGCAAATATTGATTTGTCCGCGTTTGGATATCTTTTCGATATGCCTGCGGCTATATCACTTTTGCATAGTTGGTTTCAAGACTGATTAGAAAGTCCAATCACTGGTTTAAGAGGAAGTTAAAGTGAACACAAAATTCTTTCACCGACAGTTAGCTGCAGCCACCGCGGTCACGATATCAATCATGGCTGGACCACTTGCGGTCTTGGCCAAAGGCGCTGTGACGCCAACGGTGCAACCAGCTTTCACTGAAAACCAGATCTTTAAAGGCAGCGTCAGCGCCGGGGTTAAAGAAGGCGAAGCTGCTTTGATGAGTGGTGACTACGCCAAAGCCACCGATGCGTTTCGAACGGCGCTCAATCAGAATTCCAAAGATACAAATGCGATGTGCGGACTTGGTTTTGCCCTTGCTTTGCAGTTCAAATTGGATGGCGCTGAGCAGCAGTTCAACAAAGCGATCGCCATCGACGCGCAGAATCCACTTGCCCATGTCGGTATAGCGTTCGTTACTCTGAACCGTTTGCAATCTTCATCGATGACCATTATCAATCAACGTGCCGCGCTGCTTACACGCGCACAATCCGAAGTTGAACTGGCGTTGCGTTCCGATCCGAATATGCCGGAAGGTTTGCTGGTGCAGGGACTGATCGCAAAAGCGCAGGGTAATACCGCCCAGGCAAAAGCAAGTTTCGCAAAGTCAATTGCTGCCGAACCAAAATATGGTGTTGCCTTCGTAAATCGCGGGTTGATTTCACTTGATCAAGGCGATACCTCAAGTGCGATTGCAGATTTCAAAGAAGCAATCAAACTCCGTTCCAGTAACGGTGCCGCTCACTACGCGCTGGGAAAAGCTCTGGTCAAAATTGGACAGCTAGATGCTGCACACGATGAACTGAATACTGCGCTCTCGCTGAATAAAAATAGCGCGCCGGCTCATCTCGTAATGGGAGATGTCTATCGTTTGCAAGGCAATTCTGTTGCGGCGATCAAAGAATATAACGCTTGCATAGCTATCAAGCCTGAATACGCCGACGCATACATTCGGCTCGCAGACATCTACAATGGTCGCGGTGATCTGGAATTCGCGGCGGCCCAATTGCGATCTGGTTTGGTGGTGCAACCAGACAATATTGATCTGCATCGTAAATTAGCCGATGTGCTCTTGCGCAGCGATAAGCTCGACGATGCGTTGAAGGAGTACAACACTGTGCTCAGCTACGCTCCTGGAGACGTTTCTGCTGTTAATGGCATGACCACTGCTCTCATGCTCAAATCTCAGAAGGAAGCTTCGGGTGCATTTTTTGTTTCGAACAACTTCGAAGCTGCTGAGCGCATGTTGCAGCAAGCAATAAAATTGAATCCAAACAATTTGCAGCTGCGACTCGCTGATTGCAAGTTGCGCGCTCTATCAGGTCAAACTGTAGATCTATCTGCAGTTGGAGTACCGAGCAATGATCCCGAGCGCATCGCTTATGCGCAGGCTTGCCAGGCTCAGTTTAAGTTCAATGACGCCAGTCAGGCGATGAATACTGTGATTGCTGACTGTCAAAATGCCGATGATGCTTTTGCTGTTGCAGATATGTCTTTGTTGATTCACGACTTGGACAGCGCTACTGCTGCCTACAAGAAGGCAGGCGGTTTCCCCGGACCGGATAACAACGCCCGAGCACAGCGTGGCTTAGCAAATGTTGGATCGGCACGAGACAAGGCAAAGCAATCGTTGACGCTGGCAAATGATCTGGCCAAACGAGCACAACTCGCCAGTGCGATTGACAACTACCGTGCTGCCGCCTATGCGAATCCAAGACTGGCTGATGCGCATCTTGGTCTTGCAGAAGTACTGGAAAAGTACGGCAAAAAGGATTCTGCTTCCTTGCGCGAAGCCAATCTCCATTACAAGGCCTATCTGACGCTTGAACCGAATTTGCCGGCAAAGGAACGCGAAAGAATCAGCAAACGCGCCACTGCTTGTCAGGAGACCGCCTATAAGCTTGACAACGGGCAATCGACTTCGAAGATATCAGCGCTATTTCAGCCGATCGGCAACATAGGCAAGAAGGTTGGCACTGGTCTAAGCGATCTTGGTGGCAGTCTGAAAGACGCGTTCTAGAACGGATTAAGTCCTGATACACTTCCGGTGGATTAATTTAGGCGTGAGCCTAAATTAGTCCACGTCGAAGATTGGATTGCCGTGGTCTATTTCACTCGGCTTGCCATTTTCATAGCGTTTTAGAAACGCTTTTGCCTTTGGATAGCCGCGTTCTGCAGCCATGCGCACCAGCCGCAGTGCACTTTTCTTGTTCAATTGAAGTGCACCACCGCAGAAGTAGAGCATGCCCAGATTGTACAAGGCTCTTGAGGAGCCTTGCTTGGCTGCTTTGCACAGCCATTTGGCTGCTTTATCGTAGTCTTTATTGACACCTCGACCGGCATAAAATCTCAGACCCAGTTCGATCTGGAAGTTGAGATCCGACTCCTTGCCGAAGGAAATAAACCACTTTTCTGCTTCTATAGGGTCTGCCATGGTCCCGACACCATCTGCATAGGCGCAGGCAAGATTGTATTTGGACATTCTGTGCCCTTGCTCTGCTGCTTTGCGGAACCATTTGAAGGCTCGCTGTTCGTCGGCGTCTACGCCAACGCCTACCTTATACATAGATGCAACGTTGTATTGAGCCTTTGCTAATCCATTGTTTGCAGATAATTCGTACCAGGTAAATGCCTGACGCTGGTCGCAGTCAACACCCAGTCCGCGCTCATATAAGAAGCCCAGATTGTTTTGCGCTTCCGCAAAATTTCCCGCCGCTGCCAGTGAAAAATACTCGTGAGCTTTGCGGAAATCGCGTGCTACGCCCTTGCCGGACATATACAGTAAGCCGAGGTTATACTGAGCTGCATTATGACCGCTATGCGCTGCCTTCATGAACCAGACTGCCGCTTTCGAGTAGTTTATTTGATCCAGTGACGGATCAAGGTACATGAGAGCTACTTGAAATTGTGTTGCGGGGTCCCGCTCTTCGATCGCTTTCGCAATCGTCTCTTTTCGCAACGCCTCAGTTTTGATTGGTATCGAAACTGGTGCTTTCGTTCGCGAGCTTGTTGCGCTTCGACTGCTTGATTTTGATTGGGTTGTCTTTTCTGATTCGATCGATTTTGCTGATCTCATCGACTTTGCTGATCTCATCGACTTTGCTGTTTTGTTTGCTTTCGTTGACCTGGTTGTTTTTTCTGTTTGTACTTCTCTGGTTTTTTGATTCGTGTCAGTCAGTGCTTTTGTCGGCATTTCAAGTTCCTCCGTCAGTTACCCTTTTAGCATCGTTGATGCATGAGCAAGTCGGAGCTGCATTTACGTCAAGAGACCTTTGACGTAAACGCCAAAGATCTCTCAGTACTTTTACCGGAATTTTTACTGGAGTTTAGTTACCGAGTCGAGGGCTCGTGCGTAATTGTTGAAGGTCGATTCACCGATAATTGTCTGTCCGACTTTACCGGTCGGAGAGACGAATACAACCGTTGGAATTGGTCCGACTTTAAACTTATCGGCAAGCGCATCGTTGGCTGAATCTTCGATGTTGACGCGATTTATTTCGACCCGGTCACCATAGGTGTTGGCGAGTTGCGCCATAGCATCGTTCATGCCTTTGCACTGGTCTGCCCAATTTGCATAAAATGCATAGACTTTCGCTTTACTGGCTGGTGCGAAGATCTGTGAGGCACTGCCTGTAGTGTTAAGTCCGAACAGACTGCTAAGCTTGTCGAACGGGCTCGTTGACTGGGCTGGTGTCGTTGGAGTCGAAGCCGGCGCAGCGCCGGAACCGACCGCAGTGTAGTTGCTTGCGGCACCACCCCCGCCCGAATATCCGCCTGCTGCACCACCCGCACCGGCATAACCGCCCGCTGCACCAATGCCCTGTCCTCCGATGTTGAGCAAATATGAGTTGAATGCCTGCGCCTGATCGCCACCGGCTCGGCGAATTCGCATTGCCTGCCTGAACAAAGGTCCAGCTTTTTCAGGAGCACCGCTCTGGAAATATGCCTTGCCGAGAAGAGCCAGAACGTTCGGGTCCGTAGGTTTTTGTGCGCGAATTTGTTCAAGTGCGTTGATGGCATTGGTATATTGCCTGTTATCGAGCATTTGTGCCGGTCCCTCCAATCCTGCGAGATTGATGGGAGCGCGACTGCCAAATCCTGCTGGACCACCATAACCGCCACCGTAACCACCACCGGGTCCTCCAGGAGCCCCGATGCCATCCATCGGTCCGCGGCGAACACGCCTGCCAACTTTGGCCGTCAACCACGACGATATGACTCGGAAATTTTGATCACGTGGTCCGGGGTCCTGGGTTTGTGCTTCTTCAAAAATCAGATGCTCACCGGGCACAGCGAAGAACGATTTGTCTTTAGCTGCAACATCATTGAACAATTCCCATGTTCCTTCCGGCTTCACGAGTTGATCGCCAGTGCCCTGGACAAACAGCACCGGCATGTCGGTGACTTTTTTAGCTGCATCATGATTGAAGTTCATGAAGTCCTGGAATTGAATCAGCTCTTGCGGGCTCAAATTCAATCGAGCCAGCGGGTCATCTTGCCACTGACTTTTCAACTTTTGATTCTGCGTTGCTTGATTGACAAGATCGTTGCCAACGTTGGCGACGTTAAAGCCAGTGAGCAGATTCAGGAAGACTTTCATGCTCGTTTTTCCCTGGTTGAAGCGTTCACCTGCTGGAACCGATGAAATCAAGCCATCAACAAGCTGGGGGTAAAGAGATGCCGCTCTCAACGCGATCGCGCCGCCCATTGATTCGCCCAGTAAATAAACTGGCTTGCCGGGATTGGCAGCATGAATTGATTCGAGTGTTGTTTTTATATCGTCGAGGCACTCATCGAAATTGACTTTCGTTTTGCCTTTTGCGTTCATCCAGGAGCCGAAGCCTCGCACGTCGATTGCGTAGACGGCCAGACCGCGTCGGGATTGTTCCTTGCCAAAAAATTCGTATGAATTGCTTTGCAATCCAAGACCGTGGATACATAACAGACATGCAACTGGTGTCTGATCAGGAGGTAGCCACGAACGACAGGGTGCAGAGACTTTGCGCTGCGGAGCTGTGGTCGGATTGCTACCTGTAGACAGATTAGTGCCTGCTGCAGTTCCACCACCTGATACAGAGGCGGCACCTGTGAGCGGGGCGTTCGGTTGTGCTGGATATTGCGACCCATAAGGATATTGCCCATTCTGCTGTATTGAGCTTGGTTGATTGGTTCCGTACGGGTATTGACCGCCTGTCTGGTTCGGATATGGCGAATTGATTTGACTTGGGTTGGGTTGAAGATATGGATTTGTTTGGCTTGGATACTGTGAATTTGTCTGATTGGAATATTGCGAATCCGTCTGACTCGAATATTGCGAATCCGGTTGAGTTGGATATTGCGGTTGAGTCTTAGGATTTTGCTGATTCTGCAAATTCTGGTTTAAGTTGTTGATGACACGCTTCTGCGCATTGTCCAGAAGCATCTGACCGGCTTGTTTGAGAAATGAAGGAGTTTGCGTCGAAGACGTTGAACCGGCCTGGGCAATCAAGTCATTAGCAGAAGCAATTTGAGCCATTGGCGCCGTCATTAAAGCGCACAGCGCACAACCCGAAAACAGTGCTGCAGGAACTCTTTTTATTTTCATTTGGATCTCTTTTGGAATTAGCCATGTGTGCCGAATTCAGTATAATCTACGGCTGCGATCGACGCCTGAAATGTGCAATACTTGGGTTCGCCAGCTTAAATTCTCCGTCGAATTCAAAAGCTTGAATGCGCCATCCATGCGCCGTGGCGCTCGAGAATATATACAGGACGTCAAGATCATTTGTAAGCTTAAACAATTCGCATTATTAATAGTCGCCTTCTTGATGTTCCCGGTCAGCGCCAGTGCCTGGAGGCAAGTTGAATACTGCGACGTGTACCTTGGACCAGAGAAGGTTTTTACTGTTACCAATACGCCTGTGATGTCAGCAGTAGACCGGGCTCAGAGCATTACTTCGCACTTACAGACGATTGCCGCGACGACAGATTATGACCCCAGTCAATTGAGTGTACGAAAAGCACTTGATGGCGTGCCAGTACTAATGTTGGGCAACGTCCCCATATGCGGTGTCACTGCTGAAGACAGTGCTGTTTTTGGCAAACCCGCTGATAAGGTTGCCATTGAATGGGCGGAAGCGCTTCAGAGAAGAATGGAGGAGATGAAACGGACGGCTCCTCCATCTGCGACTCCTAAAGCTCATGAAAGCAAAACGCTGAATGAGCACGCAGTGCTCTTGTTATTTCTTGAAATTGGTGTGCTGCTTTTAGCATCATTGCTGTTCGGGGAGTTGATGGTTCGCCTTGGTCAGCCAGCCATTATCGGGCAGATTCTTGCGGGGTTGGTTTTAGGCCAGACATTTTTCGGCAACTTTTTTCCTGACCTATCGATCCAACTATTTCCGCAGGATAGCTCTCAATCTAAATTGATAGAAGCTGTTTCCTGGATTGGCGTCTCCTTCCTGTTGATGTTGACGGGCATGGAAACCGACACGTCGATGCTCAAGCGTCTCGGAAAACCGGCACTCTATTTAGCATTGATTGGTTTGTTTCTGCCTCTGGTTGTGGGTGCGGGAATTTCCGTAATTCTGCCGGCTGATTTGCGAGGCGACCCGTCAGCAGGATTGGCTTTTGCAGTTTTCCTCGGCACCGTCTTCGCCGTCTCTTCGGTGCCGGTAGTAGCGAAAATTTTGATGGACATGAAGCTGCTCAAGCGCGATGTCGGGCAATTAGTTCTCGCTGCTTCGCTTTCGCATGATTTGCTTTGTTGCTTATTGCTTGCAGTAATTGCTGTTTTATCCGATACAAAGAGTGCCTCGGGAGGTGGCGGTAATCCGTTGCTGACGGCAATTATCGGAACGATTGGATTTGTTTCGATCGTCTATTTTGGGCGCTTTATGTTTTTCCGGCTGCTTCGTTGGGTCAATGATAAAGTCTCCACGAGCGACGGACTGATTACAGCGATGATCGTTATGTTGCTTTTGGGTGCTGCCACCACTCAAGCACTGGGCATTCACATTGTGCTCGGGGCTTTTGCTGTAGGCGTTATCTTGTCGCAAGCGCCGGTAATCAATCACAAAGTGGTGCGTCCGCTCGAGATTGTGACGATGGGGTTTTTCGCTCCGATATTTTTCGCTGCCTCTGGATTGAACGTCAATCTGGGCTCGTTGTTGCACCCCAAACTGGCCGCTATCACTTTGTTCCTCTGTGCAACTTCAATGGCAAGCAAATTGATCGGTTGTTACGCTGCGGGCAAACTCTCCAAAATTGGTGCGTGGGAATCGCTCGCTATCGGTGTTGGTGCGAATGCCAAAGGTTCTATGGGGTTGATTCTGGCGATGCTCGGATATTCGCTGCATATCATTAGTCTGGATATGCTGGCGATCGTCATCTTTGTGTCGCTATTCTCGACGGCTGTGGCACCGCCGTTGATGAAGTGGTCTCTCGGTAAAGTTAAGGTCACCGAGGAGGAGCAGATTCGACTGGCGAAAGAAGAGCGTCGCGCCCGTACCGTTTTAAGCAGTATCAGGCGTGTGCTGTGGCCCACTTCCGGAAAAGCTCGAAATCGGTTCATCGGGAAATTACTGGATAGCATAGGCAAACGACAGGTTATCGAGACAGTGGTGCTCTGGGTAAAACCGCCTGATGCAGCGGGTGATGAAAAACCGTTTGCCAGCATTGCGAAATCCATCGATACGAAACTAGTGGGTCTGGAAAAGCGCACCGTCAAATCTGACGATCCAACTTCGGTCATTGTTGATGAAGCAAACCTGGGCTATGACTTGCTGGTAATGGCTACCGATAAGCCCCTTGCTGGTGCCGAGCATGTGTTCGGTCCACTTGTCGATAACGTCATTTTGAATACGAGCACTAGAGTTCTGGTTGTCTATGATCCTGATCAAAGTGGTGACAGAGAGATCAAAAAGGTGGTCGTACCGGTCAGTGGTTCAGAACTGTCTGTCAGCGCTGGTGAGTTCGGAATTTCATTGGCCAGCTCACTGGGCGCCAAAGTTACCATTTTGAGCATTGCCGAGTCTGAACTGGAAGATCTGTACAGTGAAGAGACAAAGAGTGGGGAAAAAATTCAACGCAATATCACTGAGGACATTGAAGGTTCTTTGAAGGAACTGGCGAATGCACTGAACGTGGAGTTTAACGCCATTCTTGTTCAATCTGCTGCTCATGCTGCTCAAGCTATCATCATGTCAGCACAACAACAGGATGCCGATTTGATAGTTCTCGGTGCCGAACCAAAAATGGGCAAGGGATTATTTCTCGGGCACACAATCAATTTCGTTTTGAGAAATGCACCGTGCGCGGTGGCAATTCTAAAATTACAGGCTTGATTCCAGAGCTATAGACTTGATCCCAGTGCTATAGCTTTGATTTTAGAGCTATAGACTTGATTCCTGAGCTTACGCCTGACGCATAATCGTTCGGAATAACTAGTAGTATTTTTCTGCTTCCTTTGGAGTCAGAATCTGTCTCTTGGGATAGTTTATATGGAAGTCGGGATCAAATACTTCTCCATTTTCGTTATTCACTTGATCAAATCCAGGATCCATATCGTGTTTCTGTGGTGAATGCCAGAAATAGTCTTCTTGCCCTTCGTGTTGCTTGGCCCAATTCTCGAAGTCTTTGACGCCGGTGCGAGGATCAGCCTTATGCTCAGCCTTATGATGTTTGCTCTCAGTGTGCGAGCTGCGTTCGCTGACTGGGCTGGCTGTGCCGCACGAGCCGTAAAGGTTGTCGGCTGTACCCATGTCGAGAAATTGCGCTGGTTTTGATTGATTTGAATAGGATGACCGCTCGGTCTTGAAAAATGCTTGCATATCTTCCGCTGAAACACTCAGTTTGGCGCTAACGTCGGAATGTTGGAAGGCTTTATTGTCCAAGCGATCGGCTGTTTCTCTGGTCATTGTTCGCCTTCCGATTTGGTTGGGGTCGGTGCTCTCTGTGACCATAGAATCCCAGAAAGTTTTGGCACGCGGTTGGCAATTCGGCGATTTAATGTTTCTGCTGTCCGAATTCTTTCCTTACTGCATATACCTGTTTACTCGGCGAACCTCATAACAAACACCGGCTACTTCCGCAAGGGTAGACCGCAGTCAGTCATGGGTGCTTTGGAGAATTACTAAATGTCGAAAGCGAACTTAGAATCAGCTCAATCCAAGCATGAAGGCGGTTTTCTTAATGGCGTAGAGGAGTTTCTTCACGGAGCAGCCTACGGCGCTATTCAAGTTCCAATCGATGGCGTCAGTCAGTTTATCGATCATGTGACTCCTGGTCATCTCCCACATCTTGAGATTGTTAGCAAACCTACGGATGATTCATTAGCTACAAGCGCCGGAAAATTCGCCGGTGCCGTTTTTGATTTCGCTGTATTGCAGAAAGTTCTCGGTTCAGCGGCACCCAAGTTCTTCGGTGCTGAGTCGACGGCTCCGGTGTGGTTGCGTGCCGGTGCCACAGGCGCTGCCTATCAAGCTCTTATGCCAACGAGTGAGAATGGAAATTATTTCCTCAACAAAACGCGCGATGTTGGTATAGGTTTTGGTGTCTTTGGTGCAATGGGTGCGGTCACTGCCTATGCTGCACCGAAATTCGGTAATTCATTGTTAGGACGTGTCGAAGCTGGTGCTGAAGGTGGATTTGCTGGCGGCGCCACTGATGCAGCTATGACTGACTTCCTCTACTGGCAGAAACCCGGCTTCAGAGATCTCGAGAAGATCGGAAAGTACACCGCATTTGGTGCTACACTGGCAGCCACGAGTTACTTTGAAGATGATTTGAAGACTCGTTGGGAGAATGCAAAAAGATCCTTCGAACAATCTAGTTCACATGCTCAGCCTGAGTCTGCTAAACCCCTGGAGTCGAAGCCTGCAATGACTGTGGAAGAGTCGGTGGCAAAGTCGCAGTCTGTTTTCAATGACGCTGATGTTGTTCCGGCTGGCAAGCAATTATATGAAGTGAAATTCCGAAAGGTTACCGATCCCGCTGGTGAACTTGTGCCAACACTGGAGAATCCTGCCGGCGAAACCGTGCAGCAGGGGCATTGGGTGGCACAGCGTCTCGACGCCAATGGTCAGCCTGTAATCGAGCGCGGTCAGGTGAATCAGTGGCCGATTTCGACTGATGTGAAAGTGGCGAAAACATACAACGTAGACCCTGAAACTCTCGCCACTAAGACTGAATTCGTTGCGCCGACGAGGGTTGATGCACCACCAGTGCACGTTGTCAAACTGACTGAGCCAATTACAATTCAGACTAAGTGGGGTTCTATGGAAGGTAAACCCGGCGATTGGTTGGCAAACTATGATTTTAATAGCGCAACCAACACACCGGGCTCAGATTATGCGATTATTTCAGCAACATCGTTTGAGCAAACTTACAAGGTTCAGAAATAATCATTTATTGCGGGTCGACCCCATCACCAGAATCAACGAATAGGAAGCACTCGCTAAATTCGCGTTTTGTCGATGCCGCTTCTGCGTCTGCGCGTTTGCTCGTGTATACATTTTGCCTGATGCTGCTCTGCTCTCCTTGCGGTCTGGCAGACAATTTTCTTCAGCAGGACGGCTCGCATTCTGCCGAGTTGAAAAGTACTGCAGGCACCAATAGCAACAAGAAACTGGCTAGAAATCCTGAAACTGCGACTGGAAAGTCTGAGACTAAACCCGGAAAGTCTCATGGTAGTGGAACCTCGAAGTCTGGTCGAGGCGTGATAAAGATTGAGACCGCAACGGGAAAAGCTGGGACCGCAACGGGAAAAGCTGGGACCGGATCGGGAAAAGCTCATACTGGAACGGGGAAGTCTGCGACTGGAAATGAAAAGTCTGGGACTGAAACGGGAAAGTCAGAACAAACTGCGCAGCAGGCTTATGCGGCGAACCGCGAAATGTATGCGCAGATGTTTTTGCGCATGCGCGCGACGCCTGATAATCCGCGCGGCGCAAAACTAATTGCTGCTCTTCAAAAGGTGGCATTGAAGTATTTTCGGATGCCCATAATGCTTGTTTCAGAAAGCGAGGAGGGTGGCGTTACGCACCTCGTTTATAAAGCAACCGATCCTTCAGTCGATTTGTTGATTAGTTGCAATGCGACGAAGGCAGGCGGCGAGTGGGTTTTTACCGATCATGATTTCAAAGGAAAAAACTCCACGGATGTTGCCCTTGATCCATTCAATGCCATTGCAAGTGTTTTCCCTCAGGAAATTTCAGAGATAACGCTCGGATTGACAATCTTAGGGTTCGGTTTGTCTGGTTGTTTTGTTTCGGCAATTCTTCTCTTGATTGCATCCTTCCGTGTTTCAGTGCTTTGGGGACTCGTGACTCTCTGCTTGCCATTTGGAAATTTGATATTTGTAGTATGCCGATGGCGCGAAGCCAAAAACCCTTTCCTTGTTGGTTTCATTAGTTTTGTTGTAACGGTGATCGGAGCGTTGATTCCGCTAGCTGTATTGCAGTCGCTCAATGGTGTGCAAAAAATGCTTCCTGACTTTGTTCCAGGCATGGACAACGAGCACACAATGCAGTTGATTAGAGCTGGATTGAAACAGTCCAAAAATGCATCTGGTGAGTTAGTACCAGAATTGAATGATGATCAGACAACCCAGCTGATTCGCAATGGATTCAAAAACTCTCCCAATATCAAGATACAGCGCTTAAATTGATTTTGAGTCTATTTAGATCTTTCCAGGCTTGATAGTTTCAATTCCGCTTCTCGCTTGTTCATCAGCGAATTGATTTTGGCCATATTGACGAAGTGATTGAGACTGTCTTTCTTATCTTGTGGCGTGGTTTCCATCACGTACGTGCCACCGTGACCGGCAACTAATCGGCGGCTGATCTCGCCACCGTTTCCCAGGCGCGCGTGGATTTCCAGTTGTTTGTTTTGGAACGCCCATTTTTCCTTGAAGCTGGAACCCTTTGGTGCGCTTTCGCTGTCGCTCCATGCCGCACCACTCATAGCCAGGTCGTTCGTGGCGCCAATCACATATGCGTGTCGGGCGACGCTTGCGTAGAGTCGGTCTGCGTCAGCTACTTTTCCTGTAGCGTCAGTCGGTGCCATGGCTGAACATTTTACGTCTGGATGTGCCAGTATGACCTCGTCTATCAATGTTGCATTGGTTTCTTTTCGGTGTTGCAAGTATTTTGTGTCGAACATGGCACCATGGCTGAAGGCAATCATGTCTGTCTGATCTGCTCCGATGTGGCTGATTGCCTGGTCCAAAACCTTCTCGAATTTCGGATATGATTCTGCTGCACCGCGTCTATTTATGTCATAGGCTGCTTGCAGTCCATATGTTTCGTCCCGAACTGCAGTAGACTTCCAATCTACGTTGACTACTGAGTGTCCGTTCGTCAATTGCAAGGCTAGTGCCATGAAATCAGCATCTTCGGCTCCTGTTCGGATACCGTGCGTGTAGAATGATACGTCTTTGGGATCAGTCAATCTGGCGTTGATTGCCGATTTGTCAGACAAGTCTGATTGACGTTTTTGCGCATGGTCGACCAGCGCCTCGAATTGTTTGGCATCAATTGGTTGTCTATCTTTGTAATCGAACTTGCACTCTTTCAGCGAAGTTGCGTTGTCGGGAACGGTTATGTTTACCAGTCTTTTGAAGTGCTCTGCGCTTGTTGCTCCTGGTGCAAGGTCTCTATCTGTGATGCCGATCTGTTCTATGGTGTAAGTCGTGGTGCCATCCTGTGCATTTCTTACAGGTGGAAATCTATCTGCATCTCTGTTCAATGCGGCCTGCGTGAAAGGTGTGAAAGCTGCTTCGCTAGCCAGTTGCGATAACTGCTCCGCCACTGCGATTTCATATTTGTTTTTAGGAGGCTCGGCCGTGTCGCTAGTAGATCTGGAGCGATTGAGACGCGTAGTTTCTGGTTTAGTTTCGGAAGGATAAATTGGTGCGCTCAGATCGAGGCTGCGATTCTCATTTTTGATTTCTGGTAAGCCGGCGAAGTTCGATTTGCTACTAACTTGAAATTGTTCGCCGCTTTTGCGGCCGTTATGTTCAGTGGTTCTAGCAGTCTCTCTGTTTTCGCTGCCTCTGGCCGGTTCTCCGCTTTCGCCGTTGCTGCCGAGTGGCGCTAATTTTCGCCCATTTGTTTCTAGGCTCGCTGCTCTAATCGACAGAAAATTTAGAGTTCCCGGTGTTTGAACTGGTTGTGGTGTTTGCGGCGCCGCATCGCTTGTTTCAAGACCCATAGATATGATGCATCCTCTAGGAAGTAGAATCGGGTATTTGGCGGGGCTAACGGCATTGGGGATGTAACCGTTACTAAGACTCTAAGCATCATTTGTGAGATAAGTGTGTCTAAATCAAATAAAAATTTCGGCGCGCATAAAACGCCTCCGTCCCGAATGCGCCATGGAGCGCGCCCGTCCCGGGTGCCATGGAGCGCGCCCGTCCCGGGTGCCATGGAGCCGCCCCCGTCCCGGGTGCCATGGAGCCGCGCCCGTCCCGGGTGCCATGGCACACACACGTCCCCGGGGGTGCCGGCACTGCCTATTTCTTAGAAGTTTCCATCGGCACAGTTCTAGCCGGCGGTTTCTTAGACCGGGTTGCGGTCTTCCAGTTTCGTGTAGCAAGGAATAGCGCCGGTCCAACCGCTCCCAGAACGAGTACGAACAAGATGCCCGTAAAGGCTGTATGGGCGCAGATCAGAAAGATTAGCTGATCGATTGGCTTTTCAAAGACAATCATTCCGCGAATCTTGTCGGTCAATTCCTCGGACACTGATTTTTGATTCGGCACAATATTGATGAAGCCGTTGGGCGCTCCCGTCTGTATCGGGTTTTTAGCTCGGTCAAAACCACCAATCAGGTAGCGTCTGGGACCTGACGTGAAGCAAACGATCATGCCTGCGTGAGGGTTTATCCCTTGCGCTTTGCATGCAGCGGCGAGGTCGCCGACATTCTCTTTCGCTGCGAAACATCTGATTCCTTCACCGCGTTTGGTGAATGGATTCGTGTATGACAGATCCCCGCGCTCGTTTGGTCCGGGATATCTTCCATGTCTCTTGAAGAAGTCTTGCGTGTTACTTCTGAGCGAGTACATCTTGCTTGCAACGGCGTTTTCCGGCTCGGTTGCGTCAAAATATGTGGTGGCATACTGGTCTTGCATTGCGTAGCCATTCCAGCGCAGAAGCAGATTGTTGGCGGAGTAAGTGACAATGAAAACGGTAGCCAGAGAACCAGGAGTTCCGTCATAGACTGCAACGGGCAGCTTTGTGCGATCCGCAATATCGGTACCGGAAATTTCGCCGTTTCCGTCCTGTGACCATGACAGAGTTGCGTTACTGTCAAAAGTCTTGAAGGGCCACTTCTGCCCTTTCGCCTTGCAATGCTGCGCGTTTAATGTGCGAAAGTCGCCGTGCGGTATCTTGTATTGCTCAACCGGATACGGGTGGGTCAGCCACCAGAACACCCCGTAGACGAGCATGCCGAAGAGCCCCGTCGATGACACCACGATTGATGTGCGGGCTAGAAATTCTTCCAATCTTGAACTTGTCAGTTTCTGAACGACCGTTTGATAGAGAACAACGAACGGATTCGATTCGCGCATGATCTGTTTGTCCAGCGCGACTGCCCACAGCCCCTGCAATGTGCGTGCGTGTTTGCCAGGCTCAATCTTCGATGCTGCTTCCGAACTCTGAGCGGTCAGGAGCACCGACGTGAGCAGAATATTCTTCGCGTCACCGCCGCCTTCAAGTGATGTCCATGCCTTCAGCGCTTTCTCAAGGCGGAATATCGGTATCATCGCCTCGTCAGAAAGAAGTCCGTATTTGTCTTCAGAGAGCTTCCGAGCCTTGTCGAAATAGTTGACCGCGTCCTGGAATTGTTTCAGTCCCAAATAAGCGTCGCCGATAGCCAGGTAGCAAGCGATTTTTATCTTTGCCGCTTCCATCTGGTCCATGGTTTTCAGGCTGTCTAATAATTTAGTAGCCGTTTCGATGCACTCGGAATACTCCTTTTTCTGGAGTTTTTCCTCGAATATTTGCATCCTTTCTTGTTGAACGTCAACCATTTATCAGACTCACAATTTAGGGTGGTGGCAATGCGCGCTTGGGATCCAGCTTGCCGATCGCTTCGGCAAAGGACAAGCTACCGTTCTCGATGCGTCCTTGCGCATTCAAAACACGTTTTAAATCTCCCTCTGTGAGCGAGCCCTGGCTGACCAGCACTTCGCCCGTCAATTTGCCGCGGCGACGACCTTCCTCGACAGCAGAAATCAGCTGGAGCGGCGTAATCATAGTCGAAGCAACAAGCAATTCACCCAGACGGCTTCCTTTGAATGTCTCGATTTCTCGAGTGACAGGCTTGCGCAACGCTTCAGGGTTGGCCACTTTTCCGTCTGGCTTTTTGCAGCGACTCAATAAATCGACAGCTTCCTCGAATGACACTTCACTGAGCAGGACTTTCTCTTGCATTGAGAGCAGGTAGTCAGCAGTCTCCATCGTCACGACATTGCGCTGAACGAGGGCTGAGAGGTACGGAAGTTGGTAGGGCACGCAGGTGGCCAGGGCCTGTGAGTTGTCCCTGGCGCTAATCAGCGAGGAGGCGAGCAGTAAGTCTCGCAATTGCCTTATATTCTCGTGATAAGCATGGTCCCAGCCGACAAGAGTCAGGGCTTCTTCGATGGGGATATCTTTCTCGCTGAGCGTTTTGACCGCTTTGAGTGCGACTGATCTAGTGAGCAACTTTTCGTGCATATACATCTGGCAAAACACTGCGCCGCGAACGATTTGCGGGTTCAGCTTGCCCTGCCTGAACATATACTCGCCTGGCTCCATGTTGGCGTCGAGGCAAGCTAAATTGAGCACGGCAAGGTGCTCAGCCTCGAGAGAGAAGCATTCAGACAGTAAATCAATTGTCGTCGGAACCGTTTCGGCCATAGTAAATAACCCCAAAAAAGGGAGTTAATGACGATCATATACCCAAATTCGCCAACCGGTACAATCTGTGGCTGATTTTGCCGGAAATTTAGGGACTCCATGCTCTGCTCTTGTGTGAGCTGTGGGGTGGCAGAGGATGGATGTAGACAAGGGGGTACTGTAGAGTCGGTCCCAGATTCGAATTGCACATGAGCGGAATCCAAAACACTTTATACGCGAAGTTCTATCCACCTGCGCCACCGCGATCGATGTCGCCCCTTAATGCGTTTCTCTCCGGGTTGATTATTTCTTGCAGCATTGTAGTTGTCCTCGAGACGGAACCAACGATTGCCGGCCCGAATCGGCACATGTTTGTGTTGCTGGACACACTATTTGCAAGCGTGTTCATAATCGAATATTTTGTGCGACTCTGGGTGATTGGATGCGATCCACGTTACTCAGGCGTGATCGGACGTATTAAATACATGGTGACACCAATGGCGGTGATTGATTTGCTTTCAATCGTGCCATTTTTCTTTGTTGCTTTCAGTAATAATTTCTTCCTTGTTCGCGTGGCTCGCTTATTCAGAATGATTTCGCTTGCTAAGTTCAGCAGATATTCCCGAGCTATGACCGAATTTGCAGAGGTGATTCTTTCTCGCAAATCTGAGTTGCTGCTCAGTCTGGGAATTGTGTTTACGGTGCTGCTGTTTGCCTCGGCGGTCATGTATGAGGTGGAAGGTGTCGCTCAACCGGAGGCTTTCGGAAGCATTCCTCGCGCTCTCTGGTGGGGCGTAGAGACTTTAACAACAGTAGGTTACGGTGATGTGTACCCGCGCACACTGCTCGGTAAAATTTGCTGTGGACTGACTGCGATCGCTGGTATCGGTTTGATAGCGATGCCGACAGGTGTCGTGGCTGCAGCGTTTACTGAGACCTTCGCACGTATGCGAGACCAGAATTTTGACGACGAATAGTTTGTCACGAAAAACTTTGACGTTCTTTTGAATCATTTTTGCACTGTTTTCTTTTGCCTCTTTACGCACCATCGGTACTGTATTTGTGCACCATATTTGGTGTCGGCTCTATTCTTTGAATCGGAAGTTATAGATTTAACCAGGCTGAGATAGCTCAACGATTGGAATGATCTCCATTCCTTGAGATGCGCACAGGCACTTATCTATGGGGTACACTTGAATGAAATCACGTGCACGACTTGCAGAGGAATTGATGTAATGAATGATTCGGATAAAAAAGTAGCGATACAAATTCTCAATAAGATTATGGAACTCGAGTTGGCAGGAGTTGTTCGCTATACCCATTATTCTCTTATGATTTATGGATATAACCGCATTCCAATCGTGAGCTGGCTCAAGGATAACGCCAACGAGAGCCTGCAACACGCTTACAAAGCAGGTGAACTGGTGACGCTAATGGGCGGTCATCCTTCGCTTAAAATCGGACCTCTCCTCGAAACTGAAAAGCATGATGTGGGTGATATATTGCGTGAAAGCCTCGAGCACGAGAGTGCCGCTATCACTGCTTATTACGAACTGTTGAAAGCCAGTGAAGGCAAGTCTGTATTGCTCGAAGAATATGCACGAGAGATGATTATGGGCGAGGAGTTGCATCTCGACGAAGTTAATAAGATGCTGCGTAAACCTGGCGATATTCAGCCATTCCATGAATAGGTATTGAGTAAAACTCAGTTCTAATTCGATTGAAACGGAAGACGCTCGGCCAAAAGCTGGGCGTTTTGTTTTACGTCATTCGCAATTGACTCGACTGTCCTGGAAATTGATGTGTCATGCAAAAGCTATGCCCTTGCCGGTTTTGCAACAGTGCTGCAGTGTTCGATGCGATGCATTCCACGATGAATTGTGCGAGTGGTTCGCAATAACAGGTGAAATTGCGGTGTGCGAGTGATTCGCAATAACAAGACTGCATGGAGTCTGCAATGTATTCGCAACAACGGACAAAAGAAGTTGCGATAGGTAATCAAATTTGGAAATACAAGGCATCAGATTGAACAGCCTTAAATGGCAGAGAATATCGAAAATTCCCCTGACAAGCAGGTTTATCAGCGACATTTTGAGCCGAGAAAAGATTAAATTTGGGCGGTATTTTAGTTGCAAAGACGACTGGTTTCAGTCGGTTGTTAGTGCCGAGTGTTAGTGCAGAGTGAACTTCGCTTTCTTCAAATTGTTGCTGTCAGTGCCGCAGTAGACTTCGAATTCTCCTGGTTCGGCGACATAATTCAAATCAGAATTGTAGAATTTCAGATCATCAACAGTCAGTTTGTATTCGACTGTTCTCTCTTCACCTGGCTTTAGTTCTACCTTTTGATAGTGTTTGAGTTCTTTGACCGGACGAGTAATCGATCCAACCAGATCCCTGATGTAGAACTGGACTGTTTCAACTCCTGGGCGATCACCCGTATTTTTTACCTTTGTTGAGACAGTGATGGTTTCGGCGGGAGTAATCGAGGTGCGGCTCAGTTGCGGCTCGGTGTAATCGAAAGTTGTATAGCTGAGACCGTAGCCGAATGGATACAGTGGCTGATTAGGTATGTCGAGATACTGCGATCGATATTTTTCGTTTGGCGCGTATGGGCGCCCGGTGTTTTTTGCGTTGTAGTAGATCGGGATCTGTCCCACGTTTATAGGGAACGTGATTGATAATTTGCCTGACGGATTCGCGTCACCAAATAGCGTGTCAACAATCGCGTCACCAGATTTGGTGCCGCCATACCAGCTCTCTAAAATGGCATCCATGTTCGCGTTTTCCCATGGCAGCGTTAGTGGTCTGCCGTTCATCAGGACGAGTGCGATCGGTTTGCCTGTCGCCTTCAATGCTTTCAACAGGGCGACCTGGTTTTCCGGCAGACCGATCATGCTTCTGCTGGCGGCTTCACCGCTAAATATGAATGGTTCACCCAGCACTGCAACCACCACGTCAGCCTTCTTTGCCGTTGAGACGGCTTCGTCGATCAGTTCTTGCGGCGAGCGCTCATCTTTTTTGAGCAAGGCACCATCGTGGTTGAGTCTGGAGATCAGGACTTCATCGTCCAGTATATTGCAGCCTTTTGCGTAGAGGAATTTGTCCGCACCAAATTTGGTGTCGAGTGCTTGCCAGATGCTGGTGGCTTTGTTCCAATCACCAAAGCCGCTCCATGACCCGAGCAAGTTTCGTTGGTCTTTGACGAGAGGACCGACAAACGCTACTTTCTGAGATGCGCTCAGCGGTAGGGTTTTGCTCGAATTTTTCAGAAGGACCATGCTCTTTATGGCTGCTTCTTTTGCAAGTTTAAGCTTGTCTTCACTGAGCATTTCTTTTTTGTTTCGCTCTTCGCTGATATAGCGGTAAGGGTCATGGAACAGACCAAGTTTGTATTTGGCTTCCAGCACTCGGCGACAAGCTGCATCGACTTGTGCTTCGGAGACTTTTCCAGATTTGACGAGAGCTGTTCCGTGTTTGATGAAAAGCTCACTGACCATGTCCATGTCGATTCCGGCATTAATCGCCAGTTCTGAGACTTTCGCTTCGTCTCCTACGCCATGTTCGATCATCTCACTGACTGCGGTGTAGTCTGTGGCGATCAGTCCCTTGAAACCCCACTGTTTGCGCAAAACATCGGTGACCAGCCACTTGTTTGCAGTTGCCGGAACGCCGTTGATTTCGTTGAACGAGGTCATCACCGAATCGACCCCAGCCTCGACAGCTGCCTTGTACGGCGGTAAGTATTCGTTGTACATGCGCACAAGGCTCATGTCTACGGTGTTGTAATCGCGCCCGGCTTCAGCTGCACCATAAAGGGCGTAATGTTTTACGCATGCCAGAACGGTATCTGCATTGTCGTAATTCTTTCCTTGATATCCCCGCACAGTTGCTTTTGCCATCTGTCCGCCCAGATATGGATCTTCTCCTGAGCCTTCTGAGACACGCCCCCAACGAGGGTCTCGAGCGATATCAACCATTGGGGCAAAGACCCAGTTCAATCCGTCAGCTGCTGCTTCGCGCGCGGCGGCACTGGCTGTGCGTTCCACGAGTTCAGGTTCCCAGGAACAGGACATGCCGAGGTTAATAGGGAAAATAGTGCGATGACCATGAATTACGTCGTATCCAAATAGCAGCGGAATTTTCAGTCTGGAGTTGTTGACGGCCATCTCTTGCAACTTGCGCACGGCCGATGGTGTGATGGTGTTGAAAACACCTCCCACGAGTCCACTCTTGATTTTTGCATCCACATCTTTACTGACAACAGGACCGGTCACATCTACTCCGATCGACAGGAGATTCATCTGACCGATTTTTTCTTCCAAAGTCATCTGGCTCATGAGCTCATCGACTTTTTTCTTCATTCCTTGACTGTTTGCAGAAGGCACTTTTGTTTCATGAACCTCAATCGCGTGCGCCGCAGGCAATGTTTGTTGAGTGGCAATCAATATAGATAGCGCGGTAATCCAGTGCTTCACAACCTGCAGGCTCCTCTGAAGAATTGACGGTGATCTCGAAACTCGGGCATTGAAACAGTATCTCACCGGTTGTCTTGTTTTATGGTCAATTTTTTCTGCTTGGCTATCGCATTAACTTTGCAAGAATTTGAAGGTAACTGGCGCTAAGATAGTGACGCACCTTGAAATCCGTAGGGCTATGACAGCTGAGTTTTCACATACTGAGCCCGACCCATTGGCTGGACAAATAGCCAGGGCACATGATTCTGTCATGCCGCAATATTGGGCGCCTCCGCGAAATGGTGTCACGCCGCAGCTTCGCATCGGCAAACGCTGGTTCAATGTGCTGTGGCTAATTCCTATCTCTGTGACAATCCTGGTTATTAGTGCAGGCGCGGCGCATGAACTGCGCGCACTGCCCGTGGTGAGTGACTTTATCGCCAGATATCCCGGGCAATCGTCTACTACTGTCTATTATTCTGGGTTCCCGGTCTGGTTGCGTGTTCAGCACGTTCTCAATCTCTTCCTGATGATGTTTATAATTCGCTCTGGGATTCAGATTTTGGCAGACCATCCGCGCCTCTATTGGAACAAAGATTGTACGCCTGGCACTGAATGGTTTCGATTTCAGCGTGAGGTGCCCAGGGATGTTTTGTGGACAGCGAAGGACGACGCGGTAACGATACCAAAATGGTTGGGTATCCCTGGCATTAGACATTCTATCGGTCTGGCTCGCTGGTGGCATTTCAGTTGCGATTTCGCCTGGCTACTGAACGGGGTCATATTCTATGGTCTGTTGTTCGCGAGCCATCAGTGGCAGCGCCTTGTTCCCACATCGAAAGAGTTTCAGGAATTGTATGAGGCTAATTTCGTCAACTACAGTTTGAGCGTCGGCGGATTGGTCGAAAATACACATGATTTCTCGTATGAAGAACTGCTCTCTCTACCGAAACAGGAACAAACGACTGAACACTTTTGTATTCAAGGCTGGTCAGGCATTGCCAGATGGGGCGGAGTTCCTATGACCAGCATAATGGACATTGTCAAACCGCTGCCGCATGCCCGCTTTGCTGTTTTCTATTCTTTTGGCGAAGGTGGCGAAGGGGGCACGTATTATGACGTGCACAGCATTGCGAATATGAGGCACCAGCTTACTATTCTTGCCTATGAGATGAATGGCAAGAAGTTGCCCTTATTGCATGGTGCTCCTGTGAGATTACGCTGTGAAAACGAAATTGGATTCAAGCAGGTCAAGTGGATTCGCTCAATCGAGTTTGTGGCTGATTTTAATTCGATAGGCAGCGGGCAGGGCGGCTATAACGAGGATCATGAATTTTACGGATATAGAATGCCGATTTAACATCGCAATGGACTTTCTGTAATCTCGGAATGTCCAGCTATTTCTACGTTTTCGGTTTTGAGCAACACTTTGCCAGGTGTTGCTATTGGTCCTAATTTTCAGCTATTACCAATTAAGTAGAAATTGAAGGCGTAATCGCGCCTCAAGCTATAGAAATGGTGGGTAGCTTTGAACACATCCGGTGCTAGTGCAACAAACAGAATTTCAGCTGCGAGGAAATCAGGAGCAAGGGCTGCTGGCGCCGAGCGAAAGTTCGTTTCGCCATTTTATGCGACTCTCATTTTTTCGCTGTTCTTGCCGGGAGTTATGCTGGCAGGAAAGGTGGCAGGTCTGCATCACATTTTTGCGCCGGCTGTGTCCGCCACCACTCACGTCCCGTCCGTCAATCTGTGGGCTTGGGAACGCGACGAAGATCTGTCGTTCATCGACCCGTCAAAGGTCGGTGTATCGTACTTTGCTGGAATGATTTATGTGCGTGGAGCCAGCACTGAATTTCGCCCGCGCACTCAGAAGTTGAAATTACCGGCGGGCGTCCATTCTGTTCCGGTATTTAGAATCGAAACGTTGAGAGGTGAAGGATTACCAGGCTCGGTGTCGACCTCAGATGCACGTCCTCCAGAATTTGCTGCGGCTGATTACATCGCAAAGTCTATTGTTAAGGCAATCAAAAGTCTTCCATCGTCGGATACGGTGCAGATTGATTTTGATGCGTTGGCAGACGAACGTCCGTTCTACAGAACCATCTTGAAGAAGCTTCGGCAGGAACTGCCGCCTGAGAGAAGAATTTCAATAACGGCGCTGGGTTCCTGGTTGCTATCGGATAAATGGCTTCAGGATGGCGATGCAGACGAGGTCATAGCCATGATGTTCAGTATCGGGGCGGACCGAAAAAATATTCTGCAACGTGTGCAATCTCAAAGATTGGACTCAGGCACAAATGCACAGGTATCGCTGGGAATTTCGGCAAACGAGAGTCTTACTAACAAGGCATTGTTTGCTGCGCATCTTCAGAACCAGTTCGACAAGGTCTACATATTCAATTCTCGTCCATGGAATCGCGATCGATTCGATGCAATTGCAAAAGAGGCTTTTCAAAAATGATTACAAAGACGCGGGGTCTGTTCGCCGCATTATTGGCCGTATCTTTTATCGTCAATCCAGTGCCGCCGGCAAAAGCGTGCGCGCCTGACCTCGCTTACAGCATTCTGGTCAACGGCAACCATCCTGACCTTCCCTTGCCTCTTTTCGCCAGGGGAAATATAGGCGTCGTGCAAGCTGGCTGGGCGAAATCATATCTGGTGGTGGCATACCGTTATTTGAATCTCAAACCACTTTCTGCGGCAGAGCAGGAGAGTGTCGTCAGTCTATGGCACTCTCGCATCAAAAACGGTTCTTCATTTAGCAGCATGGGGTTGATTGACGAGCGAGATGCTTATCTTACGATGCGTTCGAAAGCGATCGGAGCTTCCAACAAGAAAAACATGGATCTCGCATGGAAGATGTCGCAGTTTTGGGAGAAATATGCGATCGGTGACGCATCAATGTCGCAAGCCAGACGAACACTGGCGAGTTTGATGCAGAAGTATAAACCCTTGAGCCCGCAGGTTCGTGCCTGGGTCAATGCTCAAGATGGCGTGTATGGCTTAAGCGCGCAGAAAAATCAAGAAGTTGTCGTGCCTGCGCCGTTGCCCGGCTCTGCCGATCCAGAGCTGCAAGATTATCGAAATTACCAGATTGGCGCTGCTAATTTTTACCTGTCGAATTATGGGAATGCTCTTGCGGCTTTCGAGAAAGTTGCAGGTCGTTTCGGTTCGCCGCTGAAAGACCTGGCATCGTATATGGTTCTACGGATCAAGGCGGCACAGGTAAGAAACGTGCAAAAGGATGAAAACAATGCAGTCGCGAATCTTTTGCAAAGTGCTGCGGGCAAAGCCGATAAGGTTTCTTCGCGAGAGAATATATTAGATCTGTTGCGTCCGATCAACTATATGAATATGGATTCCGCGGCTGCGGTCAAAATGCTTTCATCTGTCGTGCTAGCAGGTGGTGATCAACGATTCGGCGGAGATGTTGGTGATTTGACTTTCTTGCTTGACGGTAATCCGTTGCACCCAGATACCTCTGCACCAATATCTATGATCGGTGGCGACGGTTCTGTTGCAGGTTCTGCCAATTCTTCTGTGAACAGTTCCTCAACTAATTCTTCCGCGAGTTCTTCCACGAGTTCTTCTGCTGATAGTTCTTCCGCCCAGCAGTCAAAAGCAACGGAAGAGCTTGCTGCCGCAAGTGATCTGGCTGATTGGGTGCTGACTATCCAGAGCAGCATGTTCGCTGACGATAATTTTGATGATTCTCCGCAAGCGAAGGCAAGGATGAAAGCGACCGCTCAGAAGAATGCGTCCCATGCGCTGCAAATGTGGCGAAAGACGCGCAGCACTCCATGGCTTGTCGCCGCTGTTACCACCAATAGTCTTCGAAATCATGGTACTGACGATCTTTATGCTGCGGCGCAAAATGTTTCAGCCGCATCGCCCGCTTATTCCACATGCAGATTCTATCTTGCCGATGCGCTCATCGCTACTGGCAAGAAGAGTGAAGCTCGAAATATGATTTTGCCTCTGCTGAGCGACAAAAGTCTGCCACCATCTTCCCGCAATTTGTTTGCGATGCAAATGGCTGCGGCTAGTGAAACAACAGCGGATTATTTGAAATTCGCAGTACAGGAAACGCCCGAGGTTCTTCAATCTCTAACCGATCTCGTTTCGCCAAAATTCTTGAAGATTGAAAACAGCAAAACGTATGTTACAGAAACCCCCGCTTTCGACGCGGAAGTTGCCGATGATATCAGTCGAAATGCACCACTTTCTACGTGGATGTCTTTCTCGCAGAATGCTTCCGTACCGGCGGCGTTCAGAGCAATTGTTTTGCGAGCAACATGGACACGCGCCCAGTTGTTGAACCGGGATGATATGGCGATGAAGATATCAGATGCAGTGGCAGCGTCTAATCCCGTTCTGAAGAACGCGATTGCAAAATACAAAACTGCACCTGAGGGTCCAGCCAAACAATTTGCTGGCGCTTGTGCGGTGCTGAAATTCTACGGCATGACGCCTTACATTCAGGGCGGTTTGCAACGGCATGGTGAGCGTCTTGATGAATTCGACTGGTACAACGGTAACTACTGGGTGCCGTTTCCGGTGGTCAAAAGACAGAAGACTGAGGAAGAAATGTGGTCTGACTACGAGACCGTATGCTTCAACGGTTGTGCGTCAATGAGTGAACGAATTAAGTCATATGGCGAGAATGGTTTGGCGAGCCGACTCACTGCTGCTGAAAAGAAACAGGCAACAAGCGAGCGAACTCAAATCTTCAAAAACAATCCGTCTCGATACTACGGTCAAATTGTTCTTGATTGGGCGAAATCGCACCCTTCTGACCCGGATGTGCCGGAGATGTTGTATCGCATCGTCAAATTGCCGAAGTGGACGACAGCATCGGATGTCGGCAGCGAATATTCCCGAAAGGCTTACATGGCTCTGCACGCGAGTTATCCCGGCAACAAGTGGACCAGGAAGGCTGTTTGCTATTACTAGCTAAGCCATGCTCGATTTTGCGAACTGCTGATAGATATTGCCGGCATTCGCTGCACGATCCCCGAGGGCGGCACTGCGTTCGTACTTCGACTGGAACGCCACTGCAGCTTCTTGCGGTGTGGTGGCAGATTTGATGGCAGCCATAGCTCTGCTTTCTTTGCCGTTCAATTCATGCATGATGAAATCTGCTTGTACGTGCCAGTCAGTCACCGGTTTACCCTGCTCGCGGGCAAAGTTTTCCAGGTCGGTTCTTCGACCGCCTTCCCACTGACAGAGCCCGATTGCGCCTTCACCTGCGTTATAAGCACTGGTTTTGAAACTGGATTCCGTCTGAATGTTGCCCAGAATGCCTGAGGCTTGCGCGGGAGTGAATCCGTGCTCAACGAAGTAATCATAAAGTTGCTTTGCCTGGACTGTTTCGCCTGGTCCAATTGGTTTGCCTGTTTCGCCAGTCGAGATCGAGCCGTCACCAGCGCCGCCGTTGCCTCGGAACATACCGCTGCTGTCGAATCCGCCGTTTCCGGCAAAACCGCCGGCTCCGCCGTCTCCGCTGCCGCCACCGCCGCCGGGACCACCCGACGAACCACTCACGCCTCTCGGTACGAAGCCGTTTTCAGGCGGCGGTGCAGGTGGCTGGTTGGCTGCTGGTGGGAACGGAACAAAGTCAGGTAAGTTTGGCTTGGCGTTGACCAGGTCTGTCATCCATGACGGCACTGGCTCACCAGGGTGTGCTTTTTGGAACAGGCGAATCATGTCTTGAGCTGCCTGCTTCTGCATTTCCGTTTCGTGCGTGATCGCATCGCGCAGGCTCTTGTTGGCTGCCTGGTTGGTATTCTGTATCTCAATATTGATGCTGCCATCGGGGCTCGGTGTCGCCTTTGGATTCGGCACCATCTGACCCTCGGGCGTAAAGAAGTAGTCTGGTTCCCGGTGAGCCTCGGCGTTTTCGCCTGGTGAACTGAACCTGATTGTCGAGCCGCGTGATATAGCGCTCTCGATCGGCGCTGGAATCTCAGGTCTTGGTCCTGATGCCACTGTCAGCCGTGGCACCGGCACTTCGCGCTGCCCGTCTCCGGACGGTGGAACGACTAAAGCCGATGTGTCTCCCAGCGGAATTGCAGCATATGGATGATTCTGTCCAGAGAAAACCTGCTGGTCGCCGACTGGTGTATGAGCGGTGCTCAGGTCGCCTATCGGTGCAAGTGGGATGTGTTCTTCGGCTGGTCCGGATGATTTCGACATACTTGTGGTCTGGGCCCCATGGGTGTACGACTATGACGTGGGCACCCCAAATATAGGGCAAATATTAACTTCTTGTCAAGTTCGAAACCTCGTAATTACCGGGGGATAGACCGGTTCAAGGCCACTCCTGTGGAAAGATTAAATTGATGGTCCGGAGGTGCGGCCGGGCTCACGCCTGCTTTTGCCTGCTCATGAACTCATCGCGCAGCTCGGTCAGTATTCGCACAAACACGGAAGATGGAAAGTTTGTGTTTGGAGGGTCTGGTCGTCCCGTCAGGTGAACTAGTTCCCTGGGGTAACTGTCGAGTAAAGCTTTCAGCACCTCCTGGTTTTGTTCAATCTTTGCTTTGATGGCTCGCTTAATCAGTGCGTGGTGCTCGGTGCTTCCCAATTTGATCGTGGTGCCACCGTATTCGGTTTCGGTCGGTTTGGCTGCCTTACCGGCTCTTTTCGCTTCTGCGCCAAACAGTTTGTTCATCTTCCGTCGTTCATCCTGATTTGAATATTTAAGACCAACATAAAAGCCCTCGACCGACTGATATCTAACATCGTCAAGTATGAAAGGAGTGTGCGCGAAGTTAGACAGTAGTTGTGCGTTTTCGTCAGCCGAAGTGCTGATTACGTTGAGCGGGCGCAGGTTCTTGGGACGCGTTTCACTGATGGTTCCATCAGGGGCGCTGTAAATGCGTGTCCCATCCGGCAGCATCTGCACAACTCCCTCATCGGGTTTGCGAATTTCTTTCTTTCCATCGGGCGAAATGATCACGATGGTCATGTTGGCTTTTGTAATCACGCGAGTGCCATCTTCCAGCACTACATCTGATACTACCTCTGTCCGCATTGCATCTCTCTTTATTGCTTACAGCCATTGTAGCTAATCAATGATTTGCTCTAGAATAGCTGCAGTCACAAAGAGTCGGGAGTTCTCGTTCTGGTATGCGTTACCTCGCTTTGGCTTGCGATTACGACGGCACATTAACATCCAACAATCAGCCGGACCCTGAGGCTTTTGGCAGGCTCCGGCAGGTGCGTGCATCCGGCCGAAAGGTGATTTTAGTGACCGGTCGCACACTCGAGCAGTTGACTGAATCCTGCCAAGAGTTGGATGCCTTTGACAGCATCGTCCTGGAAAATGGCGCCGTTCTGTACGACCCAAATACCGGTAACAGCCGCTTGTTGTGTGATCCCGCTCCGGCTGGATTCGTTACCAGGTTGAAGAAAAGAGGTGTCGCCCACGTCGGTGCAGGAAAGGCAATCGTTTCGACCTGGTCTCCGCATGAAAGTGCGGTTTTGGGCGTGATTCGGAAGATGGGACTTGATCTACAGCTCAGCTTCAACCGCAATGCCGTGCTCGTGCTCCCGCCTGGCGTAAACAAAGCCTCAGGTCTGCAAGCCGCCCTGGAGGGTCTTGGAATTTCTCCTCACAACGTTGTGGGAGTTGGGAACGGCGAGAACGATCATATATTTCTATCCTATTGTAAGTGCTCTGTCGCGGTTGCGAATGCCACGTCGCTTGTCAAACAAGACGCCGACTGGGTCTTGAAACGTCCCGAAGCTGAAGGATTTTGTGATCTTATCGATGAGCTGGTCAATAATGACTTGCAAAAGCTGCGATTAGAAATGCATCGCGACCGTTTGCAAATTGGGTCGTCTGAGCAGGGGCCTGTTTCAATTGACGCTTATAACAGCCGGGTTCTCATTGCCGGTCCATCGCGCAGCGGCAAGTCGCGTCTGACGTGTGGACTTCTTGAGCGTCTCGGTGCAGATCGATATCAATACTGTGTTGTGGATCCCGAAGCAGATTTTGATGGATTCCCCGGGGCTGTCACGCTGGGGAGCAATACCCATGCGCCGGATGTCGATCATGTTGTGTTGGCTCTGAAAAATCCTGATAACAGAGTGACTGTGAACCTGGTTGGGTTAGCTTTTGCTGAACGCCCGGCATATTTCGTGCGCCTGCTCAATGCCGTGCAAGATCTGCGCCTTTCGACCGGGCGTCCCCACTGGTTTGTCGTTGAGGAAGCACATCACATGCTTTATCCTGACTGGAAACATGCCAGCCAGGCCATGCCGAGAGACTTTCCTGGTCTGCTTCTTGTTACCGTGCATCCTACGGAATTATCTACTGATGTTTTGAAGAATATTGACACGGTAATTGCCACCGGTCGAGATGCGCATGATGTCATTAACGATTTCACCAGAGCGCAGAAACTGAAGGTGCCACCAATTGACAGGGTTGATCTCGATGTCGATGAAGTGCTTCTCTGGTTGCGATCTTCGCCTCGCCAGGCGCGCAAGTTACGCCTGCTGCCGACTTTGCACGAGCATCGCCGCCATGTACGCAAATATGCACAGGGAGACGTCGGATACCATCGCAGCTTCTTTTTCACCGGTCCAGATTTTCGTCTTAATTTGCAGGCAAGCAACTTGCGAATTTTCGTTCGCATCGCCGATGGTGTCGATGACGATACCTGGTTGCACCACTTGCACCTTGGACATTATGCAAAATGGTTTCAAGAGGTGATTAAAGATCAAGAACTTGCCGATCTTGCCGACTCTCTTGCTCATAGTGACGTGAGCGCAGCAGAGAGTCGCAACGCAATTAATAACTTTATTCATTCAAGATATACTTTACCTGAGAGACCCAGCTTATTTGGTGCTTGAGGTTTAGCCTTTTGCGTCAAAACCCTGTAAATGAGACGAGCCAGCGGCGCCAGAGCAAGAAGTAAAAGAAAAGCTGACTTCAATTGTTTTGAAGTCAATAGTGCTGCATACAAGTTTTATAAAGCTGGAGATTATAAGAATGCGGCAAAGATATTGCTTTCCAATAAAAGCCATATCGCGAAGCTTGGAAAAATGGATGAAGGAGCGGCATACGCTTATTGGCTGCTCGGGATCTCTCTTTTCATGTGTGAGAAGTTTGCTGCTTGTGAGCCTTACTTACTTCAAGCAGGTCGCATTTACGATGACTTGAAAAAGTCAGAGGTATTGAACTGTATGTGGTGGCGTGCCATGTCGTTGCAGGCTCGAAATCAGTTCAAAAGAGCGGCGCGTGTCTTGAATAAGGCAATTGAGTGGACTGAAGCAAATGCTTTTACGGACTCTGAATGGCCACAGCGAATGCACGCGCAAGTTGGTTATTGTTATTGGAAGACGAAAGACTTTGATGCAGCTTTTGACGCCTTTGAAAAATCGGTTCGACAGAGTAAGAATGTTCCACTTGCTGCGGTTTCTGGATTAGTCGAAAAGCTGATGCATCTCCTTAGCGTCGAGGCGAAAGATCCTTCACATAAGAAAATGCTTCGCAGGTTACTTCGACGTGCCAATAAAAATGTTAGCCACTTGCTGAACCAAACCGTTTTTCCGGAAACAAGGAAAGAAGTGGTTAGTGAAAAGCATTTCGGAGCAATGATCAGTGATCCTTATCGCTGGTTGGAGGAGGTGCACGCAGATGAAGTTAAGCAGTGGATTGCAGTTCAGAATCGGTATTCGAACTCCTATCTCGAGGCGATTCCCGGACGTGGAGAAGTCCTAAAGCGTGTTCATAAGATGTTCTCGGCGAAGACTTTGAAAGTGATCTACAAAGTTGGACCGTATTACTTCAGCTCAGACAAACCAGCGACAAAGTTGTTCCGCAGTGAAAGACCAGGGCAATTTTCACAACTTGTTTTGAGCTCTGAGGATTGGTCTAAAAATTGCAGGCTCGGTAACAGTTTTGTCAGCCGAGACGGCAAGTACATCGCGTACTTCGTTATGACCAACGGGTCTGATTGGCAGACAATCTATGTGAAAAATATGGATACCGGCAAACGGGTCAGGGGCGTGATCAAGAATGTTCATGCAAGAATGCTGACCTGGGACAAAAACAGCACCGGCTTTTACTACGCTGCTTTTGATCGAGGTGATGATCGGTGTCAAATTCGCTATCACAAATTGCATACCAGTCAGGCTGAAGACAAGGTCATCTATAAATTCGACGAGCCGGACGTGTACGCATCGATCAGTATAATCGGAAATCATAAATATCTGATGGTCACTACTTATGGTACCAAAAAGACTCGGCATTCTATATTCTTGATCAAAATTCAAAATGTCAGATCCAGGCGTTTAAATGTTTTGAAAGAGCAGTCTAAGGGATTCTATTTTATCGGGCAGAAAGATGATCGGGTGTTCTTTATCACTGATAAAAATGCTCCCTTGTTTCGTATCGTTTCCCTTTCTATTCGAGAAGTAGAAGAAAGTGCAAAATCGAATCGCCTTCCACGCTTTCGTCAAGCGCTCGAGGAACAGCCGCATTTACTCAAGCGAGCGTTTAAGTGGGGCGAATATTTGGTCTGCGTCTACGCTACGGACGAATGCGAAATTATTCAGAGATGGAATACGGTTAAAAACACGAAACTGGCAGCCATCAAGCTTCCCGTTGGCACTTCTGTGAATGAAATTTATTATATGGATTATCCAAACATTCGAATGCTTGTTGAAGGGTACACAATACCGACGACAACTTATGAATTGAATTTTGAGACGGGTAAATTTACTACTAAGTCTGCGTATCAGTCGATGCTGGACACATCGCAGTTCGTCACCGAAAAATTGTATGCGCGCAGCCGCGACGGAAGCAGAATTCCGTTCTTTGTGCGCTATAAAAAAGGGTTGAAATTGAATGGCGCCAATCCAACAATCATGACCGGTTATGGTGGTTTCGATCGCGATGTCGACCCGTCCTGCGACAATTATGATCTTGTTTGGATGGACCTTGGCGGCGTTTGCGTCGAAGCTATTCTTCGGGGCGACGCAGGTCTGGGCGCCGATTGGCGTAAGGCCGGAACGCGTGAAAGCAAGCAGCATACATTTGATGATTTCATCGCTGTTGCGCAGGCATTGATTCGTCGGAAATATACCCGGCCCGATCGTTTGGGAATTTCAGGATTCAGCAATGGTGGCTTACTGACTGGAGCGGCTCTGACTCAACGACCTGACCTGTTTGGTGCGGTAGAGATTGGATGTGGACTTTTGGACATGCTGCGCTTTCACAAGTTTGGCACCGAGAGACATTTTGAGCTCGAATACGGCACTGCCTCTACAAAGAAGTTTTTTGAAATATTGCGAGCCTACTCGCCTTTGCATAATTTGAGAAAGCGAAAATATCCTGCTGTTCTGATCAACACCGGCAGCCACGACGATCGAGTCAGTCCGGCTCATAGTTATAAATTCGCAGCCACGTTGCAAGAGCTTCAGCAGAGCGATGCCCCCGTGCTCTTGAATGTTGAAATGAATGCCGGTCACGGTTTTCATGCTCAGTCGTACCTGGGCATCAACAGACTATCGTTTTTCGGTTATCAATTGGGTCTCATCCCAAAAGCTTTACTGTGAGCTTTCTTTCGTGACTTCTGCTCGTAGCTGGTGCCGCAATATGCTTCATTCATGTTGCCCGCCAGAGCCCAGTCAGGGCGCACAAACTTGTTGTCTGAGCAGTACAGTGCCATTCCTGCCATTGAATCTTGCGGCTTGCTTGAAGTGTTGTTGTATGTTGCCTGCAGTTCGTAGCTCTTGCCTGCTTCAAGTGGAATTCCAGGTACGGAGCTGATTGTATCAATCTCAGTTAGTTGCAAGTTCTTTTCGTCTGTCTTTGCTTTTACAGTGACAATCTCTTTGGTCTGACCTTTGTCGTGCTGAATCAAGACACACTTTTCACAGAAAGGATGAACGTGTGTAAGTACAAGATGAATGTCGGTATCGGCTGCAGCAAATTTCGCCGTTGACATTGACCCGATTGTGTTGATAGGGCTGGCGTAGGTGTGCACTCCCGGCGGTACCACCCAGTGCCCAATCTGGCTGCGACCGAGTTTGTCTGTGAAGATCATGTTTCGCATGCTAGATGGTGCCGGTACGCCCTCTGAGATAGCACTACAGTCCGGGCATGACTTTCGCTCGGCTTTGATGCGCTCGGCTGAGTTTCTGTCAATTACAACGTTGATTACAGGGTAGTACCAGAAGAGTGCTTTGATCGGATAGACAAGCTCGCTGTCTTTAACGAATGTGAGCAGGCAACGTCCTTTGACCTTGCGAGGTACATCGCTGGTGCGGTTTATCGTCTGAAATACGAAATTCCAGCTTTCATCACTGGCGACGGGCAGCGCAAATCCGTTTGGAAATGCGAATTGGGTTTGTCCTTGAGTTAGGACAATGTGTCGCATATTGCCTGGATGCTCGCTTGCCGGAAATACTTGATTGCGAAAGTCCAGATCGACATCGATAGTCGCATGGCAGAAAAAAGCAGCATCTGGCAGTGGTTTGTCATTTTCGTCCAGCATGTCTATTTTTACTGACTTGAGCCAGAGTAATTCTCGTTTTTGATTGGCTGCATTGCCGGCCCCGTCGGCACTAATGGCCCCGTCGTTACTCATGGAGCGCAGCCGTCCCGGCTGCATCGAGGCCCCATCGGCACTACCAGTCATGCCCGGCCCAGCCTGTGCGGCTCCGGGTATTTTGACGTAAGATTCCGGAATGCTGACATTTTTCTCTGCCAGGATGTCCGCAATTTTCAAAGGAACCCGAACATAAGGACCTTCCATTGAGCGGTATTTCTGCTTCAGATCGAATGGTCCGACCTCGATTTCGGCAGTTACGGCAGGACCTTCGCTTGTGGTTGTGGCGGACTGTTCGTTGCTCGTTTGTTTCTTTTGCTCGTGGTGCTGATTTTCAGGTGTATCGATTGCCCTCGCAGTGGTGGTGGCGGGTCCCATCAAAAGTATGATGCCTGCTATCGACAAAAGTAAGTTGGAGCGCTGAGAAAACATCAAGCTTTGACCGTGGGGCGTTCTGTCGCTGGATCCCTAACGTCTGTGTTGGCTTGCGCACAGGCTTCATCACTAACTTCCGCAAGTTTATCGCCAGTAAATACGCCGTTCAGGTGCATGTCCTGGATGAACTCTGCAAAATACTGCACAGCGGCATACGGATTCTCCGGCGGAAACATAGTGCATGCGAATTGAGCTAATTCGGCGTATGAAGAATCAGTTGCTGTCATCCGTTCGATCAATGCAGCGGCATGTTGGTCAATTTCGAAGTCCTGAACCAGGTGATTGTGCGCATTTTGATATGTGAGCAGGTATGTTTTGGACTTCTTGACGTTACGAGGAATTCGCTTTGAATGCCGAAGTCTTTCATCAATTTGATGTACAGGAAATTCATACTCCCGCAGGGTCAGAGTGGCATTAAGTATAGGTTTGTATTTTATGTAATTTTCCGGCGTGTCTAGAGAGCAACGCGGTGCAGTTTCTATCACACCTTTGTGGTGAATAGCTTGTGTTTCGATGCGCTCGTATTTTGCTAATTCGAGCAGAAACGGAAACGCTTTTCGATACCGAGTGAAAAGCCGGTCGGCGACGAACTGCGGAAATGCATCGCCCAGCAACAGCATGTCATGGCTGCGAGGAGGGTACTGTTGAATGTACTCAGCAACGATATTTTTCCAGGTCGGTTTGAGAATCGCTGCGCACGATGGGTACGCTTTCGTCATTGAGTTCAGATAAGAACTGTGGATGACGTTAACATAGATGGGCAGTCTGCTGGTGTCAATTTCATTGGCTATTTCACTTGAAATAGTGTCTATCATTCCCTGGGCCAAGCGATCGGATTTGTCAGGATCCATCCAGAGTTGTTGCATTACCTTTTCGACGCGGGCAAGACTGTCTGGCGGCGCTGGTTTATCATTCACCAGAGAGTGAATTGTGATTGAGTATTTTTTGAGCTGCGATTGCTGGTTTCCCTTTGCTGCTAACTCGCTTGGAGCAGGTTGGATACCGCTTCCGGCTATAGCTCTAATTTCGTCCAGTTCCGAGAGGATTTCATTGAAGTCGTCCGGGAAGTTCTGATCACGCTCGAGCAGAATTGCCTTTACGTCTGTTCTTTCCATAACGTATTTCAGCAGTTTATAAACGGGACCGATAATGGGGGCGCCGTGTGTGTCGACATAAGCGTCGAATTCAGGTGCATGGATATGCCCGGCTATGTGTAACTGCACTGTTCGATCGAGGGGAATCTGCTCTAAAAATTCGATCGGATCAAAACCGTGATTCAGTGAGTTGACGTGAACATTATTGATATCCAGCAGCAAGCCGCAGTCTGAAAGCTCCAGAACTTCAGACAGGAACTGCGCTTCCGTCATGGTGCTGCCTGGTATGCGCATGTAATAAGTAATGTTTTCGAACAGAAAAGGGCGCTCCATATACTCTTGTATAATGCGCCCGCGTTCCGCTACATATCTTGCTGTTTCTTTATTGAATGGAAGCGGCAGGAGCTCGTTCATGTATGTGCCACCATGACTGGTGAAACAGAGATGATCACTCCACCAGGGCGGATTGAGTTTGTCTATGAGCGATTTTAGTGTCTTTTGGTAATCTGAATTAATGTCATCGGTGCTGCCAATCGACAAATTGACACCGTGAGGAATGATTTTATAAACGCCGGAGGCGCGTTCGAGTAATTCTCTACTGGCGCCTCCGGCATTCATATATTGTTCTGAGATGATCTCGAGCCAGTCAATGCGGTCGGTTGATTCGAGTGTCTTCTGAGCAACTTCCGAGCGAAGACCAAGTCCTACGCCTATCGTAGGAAACGTTTTCTTCAATGCAGAAAAGTTGGCAGTCATAGCTCGAAGTTGTGACCGTTTTGCGCTGGCTCTTTCTCTTACTTGGTTTCCGTTTTGGTCTCAGTCTTTGATTCTGCAGCAGGCATTTTGCCACTGCCCTTCATCGACTTACCGCCGTAGTGGCAGCCGCAAGGGTAGTTGCAGCCGCGACCTGATACGTCACGGTTTTTAGTGACAGATTTCTTCTTCTCTTCGATCTTCTTTTCATCGGTAGCAGAAGATTTCTTTTCTGTCTTTGTTTCAGTTTTTGTTTCTGTCTTAGCCTCTGATTTTTCTGCCAGAGCTGGAAGACCGGATACCACTACACCTGAAGTGATGCTGAGCGCTGTCAGCAAAGCTGTCAAGTCTGGTTTGGAATTTCGTTCCATTTAACACCCCCAAAGTGTGGACAGTTGACGATTGATATACCACGTCGTGAAACAGCTGTTCATGAAATCTCCAAATGTCAATATGAATGGCTGAAGTCACCTTTTTATTCCTTAAAACAGGTAATTAGCTTTTGCGCAAGCGTGAAACGCCTTTTCGATACTGTATATAGTGGCATTTTCTTTTCTTTTCACGACTGAAAACTGAGTGCGTATATGGAATTGCCGTCATTTATTATCCGATTGAAAGATTTTTCCTGAACGCTGCACCGATTCATCTGAGCAGTCTGCCGATTCACCCGAGCCGTCTGCCGATTCACCCGAGCCGTCTGCCGATTCATCTGAGCCGTCTGACGATTTTTCCTTAACTCTGTACTGGCAGCCGGACAATTGGCTGGACGTGGAGGTGTTCTTCGGTATACGCTTTGGGTCCGGCCGGCCTATTCTGGTCCAGAGTGTCGGCAAAGCAACCCGCAGGGGATCAAAGGGAGCGCTCAAATGTACAGTCAAAAACTCTTGGCAGCAAGTGCAGTTCTAGTTTTGCTTTCAGCCATAAACGCAGTGTGTCAGTCGGTGCAAGCGAAGCCCGCACATAAGTTACTGGCCGCAAAGACTCAGCAGTTTGTTGAAAAAGAGGGTTTTGAGCGGAAAGAGAAAGATGTGATCAACACGTTGAAAGACAATGACGTGGCAAAATTTTCGACATTGCTAGATGGTTATACCCAAGCCTATTCTCTGGATAATACGTTGAAAGGCAATGGACCATTCACGATTTTTGCTCCAACCGATAAAGCATTTCGCAAAATGCCAGACGATGACAGAATGTCGCTGTGGGCTAACAAGAACAAGTTGAAGCAGGTTCTTCAATACACTGTAGTGGAAGGCAAGATTAAAACGGTTGACTTAAGGAAGGAGCCGAAGCTGAAAACGATGGAAGGTCACTCCATTTCAATCACAGCCAAGGGCAACGACATTTATGCAGACAAGTCTTTAATTCTCACGACAGATATTCCTTGCTCTAATGGTGTTATTCACATATTAGATGAAGTAATCATGCCACCATTAAGCAAGTGATCGTTACGTCGGGAAGAGGTTTACGCATCAGCTGGTTCGCCGAAATGTCAGCGATGTGGCATGGCTGTGTCACATCTGTAAAATGACTTTGTAACGTGCGACGAATGGCTCTAATTATTTCGAGTTGAATCTATATCCTGCGCCGTGTACTGTTTCAACGACGGAACCTTCAGCGCCAGCTGCTTCGAGTTTCTGACGCAATCGCTTTAGTGTGCTTCTGAATGCGTCTGTCGAAGTTTCAGAGTCTGTGCTCCAGACTCGCATCATTACTGCTTCTGCTGTGAAGACGCGATCTGGATTGCGCATGAAAAACTCGAGGAGGCTAAATTCCTTTGGAAGCAGAGGTACATCTTTTCCGTTGAGGGTCAATCGCATCTGCTCTGGCGACAGTACGATGCCTTTGAATTCCAGTTGATTGGAAGTGAGATTTGACGATCTGCGAACCTGTGCACGAATTCTTGCCGACAATTCTTTCAGTGAATATGGCTTGGTTAGATAGTCATCGGCACCGCCGTCTAGCCCGTCTTCTTTATCTTGCACATTTGATTTGCCCGTCAACATGATTACCGGGGTCGTGTGACCTTTTGAGCGAAATTCTCTCAACAGGTCAAATCCCGATTTGCCTGGAAGATCCCAGTCAAGAAGGACTACATCGTACTGTCGCATCAGGAGGTATTCGAGCCCATCATCTCCGTTTTCGACGTGATCGATGTTGTGTCTCTCGGCTTCCAGCCAGTGCACTACAATTTCTGCACCGGTTTTGTCGTCTTCAACTAAAAGGATTTTTGCCACTGTTTCAATCTGGTCAATTTGAGCGTAGACACGACAAACTTATCATAAAAGTACTGCGGTGTTTCCCGCTACTTTTAAGTCTGATTGATTTTTTGCGAACTTTTTTAGTTCTTGGCTGCGGGTAGACCTGAGTTTGTTTCTTCTTCTGAATTTGATTGTTTTGCTTCTGCTTTTGCTTCTTCTTCTAATTCTGTTTGTTCTGCTTTTGCTTCTCTGATTATTTCTTCTTCCTCTTGACCCAATGGTTCATCGGTTTTGGGACCGAATTTCGTTTTTTGATTGATCAGTCTGTACACCGCTGGTAGTACCAGCAGGGTTAGAAGAGTGGCCGAAATGATACCACCGAGTACTACAAGAGCGAGCGGACGCTGAACTTCGGCACCTGTTCCCGGGCTGACAATCTTAGGAATAAGACCGACTGCTGCCACAAGCGCTGTCATCATTACCGGCCGGAGTCTGACTGTAGCACCTTCACGAACGGCATCATCCAATGACTGGCCCCGTTCTTGCAACTGCATAATGTAACTGATCAAAATGACCCCGTTTTGCACCGCTACGCCAAACAGTGCAATGAAGCCGATAATTGCTGGTACAGATAACGTTTCGTGCGATAGAAAAAGCGCAACGATGCCACCAATCATCGCGAATGGTACGTTCAACATGATCAGTCCGGCATTGCGCAGAGAGCGGAATGATGCGAAAAGCAGCAGGAAAATCAGCAGTAGCACGCAGGGCACGACAAGCGAAAGCTTTGCCATGGCACGTTGTTGATTCTCGAATTGTCCGCTCCAAACAACTTTGTAGCCACGTGGGATTTTGACGTTCTTGGCAACTCGTTCTTGCGCATCCGCAACAAATGAGCCCAGGTCTCTACCTCTTACATTGACCAGAACCGCTGTACGGCGTTGTCCGTTCTCTCTGTTGACGGTGACAAAACCGTTGTCCATATGGATGTTAGCGATCTGCGAGAGCTTGATACGTGCTCCTGTAGGGGCGATGATGAAGATGTTTCCGATTTGCTCTGGTGTGCTACGGTAGTCCTCGTGGAAGCGAATCAATACATCAAAGCGCATGGTGCCTTCGATTACTTCGGTAACGGCTTGACCGGCCAGAGCCGCTCTAATAATCGTCTGTACATCTGCAACATCCAAACCAAGCCGAGCAATTTTGCTGCGATCGATTTCGATTTTCAGTTGCGGTAGTCCCAGCAATTGTTCGCGTTGCATGTCCACTGCGCCGCGAACTTTACCGACTTCATGCAGAATGTTTTCCGCGATTGAATCGAGAGTTTTGATATCGGGTCCGAATATTTTGATGCCGAGATCGGCGCGAATCCCCGCTATCAGGTCATCAATCATATCTGCGATCGGTTGAGAAAAACTGAACATCAACCCGGGAATTTCGTCGAGTTTCGCAGCCATCATATCGACCAGCTTTTCCTTGCTTTTCGTCGTGGTCCACTCACTTTTCGGCTTCAGCCCAACATACAGATCTGTCGATTCGACGCCTTCAAGCCCCGGACCGGTTCCGGACCGACCTGTTCGTCCGACGACTGTCGTCACTTCAGGAAATTTGAGCAGTAGTTTTTCGACAATATTGCAAATACGAGATGTTTCAGTGTGCGCTGAACTCGCGTGCAACTTTGTGCGAAGAAGGATTGGACCTTCATCCAGCGATGGAATAAACTCGGAACCAAGAAATGGCACCAGGCAGAAACTGGCGACCAGGGCTGCAACAGCCACAAGCATTGTTTTCTTCGGGTTGAGAATTGCTCTGTCCAATGCCGGCTTATAGACTTTGGTAATCCAGTTAACGACAACGTTTTCCCGTTCACGAAGTGGCTTCTGCATGAAGAAATAGCAAAGAACGGGAATCACAGTTAGCGCTACAACCAGCGAGCCAAGCAGGGCATAGATAAATGTCAGCGCCAGCGGATGGAACATTTTTCCTTCCACGCCTTCAAGTGTGAACAATGGAAGGTAGACAACCATAATGATGCTGATTGCAAAAACGATCGGTCGTCCAACTTCCTGCGCGGAAAATCTTATTGTCTCGAGAACTTCTTTTTTTGTTCGTTGTTGATGATGGTGGGATAGATTTCTGAAGATGTTTTCCACCATGACGACTCCGGCATCTACAATGACGCCGAAATCAACCGCACCTAAAGTCATTAAGTTGGCGCTCAACCCTGTGAATTTCATCAAGATGAAACTGAAGAGCATTGAAAGGGGAATGATCACAGCGACGATCAATGCACTTGGTATGTGCAGCAAGACCGCGGTAAGAATGACGATGACAAGTCCGCCGCTGAAGAACAGAATTTCTTTCACTGTTTCAATGGTTTTGTCTACAAGTTCTGTCTGGTCGTAGTACGGCACGATCTTTACATCGGGCGGCAACTCACTTTGGATCTCTTTGACGCGCTCTTGAACTCTCGCTACTACTTCTTTTGTATTTACGCCTTTTCGGGTCATCACCATGGCAGTGATTGCTTCGCCATTGCCATCTTTAGTAGCTGAGCCGCGCCTGAAGCCTTCGCCAATGACGACATCTGCGACCTGCCAGATACGAACCGGTGTTCCATCGATCGTTTTCAACACAATCGACTTGATATCGTCGATGCTTTCTATGCGACCGATACCTCTTATGATTACTTCTTGCCCGGCTTTCTCAATGAAGTTGCCTCCGGCGTTTTCGTTATTATCGTTGACTGCTCTGATCAAATCGGTCAGTCGAAGACCATAGCTGTGCAGGTCTTGAGGGCGGACGATGATGTGATATTGCTTTACAAACCCGCCATAAGTCGAGACGTTCGCCACGCCTGGCACAGCCCGTAGCTTTCGGGCTACTTCCCAGTCCTGAATTGTTCTTAGTTCAGTGAAATTTCTTCTATCGCTTTCAAGACAATACATATAGACGTTGCTGAAGCTAGAAACGACCGGACCCAACTGAGGTGTCGGGCAGTCTGCCGGTAGCGACGAAGACATTTGTAGAAGGCGCTGCTGTACTAGTTGGCGTGCAAAGTAAACGTCCGTACTGTCCTCGAAAATTGCTGTGATGATTGAAAACCCAAAACTCGAGCTGGAGCGAATTTTTTCAATGTAAGGCAAACCATTGAGAGCATTCTCAATGGGATATGTGATCAATGTTTCGACTTCTTCCGTCGCCATGCTCTGCGGTTCGGTGATTATCTGAACCTGAACGTTGCTCACGTCGGGAAATGAGTCGGTAGACAGATTCAGCACAGACCAAATGCCAAGCCCCGACATCACCACGGCGGCGGCCAGCGTGACTATACGCTGATTGAGCGAGAAACTGATAATTTTGTTGATCATTTGGCCAGTAAAACGGCGCCACCGGCTAGATGGAAGGTACCCTATCGAAACATGGACCGTAGTGTATACGCCGGATCTTTCAGTTTTCTTTCATGCCGCTGTCGCGTATTGCCAAAAGCAGGCTGGAGAACTGATTGGATTCCTCTTTACTAGCGTAGTGATAAGCCAACACACTTGTCAGGGTACGGAGACCTTTGAGGCAATGCTTACTTCAAGGTAGTTAAATACATGCGTCTCGAGTGCCAACTGGTGGGCATCATGCCGCATGGAATCAATTACATCGGAGTAAGGCCCGGACAAAAATACTTTGGTCGGAATCCGCTGTTCATAAGCGTCTTAATATATCGAAGAGGGTTGTAACTGCTCTGGCGATCGTGTTGCGGTCCACAGGCTCAGGCTTTTCTGGCTTTAGCCTGTTTTAGCTTGCTTTGCCATGGCTAGGATCTATAGAGTGTCCGTGCTGTCTAACCTGACGAAGCGACAGTTTATTGATTTCGTTAAGAGCCGATTCATATGCGCTTTTGGAATCTTGAGAAAACGTGTGTCGTAATCCCGATGGTTTGTTCGAGTGGCGCAAAAGCGGAATGACTTCGCTACAGCTTTCTGTTCCGATAATCCATTCTGCCTTATCGATTTCGTTGTCATCTACGCCACTTAAGCTGAAGGTGAGATTGTAGATCTGCTCCATTGACATTGCATTCAGCATGTACGCGGCAGACGTGAACCCTTTCTTGTTAGTGAACAGCTTTATGGCTGATTCGTGCTTTTTGTCTTTCAGCCAGCCGTTCTCGTAGGAATAGATGCCTGTGATCTTTCCGCCATGGAAATACACGACAGCGCTGGCATTGTTGTCATCGTCTCGCATAACAAAGCAACCAGGAACCTTGCGCGAATTGATTTCGTTACTGACGCCGGCAAAGAAATCGTGTGTGCTTTTGTTCATCGGTTGAACTTGTTGGTGTCCTTCGAAGAAAGCCGCGGCTGAGAGAGCTGACTCTTCTGTAAGGGCGTGTATGGCGAGTTCAGCTTGTTGGTTCAATAAATCGATTTGAGCACGCGAGAAAGCTTCTGTACCAAACGTATAGTGCTGCTGCCCGCGCTTTCCGTAAACGCAGGATAATATTCTGCCTCTGAATATGATCAGAGTTGCGCGTGACTTTTGTTTGCTACACGATATTCGGATGCAGCATGTGCTGCGGTTCGCTGCCAGAGAGTAGAAAACTGCGTGCTGATTGAAGTTTTGCGAAACGATGGTTTTTCCTTCAGACATTTCTGCTGCTGGCGCTAAAACGGCATCGGCTCTCCCGCTCATCTTCTGTCTTTTGAATGAACCGCGACGTTTGAATTCTTCTCTTTTATGAAAGCCAAACATAGATGCACCCCGCAGTGAGCATTGCGTAGTAGTAATTGATTCAAAGGCGACTGCTAGTAAATTTGGGTTGCGTCGCTATGAATCAATTAAAACTGGCAAATGTGACTTTTTCGGACCTCAGGTGCTCCGGATTCATAAAGTGCGGGATGTGTTATGTGCAAGTACTTTCGAGAAGTTGTTGCGCTAAGAAGAGCAGGCAGGGGCAGCAATGTTCTTGCACAAGGCAGCATTGTTGCGCAAGTAGACTTCGTGGCGCACCTAATCGTGCAAATATCTAAAGATGTACAGCAGGGTCAGCATCATTCCCGACCAAACTACAATTATGCAGGTAAAGGAATTATCCATAAAACTCGACTTTCCGTTAGCGATAAACCATTGATGACTATGATGTAAAGGCTATCTGCAAGCGGTTAACGACCGGTTAAGGCTAATTTCTTTGTTACTGAATGTTGATGACGTGTAAGACTGGTAGGATCATAAGCTACTCCGCAGGAGGTGTTATGAGTCAGACTACCGAACTAAAATCTCAGCTGGAAGGGCGCATTGCAGAGCTCAAGGATGTCGAGCCGCTGGAACGTCTGGTTCAGTATGCTTTTCGAGGTGGAAAGGCAAGCAAATCCTGGACTGGGGAAGAGCATTTAGTTCGCGGTCCGAGAATCACAATCGATGGGCTCCATGACATTCTCAATGGAGTAGATCAGGTCATATTGCTTGCTGAGTTGGTTGATGGTGGCGAGCGGAAATTAGTTGGCTGCATCCACTTGAAGAGAGAAGGCGAACACGGACACATCGGTATGCTCGCAGTCGATCCAGACAGTCAAAGTACTGGTGCTGGAAAGTTTTTGATGAACTGGAGTGAGGAATACGCCAGAGAGCACTATCACGCTAAAGCTATAGTCGGGGAAGTTGTCTCTGGCCGCCCTGAACTGATGGCATGGTATCAGCGTATGGGTTACAACCCGACTGGTGAAACTGCGCCTTTCAATCCCGAGGGCGTAGTGCACCTCGTAGACGGTCTGCACTTCATCAAAATCGTCAAGCCAATTGTCTGATATTGGACCGTAACATTCCGCGCTGGCTCGCTCTTTTACAGCAGAATGTCTGCGACGGGCAAGATTGGCTCAGGAAGGTTCGTTTCGCCTATCATCTGCAGAAGTTCTATCTCGATCGTTCTGCATATCGCTGATAGTGGCACATCGTTGAGCGCAAGTTCGAATGGATCTTCGCTGCTGTCTCCTACTTGCTCCATTGTGATGAACATCCAGGAAATCAACACGCTAAAAGGTACTACCAGCAATGTGAGACCGGCAGTAGTTGCTTTTGCCAGCTCGTCAATCAAACCAAAAGGCAAGAGGAGCAAAAATATCCAGACGAAAACTTCGCTGAAGTAGGCATATTGGCGTGGGAACGGGAAGCTTTTCAGACGTTCGCATGCACCTTGCTCTTTGATGCATTCGATTATGGTGTCTGTCATTTTTTCGCAAACACTGCTATGAGTGTCGCTGAGATTTGCCAGTTCCTCGATGTCTCTGAGCTGCAACTGCAACAGGGATAGCGCCGGATTTGAGGAGCCATTCATATGCAGTTTATCTTCGGCAGTAATGGATCTTTCTAAATACTGCTGCAGGGTCTCACGGTCGTATTTTTCTTTAAAGATAGATTCGATCAACGTTGCTTCTGAAGAGGTTTTGTGCGCATTCCTATGGGCTGGATGACTTCGCAAGCTGAGTTTTAGAGTGTTGCACCACGCGATTTGCCTGTGGATCAGTCGGTCCTGGAGTTTTGATTCAATTGGTTTGTGAGCACCAAGAGCGAGCACCAACGCTCCAAATGCGCGGGACAAGTTTGTAATTGAACCCCAGATTTTGCGACCTTCCCAGAGTCGTTCGTACGATGCATTGTTTTTGAAACCAACATAAAATGCCACCGCTGTTCCGATCGTGCCGACAGGCAGAAACGGTATTGCCGCGAATTTCCAGTGGAGGACTTCGAATGCATACACTGCAGTTGCGCTATACAACGTGAAGAAGACGAGATGCCTCCAGCAAAACCAGAGGATTATCGATGGTCTGATTGAGCTTCTTACGTACATTGTGCAACCACCTTGTTTGACTCCAGCGTTCGATGATACATCATCGTCGCTGACGGTGGTTGATCAGTTTAGCCATTCCAATGAAGAAGGATGGTTTCGAGTTTCTTTGCTACTGTTGTTTGTCTTCCAAAAACTCGTAGGACGTCGTTAGTGGCTTGGGTCTGGCATTAAAGTCCCACAGCAGCTGAACCAGCGCGGGAATACCGACCGCAACCATCTCAAACAAGATTATGGGTAATGTTACGGGAATGTGGTGTTTCAGCATTCCGCCGTAAATGAATTGATCCGGTCGGAGCATCGCGCACATCATCGCTGCAAAAAATGCACCGAAAAAAGTCGATGATACCCCAATCATGATAGTTTCCTTCCATGGTTTTTTCAGCAGAATCATTGTTAGTGGCGGCAGAATGGCGCAACAGATGATAGTTATCACGCCGCATATAAGGGGTTTGACTCCCAGATCTACGAGCATAAATGGCCCGCAGTACGAAAAGGCTTGCACTATTTGATACTTCAATATCGCGCCGTTCTGGCTCGACTCTAGCTTTGCGATTTCGTTTTGCTGTGTCAAAGGAATAACCTCGGTTGCACAAGTTTATCCAGGCGCTCATGACTATTTGGTGCCCAAAAAACGCTCAGAACTATCTTCCGGAAACATAGAACTGCCTGTGGGAAGCTCCGAACGATTGTGTGAAGCTGAGAACAAACTGCCGGAAGCTATCCCAGGGAAACGTGGCTCAGTTAAACATCTATCACGCAATGGCGGTGCTGGTTGCTAAGCGGATTTGCTAAAATCACGTCTTTAGAAAACCCGTTTAGACCCCAACCGTGAGCATTTTCATGGCAGCGCCAGAGTCTGCGCCTGACAACGACGCTACTTCCTTGAACCTCGGTCCTGACACTGGCAGAACAGCGGTGGAGCAGCTGGATGCTTTGTTGCGCGACTCCGACCGCATCGCGCATCAGCAAAACCGGCGAAAGGTTAATCAGCGGAACCCTCGGGCTAAATCTGACAAGTTGAAGTGCGTTCTGATTTCCTCCGAGAAAAGGTCGCTGATTTCCGAACTTGAAGAGCTGTGGGATTATCGTGAGCTAATCTTTAGTTTTGTGCGACGAGATTTGACCACCCGCTATCGGCAGACTATTCTCGGCGTCGGCTGGGCTATCGTTCAACCTGTTTGCATGATGCTTGTCTTCACGCTATTTCTCGGACGTTTTGTGCACGCGCCGACCGACAATTGCCCCTATCCCGTGTTTGTATACACCGCTCTCCTCGTCTGGCAATACATTTCCACTTCCTTGACTAAGTGTTCAAATAGTGTGCTTGATGCCGGCAGTTTGATCAAAAAAGTCTATTTCCCTCGCCTGTGTGTGCCGATTGCAAGTGTTATCCCGGCGCTCATTGATTTCTCAATTGGTCTGGTATCACTGACAGTGCTGATGGCATTCTACGGAATGGTGCCTTCCTGGCATGTGGTTTTCCTGCCTGTGTTCATCGCCCTGGCGATAACTACGTCGCTGGGACTCGGCTTGTGGGCCGGCGCATTGCACGTAAGATATCGAGATGTCCATCATATTGTGCCGTTCGGGTTGCAGCTATGGATGTTCGCTTCCCCCGTAATTTATTCGAGCGCCCAGATACCATCTTATTTGAAGCCGCTATCAAGCTTTAATCCGCTCGTCGGAATACTTGAAGGTTTTCGATGGAGTGTTTTGGGCACCGTTGGTGATATCGTCTGGCCAACCGTATTTTCCGCTTCGGTTTCCCTTCTGCTCCTGCTCTCTGGCTTCGCTTACTTCCGATCTGTTGAAGACTTATTCGCTGATTATCTCTGATGAAAAAAATTGCTGTTAGATTTGAAAATATCTGCAAACGCTACGATGGTCCGAAGCGAAAACCCCTGCGCGATTTCTTGACTGGAAAGATAATCAAGAAAGTAAGCGCGAAAAGCGATAGCGCCGCGAAATCAGTTGAACAAATCTGGGCTCTGAAAGATGTTTCTTTCGAAATCGAGCAGGGCGAGGTAATAGGTTTCGTTGGATCCAACGGTGCGGGTAAGAGCACACTGCTCAAAATATTGTCGCGCATAACTAAGCCTACCAGCGGATTTGGAGAGATAACAGGTCGGGTCGCCAGCCTGTTGGAGGTTGGCACGGGCTTTCATCCGGAGCTAACTGGGCGAGAGAATGTTTACCTGTCAGGCTCCATCTTGGGAATGAGCCGCAGCGAAATCGATCGGCGGTTCGACGACATAGTTGAATTCTCTGGAGTCGGATCCCAGATCGACATGCAGGTCAAGTTTTACAGCAGCGGTCAACATGTCCGACTCGGATTTTCCGTGCTGGCGCATCTGGAGCAAGAAATTTTGATTCTGGATGAAGTACTTGCAGTTGGTGACCAGGATTTCAAAGAAAAATGCATGAAAAAGATGCATGACCTTGCCGGCAGCGGGCGAACTGTGCTGCTCGTCAGCCATCAGCTGGAATCGCTGGAAAAGTTGTGTGACAAGGTTATCTGGCTCGACCGAGGCCAGGTCGTTGAATTCGGCGAAACGTCCAGAGTTCTGGACGCCTATCGTAATGCGAAAGCGTTGGCTTGACCGGATAGTCGATTTCTCTGATGTCGACCTCCCGAATGGGCGATTTCCCTAGTGCGCGATTTCCCTAATGCGCGATTTCCCTAATGCGCGATTTTCCTAATGGGCGTGCCGTTTAGACTTCGTCGAGTGCGCAGTCGGGTAAAGTGGCACGGGCCGACTCATGGGCTCGTACGTTTCCACGGTTCCGTCCGAATTTCTTCGTACGTGCACGCCACCGATGACTTTGGAGTAAGACCGCGAGACAATCGGTCTTCTGTACACCTGGTTCGATTGTTGCCCGAGCGGCTCAGGCGACGAGCTTGAATCGAATGTTTCCACTGTTCCATCGGGGTTCTTCCTGACAGTGACTCCGTCGGAATAGCGCTGTTCCGACGCACTCTGAGACGGATTGGCAGAAGCCGGCATCCCACAGACGGACAATAACCATGTAGCTAGTAAACCAAGGGACGCCACGGCAAAGGTCGGGCGGGCGAAACTTTTCAGCCACTCCCTGAAAAATCTGGGCGCGTTCTCTTTCATCTGAAGTCCTCATATAGAGTTGACTTTTATGTGATAACAGAACGGTGTTACCAGAAAGTTTCACTGGCATGGTTTGGAGGGCTAGTCGCTGTTTTAATGTTGCAGCCAAGACATCAATAAATGGGCACAAGTAATTTAGTCCTGGTCTCAGAGATAAAATATGACGGTTCCGGACCAATCCACTGATCAAAGCACCACACAGTCCAGGAAGCGCGACCCGCTGATCGGAACCGAAATAGCGGCTCGCTATGAACTGGTCTCTTTGTTGGGGCGTGGTGCGACCACAAGCGTCTACAAGGCGAACGATAAGGTCAAGAATCGATTCGTCGCGGTCAAAATTCTGCGCACTGATTCGATATTCAACGAACAGTTGATTCGCCGATTCGAGCAAGAATGCAAGACTCTTGGGCTTTTGAAGCACAGGAATATTGTTCAACTGTATGACAGTGGTGTCAACGACGCGGATCAACCTTTCCTGGTGATGGAATACGTCGATGGTATAAGTCTAAAGGAGTTGATTGACGCTGATGACTGCGTTGATTTTGCGCGCACGCTAAAGATATTTATTCAGATTTGCGCGGCGCTGGCGGCTGCTCATGAGAAAGGCATTGTTCATCGCGACATGAAGCCTGCAAACATCATGTTGATGAAGAATTCTGATGGTGAAGAGCAGGTGAAAATTTTGGATTTTGGTGTCGCCAAATTGTTGGTTCAGGGAGACACTTTCCAAACTAAAACTCAGACTGGTGAAATGCTCGGTACGCTGCTCTACATGAGCCCTGAACAATGCCTTGAGCAGGTTCTTGATGAGAGATGCGATGTCTACTCGGTGGGTTGTGTTTTGTATGAGACGTTGACAGGCAAACCTCCCCTGATCGGACGCACCGCATTTGAAACTATGAATAAGCATTTGACTCAAATGCCGGAGAAGCTTTCAAAAGTTCGCCCCGATCGTCAATTCAACGATCGGTTTGATGTCGTCTTGCGCATCGCTATGGCAAAAGATGCCAAAGACCGATATCAAACAATCGGTGAATTTCAGACTGCACTGTCCGCGATACTAGCCAAATTGGATGATACGCGTGGGGATGAATCTCCCTCTAGCACTCCGGCCGAGGTTGTTCCAGAGAAAAAGCCTGAATCCGTCAATCGTTCCGTGCCACAAGAGTTGCTAGAAAGGGTGACGATAACTGAGTCAGATTCTGGGTTGTCTCCAAAGATAGCTGTTAATTTGGTGATCCTGGTTCTGTGGGGAATATTTGCCTTTACATCTATCAATTCAGGATTGTTCTTCCCTGTCTCCATAATTTGTTTTCTTGCTATCGGATGGAATTCACTCTTTAACAATCTCGATGCTCCTGTCATTCGTTCTGAACCGGAACGTCGTCTCATTACTGTACCGAAGCCAACCGGTGATGATTCATCTCGGGAAGGCGCGATTTATTTTCTGGCTGTGGAGTCTCGAGACGGGGTAGCCTGGAGGAATATCTATTCCAATCAAATCGCGCAGTACAACATCAAAGATTCAGAAGTGAGCGCTATGCGAACTCGACTTGTTGCAGCACAACGCGACGCCTGGTCAGAAGTGAAAACTTTCGTAATGGAATCTTTCGATAAGCTCGATACTGATAAGGATGGCTTCATTAGTAAAGCTGAGTTGAACGATGCGCGGGCGCGTTCGAAGCCGTATCTTAGAGCCTACGCTCTGTTATCTTTTCTGATTACAAATATGGAGGATATTCAGAACGTCGTGAACAGTGGAGAAAGTCCCGATAAAGGTGTTCGACGCCAGGATCTTTCAGAATATTTCTTGCATCTCGAACGTACCGAGCAAGAACTGCACTAAGCGGATAGTCATTCTTCAATCGATTTCGCTAGAGAATTGAGATGCGCTCTAAAAGTGTAATCTTGCGAGTCCTTTCGTTTTTTCAAGTATTCAGTAAATTGGAACTGCTCTCTCAGAGTCACTCCGTGAGCGGCGACGTTCGATTGATTTCGTTCTTTCACTCTTATTGATTTGGCGACTTCTAGAATCTGCTCAACGTCCATTGAATTTACAAAGACGACTCCATCATCGTCCACGAAAGCGGTATCGTCGGCGGTGACGATAAATCCTTCAAATTTTGCACTCGCTAAAGCATCCGGCTCCCTTGCATCTAGTCGTGCTGGACCTGAGGGATATGCTCCGTATGAGAAGATCGGCAGTCCTATATCGATAAGATCGCTTGTGTCGCGATGCAATCCACGGACGATTATTGATTTTATGCCGGCATTTTTTGCCTCGAGTACGATTAAATCACCAATGCATGCTTCGTCCTGGCGCGCCTGGTTGTCGATGACCAGAATTTTTTCCTGCGTGTCGCTGGTTTCCAGCGCTTCTAAAAAGATGTCGACGCTCCCATAATGTCGTGATGGTACGACTTCTCCCCAGATCATCGCTCCCATTCTTGTGATCGGTTTGATTCCAGCCGGAGCTATCCGATATGCCAGCTTCAGTCGCATACAAGCGTCAACTATCTGAGCTGTTGCTATGGCGTAGTCAGTTTGCGATGTGGTAGTCATATGCACCTCGGCGAGTCACCTGCGTTATTCTACTGCACTGGTGCGCCTGAGTGAGAAAGATACAGCCGTTGGGCTTTTCACAGGACCAGGCTTGGCTGATTTCGAGGGTAAGAAATAGTTGTAACTTCAAGCAGTTCGCTGCTAAAGTCTACGTGTCAGTGGTCTTAAGCCATTGAGCTAGCGGAACCCCTATGACTGAATCATCAATCAAAACATCCAGCGAGCCAGCAATTATCGACGGTATTCCGTTCTCGTGGGGTTCATACGTACCCGCGATTTTGCTTGCTGGTCTGGGTTTTCTAGTTGATGTGTATGACGTGCTGCTATTTGCGATTTTGCGCGTTCCCAGCTTGCGTGATTTGGGTGTATCTGCTGAAAACACTTTATCCGTTGGCGTAAACCTTTTGAATGCGCAAATGGTCGGGCTGGTGCTTGGCGGAATTATTTGGGGTTGGATTGGCGATAAGAAGGGGCGGCGCGCCGCGCTAGTCGGTTCGATTATCTGTTACTCGATTGCGTCAATTGCAAACAGCTTTGTCGATTCGGTGCCGTTGTACGGTCTGCTGCGTTTTCTTACCGGATTTGGTCTGGCAGGCGAGGTCGGTGCTGCGATGACGATAGCGGCTGAGATTACACCCGCAAGATATAGAACATTCGGCACAGCAACTGTTTCATTGATGGGTGTGTTCGGCTCTCTTCTTTCCAGTTATGTCGGCGCTACTGTCCCCTGGCGCGCTGCATTTTTTGCTGCCGGAGTGGCGGGGCTGTTGCTTTTGTTGATTCGTGTGTCGATGAAAGAGACCGCGCTTTTTGAGAAGGTTAAGGCTGAAGGAATCTCTGAGCGTCAAAATCCGTTTGCTCTCTTGAAGAGCCCTGCAAAGATTTTGAAAATTATTAGATGCGTTTGCATCGCGCTGCCGTTGTTTTACGTGTTCGGCGTTCTGGTTACCTTCGCGCCGGAGATAAATCACGCCGGTAACGATAGTGCTGTTATGGTGGCAAAGATTGCAGCCTTTTATTCACTGGGTGAAGCGATTGGCGAGGCTGTTTGTGGGGTTCTCAGTCAGGTCTGGCGGAGTCGGAAGAAGGTTATTCTTTTGTTCCAATTCTGTGCGTTCTTGCTCACGCTGTGGGTGATTCGCAGCGATATTGAGACTTATACGCTGCTCTGTTTGCCTCTCGGATTTTTTGTTGGCTATTGGGCGATTGCTATCACCACGACTGCTGAACAATTTGGTACCAATGTGCGTTCGACTGTGACAACGCTGGTACCAAATTTGATGCGTGCCTGTCACATACCAATCAACATTGCCTTTGCTGCGATATCGCAATCTATTAATACCTCTGCATCGGTTATGATTTTAGGAGGTGTCAGCTACTTGCTGGCATTTGTCTGCTTGTTCTTCATGGAAGAAACGTTTGCAAAAGATCTTGATTTTGTGGAGACTTGAAACTATAGCAGTGGGCTGCTTTGGCGGGTAGGAATGATTTTAAAGCGCATAGCTCGAACGAAATTTGCGTATACCCCGCTGCTAATGATATGTTTCAGAGTTTCGTTAATCATTTTCTTTGCCCTGGTCGCATCCTTTTGTTTGCCTGGAGTCGTGATTGCTGGCGATGGCTCCGCCGCTCAAATAGCTGGAATTTCAACCCATCAGATCTTGCCTTCCGATACTGATTCTCGAATCAATACCTTCAGTGGTCAGGGGTTCGCGCACTGGAGCTGGTTCTACCCGTCTGTTCGTGATACAGGGCAGCTCGTAGTTTTCCTGCCCGGCACTGGCGGCAAGGGCAACGGCTCAGCGCCGTTCAATCTAACGGCCGCAAGCCTCGGATTCCATGTGCTTTGTCTTGCCTATCCGGACGACATCAGCATGTCCACCTTCAATAACAGTGATGATCAAGGTGCCTTTGCCAAGGCACGTACCAACGTAATCACTGGTAAAGTGCAATTTGGCAATCTGAACATCAATGAATTTAATTCGATGAGCACCGGCTGGTTATGGCGCTGCGTTATCTTGCGCGTAGTTATCCGAACGAAAACTGGGCACAATTTCTCGATCGCAGCAACGATGTAGATTGGGAAAAATTGATTCTCACTGGTCAGTCACAAGGCGGTGGTCATGCCTGTTTTATTGCGATGAAGATGCATAGAGTGGCTCGCGTCTTGATGTTCGGCGCGCCCAAAGATTTCAATGTCTATTACAACAAGCCTGGTGCATGGTTCTTCGAACCAAGTATTACGCCGGGAAATCGTTTCTTCAGCTTTGTGCACGAGGGCGATGATCACAACGGTTGCACTTACCAGCAGCAGTTGCAGATTTATCAGGCGATGAGGCTGATGCCGCAATACAGCGTTGTTGACGCGGATCAAGTGCCATATCCATACAAGCACAGTCGTCTTCTCACTGGTTCTTTCCCCCAAACCAATGCACATGGCGCACCGATTCGCGATCAGCGCTACGTGAATGCTTGGAAGTATCTGCTGACTGAGCCTGTTCAATGAAGTTCTTAGATTTGTTCGCAGTTGCATTCCTGTATTGAACGACGTCGTTGTGTCGCGGTGCCGCATTTGGTATCTTATGTTTTCCGCGGATGATCTTGGCCGGAAATGCAGCTATTGTTCTGTTTGCCAGTGGAGTAGATTATGTCAATTCAAATAGTAATCAGCGCCTTCAATTTGAGCGACCTCGGGAAACAGCTTAAAAGCAAGAATAAGCAGCTTGCAGAAGATGCGATTGAGGCTTTTGAAGAATTCGCTGAGGAAGTCGACCTGGACGAAGATCTGATCGATGATGGAAAAGTTCGCATCAATGACTTGATTTTGAGCGGGGCAAAAGAATCCACCGAGACGGTTGCCGAGGTCTCTGCGATAAATTTTCTTGTCGCAAATTCTGCCTCACCGATAGAAGGCGATTGCGAAAACGAGTGGCCCTGGCAGTCTCTGAATGATATGAATGTGCAATTTCAGAAGAGATTTGATGAACGAACAAGAATTTTGTTCAATTATTGTGTGGAAGGCAGACCATACATTGGAAAAGAGTTTGATAGCGACGCTGGATTTTACTGGTATTTGACCAACTCAGAGGTCGTTGAACTTCATTCCGGTCTGGACAAAGTCTACGTAGTAGTGGCAGAGATTATCGATAGTGGTGCCATGAATGAGCAAGATTTTGACGGCAATCTGGTTGATACTCTACAAGCGTTTATGGAGACTCTGGATTCCGTTCGCGAGACAAAAATGGATCTTTTTGGAATAGCCTGTTAGCTCCACCAGCGCACCATTTTGAGGCTTTGTGCTCGCCGTTTCTCTTGACAAGCGGGCGCTACAGAGCTAATCTGGAAGCGTTACGCTTAGCCGCCTGCACTTAAAACCGCCTCGCGCAAGCGTAACTGACAGGTCAAGGTAAATCCGTTGATCTAGAACTAATTTACTAGTCGGAGTTCCCTGTTGGAGAAGGTAGCGAAATTGTTCGCTCGCATTGAGCAGACTCTAAGACCAGAGTCTGGGGTTTCCGACGCTTGCCGTCCGAGCCTGAAAGCTGCTGTATATGTCTCGAATAAAACTCCGAGCCTGAACGCTGCTGTATCCATCTCAAATACGAGTCCGAGCCTGAACGCTGCTGTATCCATCTCAAATACGACTCCGAGCCTGAACGTCGTACCTATTTCGAACAGGGTTCCTGGTTTGAACTCTGGCTCAGACGCGAATTGTGTGCGAGCCGGGTTGGAAATCGTTCCCAATTTGAACCCGGATTCAGAGGCTAATAGTATCCGAGCCGGGCTCGAGATCTTTCCCAAATTAGTTCCAGTCTCGGAATTTGCCGACAAAGCTGGCGGCAAATCGTTTCTTCGCCGCACGGCGCAGTTGTTCGAAACTGGTCGTCAGAATCAGAACCGACTTATGTTTCTTGTTTCTTCCGTTTTTCTTGGTCTAGTAGTTTTTACGCAAATTTGTGCGCCACTATTCAGTGTGAGCGATCAGCTGCAGTTTTCGCCTTTGAATCCGCCGCAGTTAGCCGGTGACTGGGTTGTTAACGATGTCAGTGACTCACCGGGTGGTCCGCATAATATTCGTTTTACTAACGTGCAACAGCATTATTTCGATCTTCACGGAAGAGGAACTGATGAATTCGGAGACTTCGAATTGGTCGGTAAGTTGAGCCCACCTAACAAGATTCATCTGGTAAAGATTCACGATAATCCGCTGCTTCAGGACACGCAAATCATGGACGGCGATTTGACTCTCGATAGCACTCCTCTATACGCACACGGTAGCTGGACTCGAGCTCACGCCATCGATGCATCAAAGGAAAGTTTGCAGGCTGAAGGCTACTGGGACGCTAATTTCTATTCGACTAACCCACAACCGCATTTTTATAGAGAAGGCGTCTTTAGCTCACCGGGCGCCTTGATGACATATTTGCGTTCTGGACACATCCCGGATTCGAGTCAGGAGCAAAAGGAACCGGCAACAGAATAAATTGTCAGCATCATTTTTAGAGCGCGGATTAGTTCTTTTCCAGTTGCGCATGTTTGCGCGTGCTGAGCAGGAATTTTTTTCGGAACTGAAAGAGAATCCTGATAATGCTCTGGCGCACACAATGATAGCCATGTGCAAAATCAGCATGGGGAAGCATAAAGACGCGCTGCAGTTCGCTGTCAAAGCGTTGGAATTAGATCCCGAACTGTCGTATGGGCACTATGTCCTGGCAATCTGTTACGCCAAATCTCATCGCACGTGGCTTGCTATGCCGGCTATCACAGAAGCCTTGCGACTTGACCCCGATGCTCCTGAGTACTGGGGGTTCAAAGCGTATTTGCATCTGTGCCTGGCCTCTAAGATTTTGCCCAACCATGCGCAGTCTGCGCTTGACTGTGCAGAAAATGGTCTCAAGTGCGATCCTGCAGATGCACAGTGTATGCAGATGAAGGTGCGTGTCTTGCTCGCCCTGAACTGTAAAGCGGAGGCTTTTGCCGCATTGGGTGAAGCTCTGGCACTTGATCCAAACGACTCCGAATCACACGAAATGCGCGCGTGGTTTGCGCTGGAGGGCGGCAAGTCTCAGGAGGCACGAGCGTTTTACGCAGAAGCTTTGCGCCTTGATCCCGGTTCGGCCAGTGCTCGCAGCGGTCTTCTGGCGGCAATGCGGGCTAAGCATGCCATCTATCGATTTCTTCTCAAGTTTATGAGCGCTGATGGTTCTGTAAACCTGGTGCCGCTTTTTTTGATTGGCGGCGCACCATTTGCAGTGGCATATTTGCATAAAATTCCGAACCCTGTTTGCCAGGCCTTGAGCCTGGCGTTGATCATGCCTGTTGTGTTGTTTACACTCTTTGCGCTGTTTGCATTTTTCCTGGCAAATCCAATTTTCAATCTGATTATCTGGCTTGATCCTGAAACTCGGTGGAGCCTCACGGCTGATGAAGTTCTCGCTGCAAAATTGCTCGCTATTAACCTGCTTATTGTCGCTTCAATCGTTCCACTAGTTGCCTTTAGCAGTGTTCTCTGGTATTTCCCGCTGGCAATGTTCGGATTGTTGCTGGCGCCGACCGTGATCATTTTTTCCTTTCAGCCAGGCAAGTTTCGGAAGTTTCTCTACGTGTATCTGGCTGTAAACTTTCTTTGTGCTCTGGCTGGTTCAAGTTTGTTGTTTGCCCTGGATTTCCTTGATCGAACTTTCAAGGGCAGTGGCGAATTGATTATCCATGTTTGGGCTTCAGCAATAACCGCCTCCATTGGTTTGTCCATATGCGCCTTCTGGTTTGAGGCGCTCGCAGGCAGAGTGGTCGTTCTAATGTCGAAATTTCCCCGGCATCAGCGATAATTGTGTTGTTGTTAACTGTCTGGGCCTAAGGTGAATCTCAAGCTGCCAAAACGAATCGGATTCTCGCGCTCGTTGCTGTGTGCGCTAGTTTCAGCCGTCACTTGCACGTTGTTGTGCGGTAGGTCAGCATTTGCGGAACAAAGCCTCAACTTCGTGGACGATGGTTGGATAAGCTCACGCTACGATTGGGCGATTTATCTTTATCCGAAGAGTATTCCGAATTTTTTGAACTATCCGACTTCAGGACTTTCCCCTGGTCTGAACATGACTGTCAAATACAGAGTTGCCGCCAGGTTTAATCCTAAATCGTTAGAGCAGATGCATTACGAAGATCTCTGGTATCACGGCGCAACACCGATTGGTTGCCGCATGTTTTCAAAGCTGGAAATCGGACCCGGTTGGCAGGGCGCGATTGTTGTGCCACCATCGGATGATGCAAACAAGAGTGCGGGCGCTATCGCCAACGCAATCGCGAGATTATTGTTGGATGTCAATTTGAAGAAGTGCAATCTGGTCGTTGTTTTTGCCGAGCCGCAGCTAGAACGTCAAATATGCGATCAGCTAAGTCTTTTCAAATTCTATAAGACTAATGATGATGCGCTGGAATCTCCAGGTACTTTACGATTTTTCCTTTCATCGGGAGATATCAAAGACCGAACATTTCTGGTTTATGGATCTCAGAAGTAATTGCTCCTGTAACCCAGCTGTCACTTTACAAGTATAAGATTCCTCTGTCGCCATCAACTGGAGCTTATATGACTGCAGAGCACGCAGAGTCGGGTAATTTTGACGGTGGTGTGTCCAGCGTCTCAGATGGTGCACAGCGGAATGTCTGGGCTGAAATCAGCGTTCAAAATGCTCCGGGTGGAATTACCGCGGCGTCGCGTGAATTCGCCAGCTTTTCAGCTGGCATTGGCGGTACCTCTGATGCCACGATAGGCGCAGACTTCATTACTTTTGCGGGTACTAAAACCGGTTCAGACTTTGCGCAGAGAAATGATGGTGTGACAACTGACAGTACCAGAGAAGGTTCGAAATTCAGCGGGCAGCGTACTGATTTCCCTGATGGTAGCGCGAGGGCGACAGTGGCAGATTTCGGCAGTGTGACAGATGTTGAGATCGGTCCGGATGGGCAGCTCAAAGGTATCGGCGTTTTGAAAAATGATGGACGGCCGACTTCGCATGAATCGGGTGATGAACTTAAAGACAAATTTGTGCCCAACATGGGTCCCGATGGTAAACCGGACGGCACTAGTTCTTACACGACTCCTGAAGGCGTGAGAATTGACAAAGGAAATTGCGGCGAAGTGACTAGCGTTTCGAGAGCAGGACAGGCGGTATTTAGTCGCGATGGATCGCAGTGTCTTTCGTAATCCAACTGGAAATTTGTTGATGCGAATTTCAAATTTCTCCTGATATAGTCGGCTTGCTTGTGTCGAATATAGCCGACATTGTTCTTTAATTTTATTGGGTTCGAGTTGAATATAGCCGACATTGGAGCTGCGCGTTTCATCAAGCTTTCAGAATTCTTTCATTCTGCTGGCTGTAGATTTTGCTGCTACAATCACTTGGCTTAATTGACGGGAGTCTTACCTGCTGACAAATTCGTTATGCGGATCCGCGTTACGTTGTATAAGGGAGAAATACATGAAATTGTCAAAGTACTTTGCATTATTCTTAGCGCTGCTGCTATCGTTCGCCGGCGCTAGCAGTGGTGCATTCGCTGCACATCAGGGCGTGGTCGTTCAAAACAGTCCGATCCTTTTGCCTGCATACTGCGGTGATGACGAAACTAAGTCTGGATTCGTTTCAACACCAGGTCTGCCACTGCTTTCTTCGGCCGAAGTTGGTGTTGCAGGTGGTATCATTGTTCAACCTGGTTTTGTTGATTTGCTCGATATACCTGGGTTGACCAGCTTGCCTCAGGGGAATGCACGATTCAACATCACGTTGAATCCACAGCCAGGAATTCCATTTGGCTTTGTCGCTGTTGAATACACATTTGTTCGAAATGCCACTCCAAATGTTACGAGAACAGGTTTGAGCATTTTGCCTCTGAGTGCTCTCGACGGCTCGCTTTTGTTCAACAATAAATTGGTCAAAGGCAAACAGCTCAATTTGACTGCATATGTAAACACAGACTTGTTTGCGCAGCGCGGTAGCTTGATCAACCTGATTGGCAATCTTGCTAACCAGCCTGCGTTTCCAAACACTCAGTCTTCAAACTTTCAGTTAAAGGCAATTGCACCATTATTGGTTAACTTGAATTCGAACGCTGGTATCGCTCAAACTTTTACAAGCGGCTTCGCGCTTAATGTTAATCAAGGACCTTTTGCTGTATCGACTGGGCAGTTCAACGTCAACCCTTCGGGTACAACTGTTAACTGCAACGCGGTCGCAACCAACGCTGCTGTGCAAGCCGCTGCTCAGGCAGCTGGCGCCGCGCAGATGAAGTAATCGCGACAGCTCAGTTCGTCAAAAAAGGGACCGAATGGAAGTTCGGTCCCTTTTATTCAAAATCTCTGGCGCTTTATTCGTCGCCTTCAATCATTTCGTACGAGCCCGAAAATTCTATCTCGCCGGTGCGCAGAAGCATTTGGAATTTCAGTGCATTGTGTAGCACTGTCGGCGACACCATTCCTGTTTGCATAAGCACCCGACCAAGTAATAGTTTATGCTCTTGACTCAGCTTGAGCGCAATCTCAAGATCTTCAGAACTTAACTGCCGAGCTCCGACAAGCAGTTCTCCCAACTTATATTTGTTGCCCTTTACGCAACGCACATTGCCGTTTCGCAGTTTTTGCTCGAATGCCCGCGCTTCGAGGGCCTGTTTTGATTGACTTGCCAGGTAAGGATTTCGATGGGTAACTAGAGCACTCAGTATTTCATCACAGACGTCTAGCTGATTCGCTAAACCCAACCTGGTCGATCTGTCTGAACTTCTGGACAGCATTTCAAGCACATCTAACGGGCATGCTGGGTTCAGCGCCACCGCTAACATAACGCTGCTGTTTTTGTCTGTTGCGAGGAGGCGTAGTACTGCGGGCGGTGTAGTTGAGCTTGAAGCTAATATCGTTCGAATTCGGCTGGAAGAGTGTTGGGCAAGCGCTTCAACATCAACAAACGAGGATTCCGGCTTTTCGAGATTATGCTTCATGGGGTAGATTCCTTGTTGGCCGGCTTAGTCGCTGTTGCTTTGTGTTGCAGGCTGCCTTTCCAACTTATTGACGATATTGGGGGGGAGAATTTATACTTGTATGCAAGTTGCGCAATTTCGCAACTATGCAAACGTGAGGCTGGAAGGATGCTGGTAGGAAATTTGCCTTTAGATACAACCGAAGAAGAGCTTGTTTCTTTCTTTGAAGCGGTTGGAAAAGTCAGTAATGTAGAGCTGCTTGCTGATAAGAGCGGCCGATGCAAGGGATTTGCCTTTGTCACTATGGTCGATCCGGCTAAACGGGAAGACTTAATTCCTGTTTTGGACAAACGACCTTTTAAGGGACGTATCCTGAGCGTCAGTGTCTCTGACAGACCGGCGCGCTCGAAACCAGCAGGCTTTTTCTCAAAACTATTTGGTGCTAAATAAGGGCAGTGGTTTCCCGTTATACACCATCTTAATTTTGATTGTTGAGCTGTTGTTCCGCTCGGAGCCAATGAGTTAGGTCGTCGCCCTGGTATCCTGCTTCTACCCAGTACTGGTATGCGAGGGCCGCTACGGATGTAGGCTGCGGTTTCTCAACTGTTAATGTGCTCGGCTTCGGGGCAATTTTTACAACTTTTGCCTTCTTTTTTGTGTTGTTCATTCTCGTTCCTCAATCTTCGTGTTAATTCTTCTGCCAGTGTTTTGGCAGGCGCCAGTGCGGATTCCATTGATGCAGCAGAATTGCGCAAAGCAGAAAGAGGCATTAGCACTGTATCTGGGAGCTAATTGCGTACTTTCGCAATTTCGCAATTCCGCATGCGTTATTACAATAGTATCAGCTGCAAATTTTGCAGTCAAACACCTTACCTGGTTGTGTTTTCAATTTAGTTACCGAAGACCGGATATATCCTTGCTCTATATTCCTTGTGCACTGAGGCCTTGTGCACTGAGGAATACGCTGCGGATAATTGAAAACCTGGTATTTCTTTTCTTGTTTGAGTTAGATCCTGTGACTAAGGATAGTTTGAGAGCAGCGTGTTTGTCGTATTGTTTGAGTAGTGTACGTCAGCATTGTTGGCTGCATCGACGTAAATATAGTAGTTGAGATTGGATGTATCAGCAGCAGTATATGAGTTGTTCTTGACTGTGTAATTCTGACCGCTCGTGGTGCTGTCTGCGCCGATGACATAGATGACTGAATAAGCGCCAGACGCGAGTCCGCAATTGCTAAGCTTATTTCCATCCGCAGTCAGTTGCGTATCGTGATACGAGTAGATGGCATTATTTTGCATGCCGCTTATCGTGTTGTTGATGCTTTGCGTATCGTGACAGTACTCGCTCGAGATGCCGTAGCTGAAGTTGCTGATTTTATTGTTTTTGAAAACAATGTTGTTTCCGTTAAGAGCCAGATTGTAGGCAAAGATTCCATACATCGCGTTGTTGCCGGTCAGCGTGTTGTCGCTGATAGTTACATTCGAACCTTGAACGTAGATTCCATAGTAGCCGGAGCCGACATTTGTGATCGAGTTGCCCGAGATGGTTGAGCTTGAACCGGCGATCGTGTAACCGCCTGACCTTTCTATATAGATGCCGTAATACGCTGGTGCAACAATCTGATTGTTTTGGATAGTCGATGTCTTTGTGTTGTGCACCCATGTGCCATATAACGTGTTGGTCACTACATTGTTGTTGAACACAAAGGTGTTCAGGTAGTCGCCTTCTGCACTAGCGTAACAGTGATCGAATTTGCTGTTCGTCATCGTCAGGCTTCCGGGCTTAGGAGTGATACCCGAGTTGTTGTATCCCAACGCGCCATAGTAGACATTATTGAATGAACATTGGTCGGCCGTGATTGTATTTTTTAGCGGGTTATATCTGATCGCCCAGCCCGAGCCGGAGCCATTAAAGTTGCAGAATGAGAAATTTACTGATGATTGATTTCGAACTTGGACTGCCATGCTTCCACTTGGAATATTTACGGTTATATATTGGATTCCCAGTCCGGTGCTGGAAGTTACGTTGAGAGCAGTGTCCCAGCCATTCAATGTGATGCCGGATATCAATGCATTTATCGTAGCCGTGAAATTAACTCCGGATATTTTCTGGGTGCCAGTGTTGTTAATCGTGACATTTAGGAGCTGAGCGTTTCTACCGTTGATGTCAATTTCAGCATTTGGATCTTCGAGATTAATTTCTGCATCTTTTTCGCCTTTCAAGGTATAGCTATCGATTGCGATTTTTGGATGCCCCTTTCCGATTCTGTATTTCCCCTTGGGAAAGTAGACGGCATTTGCAGCATCATGGTTCTTATAGGTTAGAGTTTGAATGTAGCGACAGGCTGTGTATATGGCGTCTGAATCGTCATGAACTCCGTCACCGACGGCTCCATAGAATTTCACGTTCGTGACCGTTGTAGCGTGCGCTGGTGCGCAAGAACAGGCGACCAGGGCAAAGATGGCGAACGCCCAAAGATAGCCGAATCTGCTTCTGGTCGTTGAAATTCTCATGCTCATGTAGGTTTTCCTTTGTCGACGTGCGCCAACGACCCGGAGGCGGGAGGCGTTTCTGGATTCTTAATGCTGAGCTTATCTTATTTCTTCGCTTTGGTAAACTCGCCCGGCGAGTTTTCAGAGGCATTTAAGATCGTGTCGGACTTTTGGAATAGGTGGCTATGAACAAGAATTCCGGTCATTGACCTGGGCTGTTTGCTCCGATCTATTTAACGGCGATTTAGATGGATTTTGTTTTTGGTTTACCTTCAGATGCTTTTAGCTGTTTCAGTTTGCTTGCTACAATCTCGTCTGACTTTATGGACAGTGCCTCGCTGTATTCGACAATCGCGCCTTTGAAATCTTTGTGTGATTGACATGATTCAGCACACTCTACGCGAGTCTTGAACGACTTTGGATCTTTGCCTTGATTTTGCAGAGCGGCGTTCAAGTTACTTCGCGATGCATCATTTTTAGGATCCCAGTAAAGTGCCAGGCGGAGAAGTGATAGAGCCTTTTCGGGCTCGGTGTTATTTGCTATTGCTAGATTGTTTGCAGCTACGGAGAGATTTTTTCTTGCCAATTCCTGATCGGGATTTATCGCCAGGGCTGCTTGCAATTTTTCAATCGCCTTTTCGAAATCGCCACTCATTGCCGCTGCTGAGCCAACGTTCGTCAGTCTTTCTGCTATTACGGACGGTGGCAGAGGGCGTCCGTATTCGTCTTTGTCTGATAGTGCAGTAGATGATTTGAGATCGCTGTTGTAGAGCGCCAGTAGGGTATTTATATCCCGATCGGATAGACCCTGCTGCACTATTAGTGTTGAATACATGATGTCACCTTCGGTGGGGCTGTGCCCTTCCAGCCCAAGCGCATGCCCGATCTCGTGAAGACATACGTTGTACAGCATATTTTTTCCGACAGGACCATCTTTCAGTGGGTCGACTGTCAGCAATTGAATATCCGCCTTAGACAACCCATTAGGACCGTAAGATGTCGTAGCCAGACCTGCCTCGGCCTTCAGGGCTGGAGCGTGCAGGTCGCTGGTCCATGTAACTGTCATGTCGGCATTCTCAGGTGACTGTAAGAATGAGAAATTGACTTTTCCGTTGCTTGCTTCAGACCATTCATCGAAAGCCTGGCGCAGAGCTTCTTCAAGCTCAGGTCTGTAACCTTCTAACCCGGCTCCATCTTTTATGTACACTTTGATGTTTTCTGGCGAAGGCCATCGCATCATTGCGTTTTGAGTAACTGCTGCCAAATAGTTGCCGACCTCAGCTTGTACTTTTCTGTGCTTTTCTGCCTCGGCCGCCACTGAACTTTGTAGTGCCTGCTGCAAAGCTTCGTACTGCCCGGTGCGTTCATCGCTGGGACTGGAAGCAATGAATTTTTTGTACCATTCAATTGCTTCCTTTGATTTATGCATGTTCTGACATATTTTTCCCATCAAAAGCGAATCTTCCGGGGTCTCACCAGTTGTCTGCATAGCTCGCTTCAATTCGTCCATCGCATAGTGATATCGCGCCAGTTTGTACAGGACGTCCGCATGCAATTCGCGTACTGCTGCATCGTCGCTTGTTTTGAGGAAGGCTGCTATCTGTTCTTCCGCTTTTTCTGGGCTGGTGTCATTGATTAGTTGGCGAAACTTTGCCACGTTCGCGCTTTGCGTGGTGGATTGTTTGTCTGCTTTTGATTTTGCCGGCGCTGCTATAGTGACCGCAGGTGCGTTTGCTGAGATTGCGGTAAGAACGACGATGAAAGTTAGCAGTGATAACTTTGAGAACTCTGATAACTTTGAGAAGCTGTTGTTAAGCACGGGCGCTCCAGATTGCGATCTATTAGCACCAGCATGAAGATTTAGCAGAAACTCTGAGTCGGATCTTGCTGGGTGCCTGAGGATGTAGGTCTGCCTGACATTATCTGCCCTGTTGACGACGAAATACAACCTCAAAGTGAATCTGCGAATTAAGCATTGGTCAAAGGGAACCAGGATTGGCTCTTTCATAAACGTCTGATTTGAAAGTTCCGATTCCACCGGTTGTAGATTACAATGTACACTTCTTTGCCGTGATTCCGATGAAGTGCATCTAACTGGGGGCGACGATTTGTAATGGAAAGTGATTGGGAACAACGGTATGTCGAGTCGAATACGCCGTGGGATAGCGGTGTTCCGTCTGAGCACCTGAAAGACTTTTTGTCGGATAATGGTATCAGTCCCGGACGAGTCCTCGAGCTGGGGTGCGGAACGGGCACGAACGCAATCTACCTGGCGCAGAACGGCTTTGACGTGACGGGAGTTGACCTTTCAAAGACTGCAATCGAACGCGCTCGGCAAAAATCTGAGGCAGTCGGTGTTAATGTAAGGTTCATTGAGGCAGATGCTACTAATCTCGGTGATATTGGGCAGCCATTTCCATTCGTCTTTGACCGGGGAACGTATCACGTGATTCGGAAGGTGAATCTTGCCGGTTTCCAGAAAATGCTCGAAAGTGCAGTTGCTAAAGGAGGATACTACCTTGTGCTAGCTGGAAACGCTAATACTCTCGCGCCCCCCGAACAGGGGCCTCCTATCGTGCGAGGTAGTGAAATTGTTTCCGAAATCGAGGCCGCAAATTTCGATCTGATAGAGCTACGACAAACTGTTTTTCACGGCATTAGAGTTAACGGGATGGAAATTGTACCGCTGGCATGGTGTGGACTTTTTCAAAGGCGCGAAAAAGATCGAGCGCAGTTGTAGAGTTCCACGCCGTTAACTCTCACTTCTTTCAAGTGATTCTCAGTGGTTGCCCCAATCTCTTGGGCCACCATGACCGTGCCAATCTCCGCCGTTGTTGCCTCCGTAACCGTTGCCTACCCCATTGCCGTTGCTGCCGCCGATACCGCTGCCGCTGTAAGATAGGGAGGAGTTAAGTTGCGTGTTGATTCGATCGAGATCTGCTGAGATGCGATTAACCAGATCTGGTGGCAAAGCAGTTGTCGCACTTTGCAGCGGATAGCTGACTCTGTCTAAATCTCGCAGCAGTTCACGCGATGCTCGGGGTGAAAGTTTGCCGCTCGACGCGCTGTCATTTATGCGTTTCTGCAAATCGGTTTTTCGAGTTACGAGATCCTGAAGCGGATTGATTGAGACTCTGTCGATCTTTGCACTGAGACGATCTAGATCGGCGAGTATTCGGTCTGCTTCGTTTTTATCGAGGCGTCCACCGGACTGACGGAATCCCGCTTCGATCGAGGCGATCCAGTTGAGGTTATCGTTCAGTCGTTGTGCGTCGCCACCTTTGATCAAGCGTTTTGCCACGCCGTCGTCGATTCTCTTTTTGAGGTCCGCTTGTTTTCTATCGATTTCTGGATACTGACTGGCAATTGGATCTGATTTGTCTTTCAGCTCGCGCACGATTGAATCGAGTCCGCGTTGTAATACATCAATTTCGTAAGGGCTTAAATTTCCGTCGGCACGATATGAGGCTTCAAGCTGTTCCAATCTTCGATAGTCAGAACGCAAATCTTCAGCTTCAGCGCTGGTTAGTCTGCCGTTGGCAGCTCTTTCATCAATGCGCTTCAGCACGTTTGCTTGTCTGATATCAAAATTTCTGCCGTCATTTCTATCGCCGTCTTTGTTCCAGCTGCCGTTGCCCGAGAAACCACCGTTGTAACCGCTGCCTGAATAGCCTCCATTGTAACCATTGCCTGAGTAACCGCTGCCTGGATAGTTATTGCCTGGTCCGCCGCTACGGAAGTCATTGTTCGGATAACCGCCGCGGTAGTCATCGCCCGGGCGTGAACCCGACGAGACTGGGACGCTGGCACCAGGAGTAGTGCTAAGCATTTGATTGAATGAGTTTTCTACTTTAGTCAGTTCTGCATTTATAGATGCGGTTTCGACTGTGCCTAGAGGACCGCGGGCTCGATAGTTGGCTTCCAGCGCTTTGAGCTGGTCTAATTGGACTTTCAGGTTTTGCGTGTCACTGGGACTGAGCTTATTGTTATTGATTGCGTCGACGATTCGGTTGGCTAATTGTGTTTCGCGCGCAGTGATTGAGTCGGTTGACGGGCTCGTTGTAGTTGTGTTTGCGGATGGAGGTATCAGCATATTTTTGAACATATCCGTCCATTGATTTGCGTTAGACGGTTGCGTTGCCGCGACCAACGAGATACCCAGTGCGCACATCGTCAGGCGCATTTTCGTTGTTATGGTGACCATGATCTCTCCAATCTTTTGCCAGTGGAAGCGTGGGGACAGCCAATTGACGCTCCGCTTGATAATTTCGGCTCGCATTAGCTTACTCAGCATATGACGTTGAAGCTATCTATTTGGTCCCAACCAATTTATTTTTTGTGTAATTTCTAGGAAAGAAAAATTGCAACGCCATTGTGCGGTCTGCGGCTAAATTTGGACTACAGTGTAGTCATGAGGGGCGTGCCCTTGCTCCTCTACTTTGTACTTCTAGTTGCAGTCCGATCAATCCTTGTTATTTCCTCGCCTGAACGTTCATGCTTTCTTCCGAGACTCGGGGTTCTTTCTATGATTGTCCATCCATCTCTGCGCTGATAAGAACTCCTCGTTATGCGGCTCCAGCGCGATCGCTTTGTTCAGAAAGACCTGCGCTTCGCCATACCGATTCAGTCCGCACAATGTGTCACCATGTTGGAAATAGGCAAAAGCTCTAGCATTTGTGCTAATTCTGTAAATCTTTCTACTATCAATTTTTTTGAGCAGCTCATCTGAAACTGCTAGGGCTTGTTTGTAATCTTTTTTATTTCGATAAGTTCGGACGAGGTAAAACCTGGCCTGTAGGAAGTCCGAGTCTGCCCTGATTACTTCCTTTAGCTTGTCTATGTCCTGATCGTAGACCGCACGAATGAATTTTTCCTCGAATTTCGCTTCCTGGCAATCAGGGTCGAGAATCTTTTGTTCGAGAAATTGACGAATGTTCGGTGGAGTTGTGACTGAACCGAATATGTAGGCGGTGGTCCATTCAGCAAGAGACTCCTCTGGTTGCTCTGCTGCGTACAAACTTGGTAAACCGAAATATTTTGCGCCATAATCATCCAGAGCAACAATTCCATGCTTGCGGCTGAATTTCAAGGCTGCCTGTAATTCTGGCACTTTCTCGTCAATAAAGGTGAGCCATTGTTGCGAAAGCGAAAGATGTGAACCGACATCAGCCTCATGTGTTACTTCGTGCACCAGCGTTCGGCAGCGATTGAACGCTGTCGCAGAAAAAAATATGTCAGTCAGCACTATTTCATTGAAGCGTGCTTGCGCTGCAGATTCTTCTTTCTTCTCGTCTAGTGAGCTGTAAAACTCATCCTTATCAATTCTTGCTAGGCATAGTCTGTCATTACGGCTCGCTCTAAGCGCTAATCCCGGCACTGTGTCGCAAACCCATTGCCAAGTTCTAACAACGATTTTCTTCTCCTCTTCAGTAAATGATTTAAGATGTTCGCCGGGTCTGTCTGTTGGAGTCAGGAATAGAATTCTTTGCTCAGCCTGTCCCTTCAAGCGGTCTTTATATTTGTCCTGACCACTAACGGTAAATCTAGGGATTCCATCTTGTGCCGGATTAAAGTACCCGTATGAAGAAAATTTTTGTGTACCCCTTCGATCTGAGGTTCCTGAGAAACTCGCCACATTCCTTTGTTGCCGCTCCGGCGCTGACTCCACCGTAGTAACCTGTTTCATGCGGGCGAGCGCCTGGTTGAGTAATTTAGAAGTGCTTAGAGGTTCTGTTGCACCATTGGCGGTGTCAATCAGAACTGGTTGATATGTCCCCCTTTTTTCTAAGTCCAGATATGCAATAACTGAGGGCGATGTGGTTGATACCGTGTAACGTTGAACGGTGGTACCAGCGAAGGGCGTTAAGTCGCGAGTTAGATGACTCTTTGCGTCGGCGAGATACAAGTGCACTGGTGAGTCGGCACGAGCACGCGCCATGTACACGACGCTTGCTGATTTCGGCAACCATTGCACCTCGGAAATTCCACCCGGGAAAGGTACTGTCTGAAAGCTCTGTTCCGTGAGCTTTTCCAAAATGGTAATGCGTGTTGAGTAATGCCCCGGGCCCCCCACGATGTACGTGTACACGGTGTATTGACTGTCAGGGGAATCCTTTCGTTGCGGCTTCGGACTTTCGATACTGTTAGGTTGGGGTGTTAATGGAGCTTGAGCTGTCTTTGAAGAGGTGACCTTAGATTCGTCGCTAGCAACCAGAGTAGCCGGGCTCGGGTTTGCTGTATTTTGTGTTGTTGCGCTTTGAGTTGCAGCATTCTTGGTCTCGCCCAAAGTGGGGGAGTCAAGTGCCCCCCCGTGAGCGGAGATTCCATAGAAAAGGGCAATCAGAAGTGCTAGCAAAAACGAATGCGCAAAGCGCGAAACCGGCAGCCGCGAGGCTGTCATTTTTTCTTGCGAAATATCTTTCATTGTTGTTTTAGTAAATGTGGAACCTGTAATCAGTATCTGCGCCCCACATAAAATCGTTGCTAAATGGTGAATTCCTCAACATGGTTGGTTCAACCTCAAGCGTGGAACTACTCCTCAGCTATTGCTAGATAGATAGGCTGGTTGGTTATTAGAGTGGTTCTGGACTATAATTCCTGGCACTTCATGCATGTGAGTGCAGATCTGAGGTGTGGAGCTGCTCAGGTAGTTTGGAATTTGTAATCAGGTAACATAAGGAGACAGTATGCACGAGTTTGAAGGCAAAGTTGTTTTTGTTACTGGGGCGACATCAGGCATCGGAGAAGAGATTGCCGTGCAGTTTGCCAAGCATGGTGCCAGCGTCGCCTTTACCGGAAGAAGGACGGAAGAAGGTGAACGAGTCGCGGCGAAAATAAAAGATCAGGGTGGCACTGCAATCTTCATAAAATCAGATGTGAAGGAAGCGACGGACGTAGAGAAATCTATTAACGCTGTTGTTCAAAAGTTTGGACGCATTGATATTGCGGTAAATAATGCCGGTGTCGAAGAAGCAATGACTCCATTCCTCGAGCAAAAGGTCGATAAATTCGATCAAATATTCGATATTAATGTGCGCGGCATGTGGCTCTGTTTACAGGGTGAAATTCGTCAGATGCTCAGCCAGAAATCCGAGGGTGCAATCATCAATATGTCTTCTGTCGCTGGTCAGATGGGATTTCCGCTTGCCTCCAGCTATGTCGCCAGCAAGCACGCCGTTAACGGTTTGACAAAGTCTCTTGCCTCTGAATTCGCGGCCAACAAAATTCGCATCAATGCTGTGGCACCGGGACCGATTCAAACAGAGATGTGGACAAGATACGCTGATAGTCAGCCAGGCACAGAGCAAATGGTTATACAGATGGTGCCGACCGGAAGGGTTGGTACGTGTGATGAAGTTGCAAGCCTTGTTCTCTGGCTAGCGTCTCCTACTGCGTCGTATGTTACCGGTCAAATCATTGCCGTCGATGGTGGCATGGTAAACGTCTAGAGCTCAGCGATTTATAGTTGCTGAAAGTGCTTTTCGCTTCGCGGCCAGTAAGTCTTCGCCTGCTTCATGTAGGCGTTTACTTCGTTTATGTCCCATTTCGCGAATGGAGAAACCCTCATGTCGAGCAAGTCAGTCACTTTGCTTTGAAGATCATTGCGGATATCGTTGGTGATGGCTGTCATCAAGTTCGCGTTTTCCGATTCTTCGGGGGCGTATTTGAGCTTAAATGACGGCCAGACGGTCACCATAATTTTTACCGGCAGCGGAATTGATCCAAAAGGAAACGGCAGCCACGGAAAGAACGGCGTTACGGGATAGTATGGCCACTTCAGCAACTTTGCTACCGGTTTGCAGTTAACGAGAATTGGATATATTTCGTCACCGCCTATAGTGACTACAGGAATTAAGGGCGAGCTCGTAGCGATGGCGGCTCGAACGAAACCCGAGTGGAATTCTTCTAACTTGTACCTGTTTTTGTACAGTTTGCCGGTCCCTTTTTCAGCTTCAGGATAAAAGAATACAAGTTCTTCCTTCTTCAACAGCTTGGTTGAGACTTCATAGTCAGCAGGAGTACATCCAAATGAGCGCAAAATATCGCCGACGGCGGGATTCTTCAACAGAAATTTAGAGACCAGAAAACGCAATCGGCGTGGCTCAGGATGGTAATTGATGATGCCGTCATAAAGGAGAAAGCCGTCTAGCGGAAGTCCGCCGGAATGGTTTCCGAAGAGCACCGCGTTGCCTTTTGCGGGGATGTTTTCGAGCCCTGCAACTTGCACCTGGAACCAGCTTTTGTAAAGGAAGTGCGTAAAACGCTCTACGTTTCTATATTTCGCCGGATGGAAACCGAATTCGTCTACGTCGTCTTCGTAGCGTTTGAAGAAACGACTCTCTGGAGTTTGTTTGGTGGGCTCTGGCACAACTAGGTCAGTCATTTTGTGTTCCGCGAATGAGAAGGTGCTTCAGAAGACTCCAAACTCGGCCGTTCGGTTCCCGTTTAGTTATTTGTAGCATTTTTTGATGCTTAAACTATTCCCTGTTTTCAATTCAGGATATTTCTTTTCGGATTGCGGACGGAGCAGCCAACAGTTTTTGATCAGGCTTTTCGAGAGTTCAATGCGATTTAAGCATGGTTAGAGCGAAAGCACATAGTCGCTTTGTTCTCGCCTGGTTTACAATTCCTCTCGACTGAGCGAGCATACCGAAGATGTAAACAAAAAGCGCTTCCGCCAGATGTTCCGAGGACAGGTCTGATCTGAATACACCACTTAACTGACCATTTGAGATCAGCTTGGACAAAAGCTTTTCCACTCTAATCAAATGTTTCTTGAGTACTTCGCTTGCTTTTGCATCACGCTGGCTAAGCTCTACCACGGTGTTAACTGCGAAGCAACCTTTAGGTGTGTCTTGTTTGCAACAGAGAATTTCCATTAAGCCCAGTAAGGAGATCAGCGCCCGTTCTGGATTGCGATCAGACTCCACTGCAATTTTCATTTTTTCGAAAAGGCTATCAAGATAATCTTCGAGCGACAGAAGAAACAGATTGTGCTTGTCTCCAAAAGCCTTGTAAAGACTGCCTTTTGTTAATCCCATGGCATTGAGAAGGTCGTCCATAGAGGTGGCTTCGTAGCCGCGCTCCCAGAATGTGGAAATGGCAGCTTCCATCGCCTCGTGCATATCAAATTCTCTAGGTCTGGCCATATTCTCTTCCTTTACCAGACTTCGAGGATAACGCGTTGGGGACCACCTGGTCAACAATCAAAAAGTTTAGACGGGGAAACACTTTTGAAACTTCAATAGATGTATGGGATTACCTGTCATGCGAATCTTTCCTGTGAGCAAGCCGATCGGGATGGTACGACGATGATTCAAAAAGTCAATCCAGAAACTAGAATCAGCTGTTACTTTCAAATCAGCAGTTCCTTCGTGGATCTTAGTTACCGTTAGTTTCCCTTTGTTAATCCTGATTCCAGCGCAGGCAGGTTCCTTTCCAGTGAAAGTGAAATGCAAATTGATATCAATGTCGCCGGCACGTTTTCTCTGAAAAACCGATCTTAAGCCGCTGATGAAGGTTTCAATCGAATTTGGTACCAGACTGTTGTTGACAAATCGAACTGTTTTGTGTGGAAAGCGTTTCTTCACGTGTTCTTCTGCATCGGTATCACGAACCACATAGATGGGTTCTTCCTTTTTCTGCAGTGGTTTAACTACATCTCCAAGAAACTCTTTTCGGCTGTTTAGAAACTGCCCGATAACATCATCACCAGCTGGGCACACCGACATACAGTACGCTGCTTTGTAATTCGGTCCGAACGACAGGCTCTGCCACATTGAAACTGACTCTGCGGCAGTTACTTTAGACTCATAGTCTTTGCGTCCACGACTGTCGGCGACTGTTCCTACCCAATCGTTGAAGCCACCCATGAACTCGCGATAGTTGTGGGTATAGCACGCAGAAAAGTCGAATTCTCCGGTTGGTGCTATCGCTCCTACAGGACAGACTGCGACGCAAAGCTTACAGTCAATGCATGGATTGTAATCAATGGGCTTGTCATACCGGCTGATGGGAGTGTCAGTGACAATAGTGCCCAGCAATATGAAGTTGCCGAATCGTGGATGTATAACGTTTCTGTTGATTCCCATTTTCCCGAGACCCGCAGCTTCTGCTATGGGTTTATGTGATATCACCCACACTTTTCCAGGAAATTTTTGCATCTCCATTGGAAATCCCATAGAAGGGTTTAGAGCTCTGACGCTGATTTTTTCCAGCTTCGCGACTATTTGTCTGGCGATCGCGTTTACCTCTTCGCCTTGATTGTGGAATTCGAGATTCGCGACTGATCTTGCTGGACTTCTTATCGGTTCTCGGTTCATGCGGACAACTATGCTGATAAAGGACTTAGCCTCAGGAAATACATTTGCTAATTCCAGCTTCTGTTGAACCATGGACTGTCTGTCAATGTCGACAAATCCTGCGTCATCCGCACCAAGACTGATCACCAATTCCTTGAGTGCATCATAGTCAAGACTTCCTTCCGCATTGAGCAGCGCTTTGTTTGTCTGCGGTAGCATCTCCGCATGATGATCTAGCGGACTTTCGACATGTGTCATTGTCGACTCTCCTCGCATTCGTTTTTATTGGGAACCGATTGGTCTATAATCTCAGAATATCAGTTTGGAACCATTCGGTCAATAATTATTTTGAGTTTGTGAACCTCTCGAGCCGAAAAGGCAGTATGTGGATACTCATGTTTTGGAACTAACGGAGCGCGAGACCCGTCCACCTCAGCTGTACGGTGCATGAACAGGGTACGACTTTTAAAACCAGCGAGCTTTATGATGACTGAGCCATTAGCGCAATCAAACCCGGATACGATCCCTTCACAGAGCCAAGATTTCTCCAGTTTTTTGGCGGAGTCGGATGGCAGACTCTCGCATGCAGAAGTTATTCGGAGGTTGTTTTCGCCCGCTAACCATTTACCGGAACCTCGCCAGGACAAAGCCATTGTTGTTGTCACGGCTGGCGAAACTGAGCGGGCTGTAACGCACGCGCATATCGAGAATCTTGTCTTGCACGGTGTCGAAGAATTGACGGCACGAGGCGTGCGTGCGGGCGATAAAGTCCTGTTCTACAGTGAGAACAGTCCTGAGTATACTTCAACGATTTTGGCGTGCTGGTCGATGAATGCCATGGCAGTTCTAGTTGACTATCGAGCCGACCGCGCGGATGTGCTGGCAATAGCAAAAAAGTTGAATGCAAGTGTGTTGCTCACATCTAAAAAACTCTACACGGATTATTCATTCGAAACTAAGCTCTTTGCCGACGCCGGGATTCAAGTAGTGGATGTGTCTGTACTGATTGACCGGAAGGATAAGGCTTTTGATTCGCGATTGGATTTCAGTTCTATTGATATTGACAGACCTGCATTCACGATTCTTACTTCAGGAACTACGGGGGCTCCCAAAACCTCTGTGCATACTCTCCGTTCGCTGATCGACAACATAATTGATCTTGCTGAAGCTGCGCACGAGCAAGGGGAAATTACCGCTCTGACGCCGCTTCCGATCAGTCATGTTTTCGGACTGACAGTTTTTTTGATTGCACAGGTGCTTGGCGCTAAGACCGTTCTGACTGAACTCGAACCTGTTGGATTTGTCAAAGCTGTTCATCGTCACAAGCCCGAGTGGATTGCTGCTCTGCCTCAGTACTACGGTGCCTTGCTTTCCGCGCCGCATGGATTCATTAAGTTGGAAAATGCCAGATTGTTACTTTGTGGCGGTGCACCGCTCACGGTATCATTGGCGGATAAGTTCGAAGAGACTTTTGGTAAAAGGTTGAACAACGGCTATGGTTCTACTGAATGCAAACTTGTGGCATTCAATCGGGATAATGGTCCACCGCTGTCCGTGGGAACTCCAGTTGGTGCCATCAAGATCGACATCGTCAACGAACAGGACGAGGTGCTGCCGGAAGGTAAGCTTGGCGAGGTGCGAATCGCCGGCTCGATGTTGATGGATGGCTACCTTGATAACGAGGAGGAGAGCCGCAAGGTTTTGCGCAATGGGTTCTATTACACCGGTGATATTGGACGGTTTGAGGACGGACATTTGTTCGTCGTTGGGCGTAAAAATGACGTTGTAATTGTGGGCGGCGTTGTTGTTAGAGTTGGCGTGGTGGAGGAAGCTCTCCGAAATAATCCCGAAGTTAAAGATGTGGCGGTGACTGCGGTTCACAATAGACGGCTGGGACAACTGGTCAAAGCCTCCGTCGTTCTTGTCGACGATAAGATTGGTGAAAAGCTGAATTCGACGAATTCGATGGAAAGGCTTGAGACGCAGCGTGTTTTGGAGCGCCGTTTTAAGGAGTTTTGCAGACAACACTTGTCGCGCTACCAGCGCCCTATGAGGTGGGAGTTTTTAGACTCGCATAAGAGCTTGCCGAAAACGCTCGCCGGCAAGACTGACAAGAAGAAAATTAGCTGAACCCAGAGTTGGATAACCTATGCGCCAATCTGGATTTTATGCGTTATAAGTACTACAGGCAGCCAATTGCGCTGCGGTCGAAAGAAAGACAAATGAAACAGCGCCGATTTATATTTTTAATGTCCGGGCATAATATATAGTCGACGCGACTTATTGACGCATTTGGAGTCTCAGTTGGCGGAAGAAAAGCCATGGGCTGACGGATTTAAAAAGGCAGACGGCGCGTTCAGTAGAAAACTAGATCGTGTCAGATCAACGCAGACTGGCTTGCCTGCCGCTGGTGGTCAAGTTCGAGAATGGAATTCTGGCGTTTTCACTGCGCGCACTCTGGATGAGCCGAGCAAGAAACCATCCACATCATCTTCTCAATCTTTTCCGATCATCCCTAACAACGCCAATAGGTCCCACTTCAATCTTCCTGCGCAGCCTGTTTCTTCACCGTATGAGTTGGCGCCTGAGTACACCGCTGCTCAGGGACCTTATAAACCAGCACCGGTGACGAACCAACCGGCGCAAGCTCCATATCAGGCGCAAGCACCGTATCAACCAGCGCAGGCATCGCACCAACCAGCGCAAACACCGTATCAACCAGGGCAGGCACCGCACCAACCAGCGCAAGCACCGCACCAACCAGCGCAAGCACCGTATCAACCAGCGCAGGCACCGCACCAACCAGCGCAAACACCGTATCAACCAGCGCAGGCACCGTATCAACCAGCGCAAGCACCGTATCAATCAGCGCAGGCACCGTATCAACCTGCGCAGGCACCATATCCAGCTTCGCAACCGCACCAACCGCCGCTAGCAACGTATCAAGAGCCGCAAGAACCGTATGCGGCGCAAGCACCGTTTCCTTCGCCGTCCCGAAGCTACGAGCAAGGCCCGGCATTCCACCAACCGGAACCGTCGACACGAACGCACGCATCCCTGGCACCAATACCGATTCCAATAACGGCGACGAACCCAACACGTCCCGCAACGCAGGCGACACCGGTAATGCCGGCAACACCGAACACGAACACGACATCTCCGACGATACCGGCTCCTGAGTCAGGTAATTCCGGTCATTCATCCGTTCAGAGTTCAGATTCATTGGATTCGACAGGCGTCTTCGATGCTCAGACTCAGACCTATAGCTTCAAATATATGGTGAGCAGGATTCAGCAGGAGCTGATTCGTTCACAGTACTTTCAGCGTCAAGCCGCCGTTTTTGTGGTCGCCATCGACATACTACAAGCCGTTCCATCAACCTGGGGTCAGAAGGAGAAGGATAGGGTCCTTCAAGCGGTGTCGCTCAGTCTTATAAATTCGGTTCGCCCTGTGGATTTGGTAGGACGATTCGCCGAGGAACGATTTTTTATTCTATGTCCGGAAATCACTGTTGATTCGTCACAGGAACTAGCGGAAACATTGCGCGCGGCATGTTCCGCAACAAAAGTGAAACATGAATGGCACGATATTCCGCTGTCGGTCAGCATCGGCATAGCCGTGTCATCAGATCAAGTTACGGACATCGAGACTCTGCTTGCTGAAGCAGATGTCGGAGCCGATCTTGCTATGCAAAATGGTGGCAATCAGTACTACTGCTATTAAAACTGTTGCTAGATACAACTGTTGCTAGATAGATACAACTGTTGCTAGATAGTCGATTCGCTTTGTAGCCGTTTGTCCTCCCTGCTGTAGCCACTTGTTCATTGCGACGACACGCCTGAAGCCCTCCCAGGTTGTGATTCGGTCTGCGACAACACCCTAATGGGGGACATTTAAAGAATTATTAGCTTGGTATAATGTTTTTGGCTCATCAGTCAAGTCGTTTAACGTAGATTTGATTCGGTCGCAGTTAAAACCATGTGCAGCGGAATCCCGGCATTCTTCTTTATCGAGTCTATTCGCGAGGATTTCTAATGCATCCGAAGAAGCGCAGGCGCGGAGCCACCTTGGGTTTGGTGGCGGTGGTTACGATAGTTCTGGTAGTTCTAGGTCTGGGAATTTTCTTCCTGATTAAAATCCTCGGCGGTCAGCGCGAACTGCAGAATGCCGTCGACTCCGGCGTGCTGAACGTTGCGAAGCAAAGCCTGAGAACGCCAACAGTTAATCTTTTCGGGGCATCCGGACCGTATGACCTGTCCGGCCAAGCACTGGACATTGCTCGACAGAATTTCAGTGAGTTGCGCGACCCGACGACCGGCGAGGTAAGCCTGATCGTCTACAACCGGTTGGTTGGGCAGGCGATGCTGGTGGCGATGAATGCGGCGTCAGACAACTTACCTGGTAAGCCTTCGCCTGACGGCATAGCCAATGCGAAAAGCCTTCTGAACGTTCTGACAAACCCAGACGATGGAATCGGCACTTTGCTGTCCAAGAAGCTCATGGTCGATTCGGCAATGGATCAGAGTTTCACTAAGTTGGCTGGCATGCAGAGTATGCGAATGCTTAATTCAGGACGTTCTGTGGATGCCGCTGCGGCAGAGAAGAACGTTGCTTATATGACTCGAGAGACTGCAACCAATTTGCAGGTCGCATCGGCATCTATTCCTCTGGAATTTTCGTTAGGCCTCGCGCCGGGATTTCTGGGAAATGCCACCGTTAAGAAGAACTCCAAGACATATTTAAAGGGCTATTCGCTGTTAGGAATTCCATCGATCACCGATGGCGCTAATCTTCAGTTAATGGGTGTTGCATTGAGACCTGGAGAGAAACCTCACCTTGTGTCTTATAGTGATTTTCTGAATCAGGCAACTTCGCCTCTGCCGAGTGGTGTAGGCAGCCGCGTTCCGCCCAATGCCTTCAAGACTGGTGGCAATACGCTTGAAGCAAAGTCGGGGGCTACGGCGCAATCAGTAGCCTGCGCTCAAACTTCATCTATCAATGATCAGGGTGAGTATACGGCTTCGATTCCGTGCGGTTATCTCGTTATTGCGAATGGAAATGGCTCCACGCCGACCGGCAAGACCGAGGGCACAGTCACCACTGACGGCGATGCGGTTGGACTGGAAGACAACGCTTACGCAGGTTCAGGACGAGATATCTTCTCAGACGTACTGATGAACCAGCAAGTGTTCGTTACTCAGAACGGCGCCATCGCTTCGAGTTTGGGGGCTATTACCGCCATTCAGAAGTGGAAACAACAGCAGCAGGCGCAAGGTCTGCCTGACACTCCAGTGCCTTCAAATCTGGCGGATGCGCTCGACGGTCCATCTCCAAAACAAACATACGCTGATGGAATCAGTGCAACGGAAACGGCTGCTGCTTGCGATAACTTCAACTCGGCTCCGGGACCCAGTGCCAACAGCACCTGTATGAATAATTTGTCGTCGATGGCATCTGTTTACGGATCGAGCCTGCCCGACAGTGGTAGCGGCAGTAAGCTACTGGGGCTTATGACGATCGAGAAAGAGAAAGCGCAGGTCATAAACCCGCGACCATCTGGAGGACCAGCTGTCGTGACCGGTGTCAACAAATGCACCGGGCTGAAAGTCTACCCGTTAGACGGAATAACTGCCGCTGATCCAATTCAATTCGGAAAGCCAGCGACGCTGGGCGATCTAATGAAAGCTTTTCGTCAATATGCTCCGACTTCAAACGCCGGTGGTGCGATCTACAATCAGTTCGTCACCAAAGTCAGGCAAATTCGTCCGCAGTCAACCCAGGCGGATATTGATGCACTCATGGCAAACCCCCTTCCGATGGGATCCGTTCGGTACGTCTGGATGGATAGCAAAGGCGCCCTTCAGTTCACCGACAGTGCTAGCCTGCCATCGTGGATTAAGCCATCAAAAGTTCTGCCCGACGGCACAACAACGGTTGCGGATACTGGACTGCGCGATCCAAATAGAGTCTTCGTCAACTTGTTCAATGAGCAAGGCTTCCCCAGTCCCTGGGATGCTCCCGGCGCATCAACCGTCCAGGACAAAGAGATCTGGACCAGATCGTCTGGATTTAACTGCCTGCAGGGAGTGCTGCGATTCATGAATTGTGCAACTGATGAAGGAAAACCGTGGCACGCACCATGCTGAGAAAGAAGAGCGATTGTAAGAATCGTCTGCCGAGTTCGATGTTGTTGCTGCTAACGATGGCACGAATTGCAGTGGCACTGTTGGTGGTACTAATTCCACTAACAGTAACTCCGGGTTGCGCTCAGCAGCAGAGCCCAGCCCTAAGTAGATTACCCAAGTATCCGCATCGAGATCGTCCTCCTGCAGCTGACAGTGAATTCAAGGCTGATCGTCTCACTCAAGACATTGATTTGCCCTCTGTTCCACCGTACTCCGGTAAGAAGATTTTTTTGAGTGGTTTCAGATATCCCAACGACAAAACAGGCGAGCGTGTCGGCATCACATATGGTGTCATGGAGCCGGAATCGCAAGTTGTCGACTGGTATAAAGATGCCTTAAAGAAATATGGTTGGGATATTCGCAATGCGTCTGAATCGAATTTGGTGGCGGCGGCGAAAGGTCCGAAGACATTTTCGGTGCGAATCACACCGAGCAATTCGCGAGACTACCGCTCGATGATCACGCTGTCTCTTAAAGAGTCGAAGTGACATTCATCTCGGACCCTAAATCCTTGACTCTAAATCCTTGAGCATAAATTCTGAAGGAAGTTTGCTAGAAGTCGATATTTGAGTAAAGCTGTATTTCATTCTTTTCGCAGTGCTGTACGGTATTGTACGAAGCGAAGATGCCGGTTGGCTTGATAGAAAATTTTGCGAACGTTCCTAAAAGAGCTTGTTCTCTGCGCTTGAGATAGCAGATCATGATTGGTTGCGAATAATCGAAATGCGATAGCAAGCGGATAGCACTGAAAAGCTGGGATAAAGAACAGTTGAAAAAAGGCGGATCGCAAAAGATGACGTCGTACTTTTCTTCAATATTCGTTGGTTTGTAGATGTTCCAAAATCGGAATCCAGGCAGCAATTTTTCAAATCGGGTGTCGATATCCAGCGCGGAAATTTTCCTTTTCTGTCCAATGGTTTCTTGATGCGATTGAAGAGTCTGCGCCAGAGTTGGAGCGCAAAGGATGCATGGATTTTCAAACGTCGCTAGCAATGAAGAAAATTGCTTGAGCGTTTGATCCGTGAAAAAATACTGCTCGTTTTCGTGTAGTTCTTGCATGTCAGATAGACGCGAGCTTGTGAAAAATTAGGGAGTAAGTGAGTTTTTGCCCGAAAGCATTCCCAGTACTATCGTTCAGCGGATATTATAGATCCGCCCTCTTACTCCGATGTAATTAAAGAGATGCTGTTGACAAGTCGTTCCATGGGAGTCTCTAGGCATGGAATTAATTACATTCGAGTTGTAAGGGGTAGATTTTTAGATGAGGCAGCACGGAGTAAGGGCGGAACGAAACATAGTTCCGTTCCGCGGCTAACCGAGAGTTGCTCTATCTGTTAAGGACGGGAAGCAGTCATCGCACTGGTCGCAGGATTTGTCGCTACAGTCGTCGCTGCGCTTGCCGCTGCATTTGCCGCTGCGCTTGTCGCACCATTCGTCGCACCCGTCACCGTTAATGGTGCTGTCGTTTTTTGTGCGCTTGACGGTAATGCGAAGCGCGCCTGGAAGAACCTCATATTCTCCGGTTCGTAGGTCATTTCCAATCCTTTGATTTGGTTGCACTGTTCCTGACATAAGCCGACGCCATATGCCACTACGTCCATGTGTGAGTTGGTATAGACGCGTCTGGGTACAGTCAATCGCACAAGTTCTAATTTCGGATAATTGTGCTGTCCCGAGACTTTGTCACGGCCGGCTGACACAACCCCTCTTTCCATTGCGCGCACGCCAGTCTCCAAATATAGTGCTGCTGCGAGGCTCTGCGCAGGGAATTGATCTTGGCTCAAGTGCGGAAGCATTGCCGCAGCATCTATGTAGACAGCGTGTCCACCTATGGGAAGAACAATCGGCACACCATATTCCTGAATTTTTTCACCCAGGTAATGAACTTGTCCGATGCGCTGGTCGAGGTGGTCTTCTTTTACAGCTTCTTCAATACCACGCGCCATGGCTTCCATGTCGCGTCCTGCCATGCCACCATAGGTATGCAGACCCTCGAACAGTGTTCCAAGCTCAGATGCCTTTTCATACAGCTTTGCGTCACGCAGCCCCAGGAACCCGCCTATGTTTACGAGCAAATCCTTTTTGCCTGACATTGTGCAGGCGTCGGTCAGACTGCAAATTTCCATCAGGATTTGGGCAATTGATTTATCGCTGTAACCCGGTTCCTTCTTTTTGATAAACCAGGCGTTTTCCAAACATCTCGTTGCATCGAGGACAACTTTTATTCCCTGTGAGTGACAATATTCAGATACGATCTTGAAATTTGCCAGCGAGAATGGCTGCCCTCCTGCCATGTTGACACAGGCTTGAAAATTCAGATAAGGGATGCGTTCGCGTCCAACGAGGCTGACTAAGTTTTTCAGTTTGTCCAGATCGACGTTTCCTTTGAACGGATGCACTGATTTTGGATCATGGGCTTCATCAATGATGACGTCTACGAAAGTGCCACCAGCCAGTTCCTGGTGTGCGCGCGTTGTCGTAAAGTACATGTTGCCAGGAACGTAATCTCCTGGTTTGATCAGAAGTTTTGAAATGATGTGCTCGGCACCACGACCCTGGTGAGTGGGCAATACAAATTCATATCCATAATATTTTTGCACTGCTGATTCGAGTACATAGAAGTTCTTTGATCCAGCATATGCTTCGTCGCCGAGCATCATTCCAGCCCATTGATATTCGCTCATCGCAGCGGTGCCGCTGTCAGTGAGAAGATCGATGTATACATCGCGAGATTGCAGAAGAAATGTATTGTAGTGCGCATTCTTAATGGCTTGTGAGCGATACTCCCTTGTACTCATCATCAAGGGCTCAACCATCTTGATTTTGTAGGGCTCAGCAACCGGCATTTTCTTGTTCAACATGATCGACTCCTGATTACGAAAGTAAATGTATCGCTTGATTAAGCGATAAGTTTCTCGCGGCATAAAGAAAAGAAAAATCATTCCGCGTGTGGATTCTTTCAGGTAACTACCCCGCGCGGATCCAGTCAACATCAGACTTTTGGGCTGCGGTGCTGTTAACTTCTTCGATACAAAGCGTCAAGCCTCGCGAGTGTTTGCTAAGAGGGTAATCGTGCAGGTGGATACTTATTTGTAACCATGGTGCGAGCATCTCTCATTTGTTAGCATTTCGGGCAATCGTTGAAAACGAGTGGGATAGAAGCATCCCAACCTCTTTTAAGAGGAGAGCAGATTCAAGGGGGCTGAATGATTACTTATCCCACACTTATTCAAGGCGGAATGGGTGTCGCTGTATCAAACTACAGGCTGGCGCGAGCGGTTTCTAAAAGTGGGCAACTCGGTGTTGTCTCAGGGACAATGCTGGATACCGTGCTGGCAAGGCGGTTGCAAGACGGCGACCCTGATGGATCAATGCGGAGAGCAATATCTGCTTTTCCGATAAATGACATATCAGAGCGTGTGCTAAGAGATTATTTTATCGAAGGCGGCAAGGAAAAAAGTGCTTCTTATAAGCCGGTTCCGATGCACTCCATGAAGTCATCGAGGAGTCTTGTCGAGCTGACGATACTCGCCAATTTTGTAGAAGTTTTTCTGGCTAAGGAAGGACATGGTGGTGTTGTGGGAATCAACTATCTAACCAAGATTGAGCTTCCCACTCTGCCGTCATTGTTTGGTGCAATGCTGGCGGGTGTTGATTATGTTTTGATGGGAGCAGGCATTCCCAAAGCAATTCCGGGCATTCTTGATTGCTTGAGTGAAAAGAAACCGGTGAGTTTGAAGATCGATGTGCAAGGATCCAGCACGGATGAAAGCTATGTTCTTGAGTTTGATCCTGCTCATTTCCCCATCGAACAGGCGAGTTTGAAGCGACCTAAGTTTTTGGCAATCGTCTCTTCGTCAGTATTGGCGCAGTCTTTGTCGAAAAAGTCGAGCGGTAAGGTGGATGGCTTCGTCGTCGAACATCATTGCGCCGGAGGGCATAACGCACCACCGCGTGGTGGTATCAAACTGGACGAAAAGGGCGAGCCGATTTACGGTCCAAAAGACGAAATAGATCCTGAGAGCTTTCGAAAGTTAGGATTGCCATTCTGGCTTGCAGGCGGATATGGCACAAGTGAGGGGCTTCAAAAAGCGCTTGATGCGGGAGCCCAGGGCGTGCAAGTAGGTAGTTTATTTGCGTTTTGCGACGAGTCGGGTATTACAGCCGAAATCAAAAAGACGGTGATTAAACTGGTTAAGGAAGGCGATCCAAGCGTGTTTACAGATCCGTTGGCTTCGGCGTCACGTTATCCGTTCAAGGTCGTGCCTGTGGAGTCATCTTTTTCGGACGAGCAAATCTATTTGAGCAGAGAGCGGGTTTGCGATCTGGGCTACTTGCGAGAAGCCTATAAGAAAGAGGACGGCTCGGTCGCGTTCAGGTGTTCGGGTGAGCCTGTCGGTACCTATGTGCGGAAAGGTGGAGCTGTTGAAGATACTTGTGGCAAGAAGTGCTTGTGTAATGCGCTCATGTCGACGGTTGGCCTTCCTCAGGTTCAGCACGACGGATACGTTGAACCACCGCTCGTGACAGCCGGTGACTATCTTGGTGAGATCGCCAAGATAGTTGGCGAAAGCAGAGATTCATATACTGTGCAAGACGTTCTAAATTTCCTCTTCGAACGCGAAAAAGTTCCGCACGCTGTTTGAAGAGAATTTTAGCTCAGTTAATCTCGTCCTTGCGGACGATGCGGGCAGGTGTTTGCGCTGCATCCGTGTGATTCGGTTGTGCTTTCAGGGGTGCCGTTTGTGTCGCTGGTGCAAGCGTTTGTGTCGCTGGTGCAAGCGTTTGTGTCGCTGGTACAACCGTTTGTGTCGCTGGTACAACCGTTTGTGTCGCTGGTACAACCGTTCGTGTCGCTGGTACAACCGTTCGTGTCGCTGTTGCAACCGTTCGTGTCGCTGTTGCAACCGTTCGTTGTTCTTGTGCGATCCATAGGGCAGATGCAATTGACGTGAAACATCTCATCTGCCAGTGACTTGATCTGCATATAGATGTCTAGGACCTTCTCGCCGCGCTCTGTAATCAGATGATCCACGTGCCGAGGTAAAACATCGTATTCCTTCCGCTCGATCAGTCCGTATTTTTCAAGCTCTTTGAGCCGTACTTGCAAGCTTTTCATGCTCAACCCCGGGATGACACGCAAAAACTTGCGTGTGCGCGTCGGAGTTACTGCAACTTCCCTCAAAATTTCAACTGTCCATTTTGCCGCAATAATCTCCAGCACCTGGGTTATTGGACATGGAGCTAGTAGATTTAAGCCAGGGCTTGTATTCGCGTTTGTGTTTGCAGTTTCATTTGGAGTTCCATCTCCATTTGGAGTTGCATTCGCGGTATGTGATTCTGGTGTTTGATATTGCATAGATGTCGCCAAATAGTGGATCTCCAGCGCAAATATATCAATTTTAATCAGGCGCTCCCTCATCCTAAATGATTAGCGTTTCAAGCAGATTTTCGGCACTTTTTCCACAATACAGCGACGCATCATTCGCAAGTACGATACTTCATCAGATGCAACACGGTACCGTGAAAATTCTGCATTACTCGTGAGCGCTCAGGAGTTTCCCATGGATTTCAATCTTTCCGACGAACAAGAACAGATCAGACGCCTGGCAAAGGAGTTTGCCGAGAAAGAGATCGTACCTAAGAGTGCTCATCATGACGAAACCGGAGAATTTCCCCGGGCGATATGTGAAAAGGCGTGGCAATCGGGGTTGATGAACACGCACATACCGGCTGAATTTGGTGGTGCAGGTTTGGGCGTGCTTGAAGGTTGTTTGATTGCGGAAGAAATTGGTGCCGCATGCACCGGCATAGGTACTGCCATGGAAGCAAACAATCTCGCTGAGGCACCACTTATAGTGGCAGGTAATGAGGCGCAGAAGAAAGAATTTCTTGCGCCGATGGCTGACGAATTTAAGTTCGCAGCTTATTGCGTGACTGAGCCTCAAGCTGGCTCTGATGTGGCAGGAATAAAAACAACGGCAAAGAAAGTCGGAGACGACTATGTGCTAAACGGTCAGAAGATGTGGATTACCAACGCCGGTGTCGCAGATTGGTACTATGTCCTGGCTGCTACCGACCCAACCCAGGGTAGTAAAGGCATGAGTGCATTTATCGTAAGACGAGATAGCGATGGTATCGTCGTCGGCAAGAAAGAAAACAACATGGGGCAGCGCGCCAGTGACACCAGAGCGGTGACTTTTACTGACGTAAAAGTAAGTGCTAAAAATCGGCTCGGCAATGAGGGCGATGGATTCAAGATCTCGATGGCTGCGTTCGATCATACTCGCCCGTTGGTGGCGGCTGCCGCTGTTGGTTTAGCACGCTCAGCTATGCAATACGCAGTTGCCTATGCGTGCGAGCGCGAAGCCTTCGGCCAGCAAATTGCCAACTATCAAGCAATCGGATTTATGCTCGCTGATATGGATAAAAATGTGGAAGCGGCGCGGTTGCTTGCGTGGAAAGCCGCCTGGCTGATTGATGCTGGAAAGCGCAACACTCGTGAGGCGGCAATCGCTAAAGCTTTTGCCGCTGATACTGCAATGCAAACAGCAGTCGATGCGGTGCAAGTTTTTGGAGGATATGGATATTCACGAGAGTATCCAGTCGAAAAGCTGATGCGCGACGCCAAGATTTTCCAAATCTACGAGGGCACGAGTCAGATTCAGCGCTTGATTATTTCAAGACAACTGACTGCGGGTTTCGCCAAGAAGCGGTCCTGAGTCAGTGAAATGGCAGCCCTCAGGGAACCAACTTGGATATGTTAGCCAGAACAAGTTTGGATGCCTCACGCAGCGTCTGAAACACTCCGACGCCCTGGTTAGCAACTGACTCGAACGTTGGAACCTGGCGCTCGTTCAAATCACGTTCCAATTGTTCAAGCGACAACGTATGTGCAAGATCTCGCTTGTTGAATTGCAAGATTAATGGAATGTCTTCAAGCGTCAGATTTAACGAGGATAAATTGCTCTCCATATTCCTCAGGGATTCGATGTTGTCGGGGCCGCGTTCAATTCCCGAATCGGCTACGAAGACGATTGCGTCTGCGCCATTCAAAATAAGCTTGCGGCTCGCGTTGTATTCAACTTGACCAGGCACTGTGTATAGCGACAATCTCAACTTCCAGCCATTTACATCGCCCAGGTCAAGCGGAAGCATGTCGAAGAACAGCGTTCTGTCAGTCTGTGTCGCCATGCTGACCATCTCGCTGCGCTTGTCCGGCGCAATCTGACTGTGAATCCACAGTAAATTAGACGTCTTGCCGGACAGACCGGGTCCGTAATAGACAACCTTGCAGTTGATTTCGCGCTTTGAGTGATTGAGCAGTGGCACCTGATGGATCTCGTTAATCTTGACTAGTTGTGCTTGACATGGGGCGCGACTGGCACGTCACGAAAGGATATGTTCGGGCCCCTTTGCCTAATCATTTTGCCAGTTTGGCTGCCGTTTTTCCAGAAAAGCACAAATTCCTTCTTTCGCGTCCAAATCCAGCAGGTTTTCGACCATTATTTTGCCTGCGAAATCATATGCTTCGTCGAGAGGCATAAGAGCCTGTTCGTAGAAAGCCTTCTTGCCGGTTCGGAGGGCTCGTCCCGACTTCTGAGCAATTTTCTCAGCCAGCGCCAGGCTGGTTTCGAGTTCTTTGCCCGCCTCCACCACTTTATTTACCAGCCCGATGCGAAACGCATGCTCCGCGGATATCAATTCTCCGGTCAACAGCAGTTCCATTGCGTGTTTGGGCGTTAGATTACGGCTCAGTGCCACCATCGGAGTGGAGCAGAACAGTCCAATGTCTACTCCCGGCGTAGCAAATCTGCTCGTGCTCGCGGCTACGGCTAGATCGCATGTAGCGACAAGCTGGCACCCCGCCGCGGTCGCCACGCCCTGAACGCAAGCAATCACAGGCTGAGGTAGATTCTTGATGGACTGCATCAAAGCGCCGCATTTTGCGAAAATTCGTGCATAGAACTCGCGACCGCCATCTGAATCTTGTCTATGCGACTCCAATTCCTTCAGATCATGCCCGGCTGAAAAGACCGTTCCTGTCGATGCTAAAACCACAGCGCGTAAGGTTTTTGTTTGTGCTATGCGTTCCAGTTCTGTAGACAAGTGATCGATCATACTTTCAGAAAGGCTGTTGCGCGACTTAGCCCGGTTGAGCGTAATCAGCTCCACTCTGCCATGCCGTTCAGTCAGTATGTTGGCGGTATCTTCCATCGTATTTGTCTGCCCGGTGCTTGTCATGTATAGCCTCATCACGGTGGTACGGAGTCAATATGCGTGGCGTCAATATGGAGTCAAAATGCCTGGAGTCAGTAGGGAATCAACATGTCTGGAGTCAGTAGGGAATCAACATGTCTGGAGTCGATATGAGTGGAGTCAATGTGTCTGGAGTCAATATGGAGTCAAGATTCCTGGCGTTGATATGAGTGTATTCAATGTGAGTGGATTCAATGTGAGTGAGTCAAACCGCGCACTATATGCGGTGCTGCCGTGTTGGGTCTGCAACTTTATCAAACGTTGAACCGGAAATGCACAATGTCACCATCGTTCATTGAATACTCTTTGCCTTCAAGCCTCATAGTGCCCTTTTCTTTCGCTACCTTTTCAGAACCGGCTGTGACATAGTCGTCATACCCAATCACTTCGGCGCGAATGAAACCGCGTTCGAAATCAGTGTGGATAATGCCTGCGCATTGTGGTGCGGTCATGCCGGCTTCGAACGGCCAGGCACGCAGTTCCTTCTCGCCTGCGGTGAAATATGTTTTCAATCCCAACTGGTCGAATGCCAGTTTGATCAAGGCATTGACGCCAGAATCGCCGACGCCGAGGCTATCTAGATAGTCTTTTCGGTCTTCAGGGCTGAGCGTTGCAAGTTCGGCTTCAATAGATGCCGAAATGACTGCCACTTTTCTATTTTCCGAGGCAGCGTGCTCCTTCAACTTTGCGACGTATTTATTGCCGTCACTATTTGCGAGATCGGATTCTGCAACGTTAGCGACGTAAATCAACGGTTTTGTAGACAATAATTGCATCTGTGGCAATATTTCTTTCTCTTCAGCTGTCAGTTGATCGATTGGCGGTGGTTCTACGTTTTGGATGGACGGAAGCAGCTTGCTGAGCAAATCATGTTCGAGTGCCGAACGCTTATCGCCATGTTTTTTCTGCTTGGCCAGGCGTTCCAATCGTTTCTCAATCGACGCCGAGTCTGCCATGGCTAACTCGATGTGAATCGTCTCCACATCGCGAATTGGATCAACGGCACCGTCGACGTGCACCACATTTTCGTCTTCGAAACATCGAACCACGTGAACGATTGCGTCCACTTCTCTGATGTGTGCAAGGAATTGGTTGCCAAGCCCCTCGCCTTTGCTGGCGCCTCTGACAAGTCCAGCGATGTCAACAAATTCGAAAGCCGCGGGAATGATTTGCTGCGGCTTGACCATCGTCGCGAGCTGCTCGAGGCGCGCATCGGCGACTTTCACGATGCCGACGTTAGGGTCAATCGTGCAGAATGGATAGTTCGCACTCTCAGCTTGATAGGTGCCGGTCAGGGCATTAAACAGAGTTGATTTACCAACGTTTGGAAGTCCAACAATTCCAGCTTTGAGCACGACAATAATTTCCTTCTGATAGACAGTATCTGACGCAAGAGGCAGCCGTGAGACTGATTTGTGCGCCGCGAGCATGTAGTTTCGCATGTTTGCAGCGAAACTACGCCAAATTTGGCGTTTTTCTAAAGGATTCTAGATACATTCGGAGGACCCTTGAGGGCTCCCCCGAACTTATCTCAACCAAATCGTATGCAATGCATGAGCGCTTTTATGGCATCAGCACTTTATCAATGACGTGGATTACGCCGTTTGATTGTTTTACGTCTGCCTGGGTCACAGTTGCAACATTGCCTTTGCTGTCAGTTATTTGAACTTTCTTGCCTTTCAGGCTTGCTTTCAATGATTCGCCTTGTACGGTCTTGACTGTCGCAGTGCCATTTCCGTCCTTTATCAGTTTGATCAATTCAGTAGCAGAAACAGAACCGGGCACTACATGGTACGTAAGTATGCCGACAAGAGTTGCCTTGCTTTCAGGTTTTAGCAATCCTTCGACGGTTCCGGCTGGAAGCGCCTTGAAAGCTTCATCTGTCGGAGCAAAAAGTGTGAACGGTCCGGGACCCTTCAGCGTTGTGACCAGATCTGCTGCTTTGACTGCAGTCACCAGAGTCTTGTGAATTGGCGAATTGACGGCATTGTCGATGATATCTTTGTTCGAGTACATCTCAGCACCGCCGACTTTAGATACATTTACATTACTGTCTTTGCCTTTGCACGAAGCGTCTTTGCCTTTGCACGAAGCGTCTTTGCCTTTGCATGAAGCGTCTTTTCCCTTGCATGCGGCATCTTTGCCTTTGCAAGCGCTTTCCGCACCTGCATGTGCAATCTGAACCTGTTGCTCGGATACTGTCATGTCACCAGTACCCGTCGCGAATACTGCGCTGTTCGAAGATATGCCCAGAACGGCTACCAGTGCGGCTGCCAACTCAATCTTTTGCATTGTTTCCTCCTAGGTTGAATAATTGCAGATTGGTTTTAATTTTGTTTTGACGAGAAAACGGCTCGTCAAACTTTGACTACTTTCACTCTAAAAGCCGGGCGTGAAATCCGTGTGGAGTTAAGTAGCTTTCAGTTGGGTGCTATGCGCGACACACAACTCTATAAACGGCAAGAAGAGCCCCTGATGGAGCTCTTCTTGGCTTCGCCTGCTGTTGGTTTACTTGGGAAGGACTACACTGTCAATCACATGTATGACACCATTATCGGTGACAATGTCTGCCGAAACGACTTTTGCATTATCGACGGTAACTCCATCACCATTTTTGATTGTCAGATCTTGGCCTTGAACCGTTTTTATTGAACCTTTCTTGCTCACTTCAGCTGCAAGATGTTTACCAGCGACAACGTGATAGGTGAGAATGGCAGACAATTTTTCTTTGTCTTTGAGCAGGGACTCGACAGTTCCCTCCGGCAGTTTCGCGAAGGCTTCATCTGAAGGTGCAAACACAGTGAAGGGTCCTTCGCCTGAGAGCGTATCGACCAGCTCAGCAGCAGTTACAGCGGCAACCAGGGTCTTGAAGTTTCCATTTTTTACAGCGGTTTCGACGATATTCATATTGATTCTCCATAAACACTTTCGCGATTCTTTCCAAAGTTGACATGGCATCTTGTGACCAGTGAGACGATATCAATCTGAGAGTGAACTGGATGTGAACGAAGCAATTCTGATTTTGAAGTTTAATCATTTCCTCTGAAACGCAGATTTTAAGCGCGTTCACGCGTTGTTCACGTTTTCGCTGGTATTCATATAAAATGGTTTTTGATAATGTAGTAATAGCGTTACCGTTTTCGTGGTGCGTTAATTTCCCGAAGACGAATGCGCTGCCAGCCGATGCGCCGAAGGAGTTCTAATGCGCACCAGAAATTTGTTGATATTGATTGCGTTGGGAGCAGGTGCCCTGGGATTGACAGTCGGACGTGAAGCCTTGGCTAAATATGAAGAGCCCAAATACGAAGTAGTACAAAAGTCGGAGAATATCGAAATTCGACAATATCCGTCGGTCATTGCTGCTGAGGTGACTGTTGAAGGAACGAAGGACAAGGCGGCCAATCAGGCTTTCAGGATTCTGGCAGGATACATATTCGGCAAGAATGTGTCGCGAGACAAAATTGCGATGACTGTGCCCGTGACGGAGACCACATCATCTGAAAAGATCGCCATGACCGTTCCCGTAACTGAGACAAGCGCAGAAGGAAAGATGACGATGCGTTTCTACATGCCGTCTAAGTTCACGCTGGATACTTTACCTGCACCGATTGATAAAAGCATAAAGTTCATCACGTTGCCTCCAGTGCGTTACGCTGTGATCACATTTTCTGGTTTCGCTGGGGAAGACAATATTTCTCATCACGAAGAGAAACTTCGTGACTATTTGAAAGAAAAGAATCTGACGGCGCAGGGAAAAGCAGTTCGCGCGTTTTACAATCCACCGTGGACTCTGCCGTTTCTTCGTCGCAACGAAGTCTGGTTGCCGATAGAAGGATCCTGAGCAACTAAAGTGGTTTGAAAGACGCATTGATTTCGTCTGCTTTGCGTTGATACATTGCAGCATCTTTGGGTCTGTGTTTGCGTCGCATCAGTTCCGCATAAGTTGAGTATGCCGACATGAGAGTGACTTTGTCTGCAACTCCATTTGGTCCTTTGATTTTTATCAATCGGTTCAGATGTTGTTCAGCAAAGTCGAGTTGATTTGATGACAATTCAGCTGAAGCCAATTGGGGCAAAAGCTCTTGCATCGTCTCTTCATAAGGATAAGGCGTCCGTTCGACAGTCGCGCTTACCGTGCCGTTCGACTCGTGAGTTTCAATTACCTTTTCAGGTTTGCGCACTGAATTTGGTGCCGGTTTCATGGCTCCTGCGTCAATAATTTGAAGCGCTTGCCTCAAGACTCTTGCGGCATCGGAAAAGCGGTTGGCCCGGTTGTAATGCATGCCCAGACCAATCAAACTATTGATATAGCCGGTGCTGGTTTTTCCCTTCTTTGCACTTTTGGCGACGGCGGCCTGGTAAATGGCGTCAGTATCCGGCATACCTTCAGACCCTGGGGACGATCCCGACACTCCGGGTTGATTTGCCGAGTCCGGGGCCGAGCCTTGAACCGAACCTGATCCCCCGGGTTCACTTGCCGAACCTTGAGCAAAGGCAGCAGCGTTGTACATGCTGCACAGAGTGATCAAGCTCACGAGTGTTTGAATTTTGCTGATTATCTGCATTCTGAAGGTGATCTCTTTTGTAAGTTTTTCCTGGATGGTTGTTTATATAGTGTATAGCGAAATCATTTTTGTGGTCGGTGAGATGCGTAAATCCTGTCTGCTTTTCACCGGCGAGTGCGGTCAGCCGGCATCAGGGGTATTCGAAAGTAGAATCTGCTACCGATGCCTTCAGTGCTGTCTACTCCAATCTCTCCTTTGTGCAATTGAACCAGTGCTTTGCATATCGCCAAACCGAGACCGGATCCACCTTTTTGTGATGCATCCGAGGCATAGACTTGACTGAAACGATCGAAAATGGTCCTGGTCATGTGCGCCGGAACGCCTCGTCCGAAATCTCGCACGCTGACCTCAATAGTTCCATTTGTTTCAGTTGCCGACACTTCAATGGATTGACCTTTGGGCGAGAATTTTATGGCGTTTGAAAGTAAATTGATGAGTATTTGTTCCAGGCGATGTGCATCTGCATAAAGTGTAAATTCTGATGCGCATTTATCTACGAGAGCAATGTCTTTTACTCGTGCTAACGTTTGCACGCTTTGGAGCGATTGTTCGATGACGCGCTTCAAAGAAGTGTCGGCTAATTCGAGCTGCAACATACCTGCATCCAGTTTGCCGATGTCTAATAAGTCGTTGATTAACCTGCGCATGCGGTCTGTATTTGCAATAGCCATAAGCAGGTTTTTCATTCCCAATTCATTGAGGTTTCCATAGTCTTGCAGGAGAGTGTAGATGATATGTATGGCCGCGAGAGGACTGCGCAAGTCGTGATTGACCATCTGTACAACTTCCTTTCGTAAATTCTCTGCAGCCTTTCTCTCGGTTATGTCATGTACGACACAGAGTAAGCTGCTTTCGGCTGGCACGTATTTTACAGACCACAGTGTGAACGCATTCGTGCCGTCACCTTTTCTTATTTCTGTTTCAAACGGAGCACCATTCACTATTGCCATGTGCAGTGGTGGCTGCGCACGTTGTTTGACAATGTTTTTAAAATTGCCTATGGCTTTTTTCTCCGGATCTGAAAAAAGTGTCGCCACGGGAGACTGAATTAGCTGCTTAGTTGTAAATCCAAAAATGTTTGCTGCTGATTGATTAACCACTGTGAAACAGAAGTTCTTATCATCAATTGAGCACAATACGTCGTGGACATTTTCGAACAGCGCCTGTTGCTTTCGGATTGTTTCGGTGATGGCATGAAACATGTCTTCCACGGTCTGTTCCAATTTTCCAATTTCGTCTTTCACGGGCAGTTTTGTAACACTCCAGGTGGTGCTTCGTCGGCTTTGCATGAATGCCAGGCATTTATCGTTCAGATTGGCTACGCGCCTGGTTATTGATTTGCTCAGGAAAATTGACATCGTGATCAGCAAGGTAATGTTGAGTAAGCTGCCGGCAATTGCGGCAACGATCCAGAAATGATGGTCTGAGTTTTTATTGTCCGATGGAGGTTGGGGGCGTTCTAGTGCGACCAGGTCGAACAGCAATTTTTCTAACTCAACTTCTGTATTCTCGAGTTTTGACCTCAGTTTCTCCGACAGTTGTCGATTTCCTGCGTTCGCCTTCTCGTCTGTTTGACTCCAGGGTATGGCAAGTGTTTCGTAGCAGGTCGCCACTAGATCTGCAGTCTTCTTGTCGATGTCGTCGATCAGGAGCTGGTTTTTTGATGAAGAATAGTGTTTGCTAAGTCGGTTGCTCCAGAATCGTGACCGCTCGAGATTGGCTTGTATGCGTGAGGATGACTGATTGCCGCTGAGTGAGAGGTCCACTGCGAGAATGGTGGCAATCTCGCTTTGCACCATGCTGCGCATATCAACGCTAAGGTCTCGGAGCTCTCCGGACGATACTGCATCTTTATTATTTGCCGTTTGGAAGAAAAAAGTTGCAATCAGAAAGAGCTGTATCAGTACCGATGCAATGAAGAGCAGCATTCCTCTCTGCGCTAGACTTGATCGTGTTTTGTGAAGCGAAGCCATTTAACTTTGACTTTTCCTTAGAACGATTGTTGTTGTTGTTGTTGTTGTTGCTTTGGAATGCGAAAGGAGAATGTGCATCCTTTCCCCGATTCACTTATTACACTAATCGAGCCGCCATGCTGCTCGACGAGCGCCTTGCAAATAGCCAGACCAAGACCGGAACCGCCTTTTTTTGTTGCATCGGAAGCTTGCACCTGGCTGAATCGATCGAAAATTGAGCCGAGCAGATGCTGGGGAATGCCGCGCCCCTGATCGGTCACACTGACTTCGACGAAATCTTTCAGCTGCCGTGCCGCGAGCGTAACTTCGCTATTCTCGGGCGCAAATTTGATGGCGTTTGAAAGCAGGTTAATCAAGACTTGAATCATTCTTCTCTCGTCGATAAAGGCAGTTACCGCGGTCGGTACCACGTTGAAGTGTATGCCGTGTTCGTTGGCTAATCCGATCACCGATTCTATTGCTTGTTCGAAAATACTGGACAGGCTTACTTCATCGCGCTCAAGTTGCATTGAGCCTGAGCGCATGCGCTCGACTGCTAACAGATCATTTACCAAGATCAGCATTCTATCTGCGCTTCGTTTGGCGACGCCGACTTGTTCCAGGTATTTGTCTTCGAGCTGCCCATACATTCCTGATTCCAAGAGCTCGTGAAAATTCGATATGGCCGTCAAAGGACTTTTTAGATCATGACTGACCATCTGAATTACGTCTTGCTGAAAACGTTCCGCAGATTTCATCTCGGTGATGTCGTGACCGACACCGAATATGGTTCTATCTTGAGCTGACCAGGTTAAGGACCAGAGAACATCCACTAGCGAATTGTCCTGACCAATCATGCGGATTTCGAAGGGGGATTCAGAGTTCCCGTTGGCGACGTCTACCAATTTCTCTGTAAATAGCTTCTGGTTTGATGGTTCGATTATGTCGTTTATCCATGTCCCCTTTAGCTCTTCCGGGGCGTAGCCGAGTAACGATACAGACGCTCTGCTGACGTCGAGGAGCCGCCCATTTCTGTCGATGGAGCAAATCAGGTCCTGTGCGTTTTCCAACATCGTCTTGTACGGATAAATGGTTTGATTCATGATTCGCGATAATTCGTGGAAACTTTCGTCCAGTTTTGCAATCTCGTCTTTGCCAGGAACCCGAGCCTCTAAGATCTGGTCGCTCTGAATTCGCTCGACGTTCGTCAAGATAGTGTTCAGTCGTTTGAAAATGTCAGCTATAAAAAAGACGCCGATCGCGAGTACGACTGCAAGATTGATAATCGAGCACGTGAGCAGCAGCAGTCGATAGGAGTTGCGCATCTCTGCTTGCTTTTCAGGTGCGGATGCACTTTTACTGTCGAATGCTGTCAGGTGCGTCAGCTCTTGCAATGGGCGCGGCAAGAATTGCGTTATTTGTCGATATGACTGCACTCGATTGTTGCTGAGACTGGCTTGCTTAGCGGCATTAACTAGCTGTTCGGCATTGATTGTGCACATCTCGAGCATCTTCGACGTTTGTGCGCGCAAGTCTTTGGAAGCTTGCGGTTCGGTATCGAAGATAACCAGTTTACGGCGGCGTTCGTCGAACTCTTGATAGGACTTGGCGGAATGTTCAGTGTCGTGTTTGAGATCCTGGAGATGTTGTTCGCAAGCAGGTTCCAGTTGTTTTGCGTGCGCTATCGAGCGTTTTACACTCTGTATTACCGCGAATTCGTCCAGGACGTATTTTGTCCATTCATCAGTGAGTTCTGTGTCTTGACTAGCTCGTAATGGATAATATTCAGTTTCCAGGTCGAGCAAAATTAGCCCGACTAGAAGGAAAAATTGGATGATGACTGGAATGAGGAGCAAGAGCGCTCCTTTTTTCGCAAGGCTCATCGCTCCTTTAATCCCCTTGAATTCACGTTGTCGATGTAGGCACAAAGCTACAGCTGCTCACGATGATAACAAACGCGCGGGCGCTTTGGGGCATTCGTAATGCGACAACGTTATGGAACTGGTGATGGAGTTTGGAACTGGTAATGGTCTTATATGGAACTGGTAATGGACGTTATGGAAATTGTTTTGGCGCAGTCATGGCGTTATGGAACTAGTTGTACGAATCTCCCTGATGCATTCCGCGCCGAAAGTTTATCTTTGGATATTTCGCCTGTAATTGTTTCCAATTCTCGGCATTGATGTTTTCATTGACCGTGTAGTGTATGTTCTTCAAACTTTTCATGTTGAGAAGTGCTTCTGTACCCCTGATTGAGATCTTGGATTCTCCGATGCAGATGGTCCGCAATTCTTGCATGGCTGTAATTGATTCGACGGATTTATCGCCTATGGCAGTGTCTTCGATGTTGAGGAATTGAAGTTTCGAGGATTGAAGAGGCTTCACATCTCCGTCGTTGAGACTTTTGATGCTTCGCAGACTGAGCCAATTCAAGGATCTACAGTGTCTCAATGAATTCAAGCTGTCGACTGTAATTTCGGTTCCGTCCAGTTCGAGTTTTTCAAGGATTTTCATGCCGGAAATTTCTTTGATGCCGTCATCGGAAACTTCTGTATTTCCCAGGTTCAATATTCTTAGCTTGTTGAATTTAGATATGGCCCTCGCGCCCCGGTCGTTGAAATTACTGCTGTTTAGATTGAGGTTCCAGAGTTTTAGTCTTGTCAGATTTGACAGCGCTTGATTGCTGATCTTGGCTCCTTTCGCCGAGAAATGTTCCACCCAGGCAGTTTTGCCAATCTTTATCAAGTCGTCGCTGGTCAGGATTCGCATTCTTAAATCTAGTCTGGAATCTGGATCAGGATGCGAAAGTAGCTTGTCTAAATCAGCCGAGGAGATTGGCTGTGCAATGCGGCTGAGCATTTCTGGATGCTCGGGAATAAGTATGGCATCGATCGAGGGCAACTTGCTGCCGTCGTAAGGAGCAGTTAGCGGTTTCAGTATCGAGGTCTGTATTGATGCAGATGTTGCTGTGGATGCGGGATTCGATGTTGACTTGGATGTTGACGTGGATGTGGCTGTGGATATGGATGTAGCTGAGGAAGTCGCTAAGGCTGTCGCCGAGTAAGTGGAGGTCGAAGTCGGTGTTAGGGTCGATGTCGCCGAGCGATTCGCAGTTTCAGGTGGCTCGACAGACTGAGCGCCTGGGGGCTGATTCGTTTGCCAGAACAAAAGGATTGCCGCGACTAAAACAACAGCAGTAAGAGCGCCAAAGACGATGGGAACTTTGTCTTGAGAAGACTTTTGATTTCTTTCGCGAAAAGTTGTTCCTACGTGCCGTGGCTGCCTGCCATGCTCCATATCGCCGAGATCCTGGATGACGGAAGTGAGGTTCTGATAGCGATGGTTTACCTCTTTGCTCAGCATTTTGGCGACGATGTTTTCAATTTCCTGGGGAAATTCTTGCCCGAGCGTTGCTTCCTTTAGTGTCGGGGGCTTTTCACGAGTATAGTGCTGAACCATGGTGGTGAATGCAGTGGCACCAAGAAACGGTGGTGTGCCGCTAAGCATTTCAAATAAGACGCAGCCCAGCGAGTAAATGTCGGCGCGCTCGTCAACTGGTTCTCCTGCGCACTGTTCCGGGCTCATGTAGAGTGGACTGCCAAATACCTCACCTGTTCTAGTAAGCGATTGCTCTTCTGTATGGTTCGTGGTCGAAAGCTTTGCGATTCCGAAATCAACCAGGCAGACGCGCTTGTTATCGCTATTGTCTGTGTCGTCGATGATCATTATGTTGCTTGGTTTGATATCTCGATGCACGACGCCATGGGCATGGGCATGCGACAGACCTGCGCAAATCCCTTTGACGATCGGCAATGCTTCAGTGGTTGTGAATGTGCCTTTCTTCGCTAGCACTGCAGCGAGTGACTCTCCTTCGAGGTAGTCCATTGTGAAAAATGGATAGCGGTCTGCGATTACTCCAAAATCGTGCACTGTGACGATGTTTTCGTGCTCAATCGAGACGATGAGCTTCGCCTCTTGTTGGAAACGGCGGATACCTGTACTCGAGATGTTCTCTGCATCCAGTACTTTCAGCGCCAGGCGTGTACCGAGGTAAATATGCTCGCACAGGTATACAGTCCCCATTCCCCCCTGCCCGATCAGCGACAGAATCTTGTACCGACCGTCCACTATCGAGCCAGGAGCAAATAACTCCTGATTGCCTGTTGTGTCTGACTCGCTGCGTTCCTGGTAGTAAATCGGCATAGCCCTAGAATCGGATTAAATGGACGGGTGCCTGTTTTATGCAGCTTACACTTTCAATGTGACGGATGTATGACGGTTCGGAGATTGTTCTAAGTGGGAACATGGCGCTGCGTACGTCGTGCCAAAACTTTGCCAGTTTTGACTGGTAATGTCCTTGCTGAAGGTTCGCTGATGAGATTTCAATGTCTTCAAACCCAACGCATTCAATTACGTTTGCTGACTGCCCTCAGTATTTCGAGGATGAGCAGTCTTTTCTCGAAGCGCGTCTCCACCGTGTCGAGCAGGAAATTTCGCGACGCCGAACGTGTTCTGAATTGTACCAACGGATTTGGGCGCTCGAAAAGCATTTACAGGCGCCAGATTCATCGTCGGAGTTTTCGAAATATGAGAGGGCAATTTCGGCTCTCGGCGATGCAATCCGGCGATTATATTATGCTCGCGCAAATCGTTCCTGGTTCAGGGATTTATTGAGTTCCTTGGATTTGATTGAAAGCATTGCAGAGCTTGAGGATATCGTATGGGCACATTCGGCCAGGGTTGAGCGGCTGAAATTAAAGCTGCGACTTAGTGGAAATAAGACGTTAGACGAGGAGTATCAAAATCTAGTCAACAGTCTCAATAGATCCATCCAGGAAGGAATTTCGCCCGACCGCAATCACGAAGAAATTTGTACGCTGGAAGACGAACGAGCCGAGATAATTAACAGGCTTATGCGAACTGAGGAAGGAAGTCATTTCGAAGCTGATTCGTTCGAAGTTAGTGATATTGATGTGAGTGACATGCATGTAATTGACATGAATGCATTTGATATGAATGCCACTGAGCAGGATTTAACTGGCAAAGATGCGACCGATGTTGATGCGACTGCCTCAGATGCGACTGACTCAGATGCGACTGACTCAGATGCGACTGACTCAGATGCGACTGACTCAGATGCGACTGACTTGGATGCGACTGACTTTAGCCCACCAGTTTCAGAGTTACCAAAGAATGCTGCCAGACGCCGAACCGTGTTCACCGATTTGAATTATTGGGAGACTTTGAAAGCGGACCTGCTATCGGCAGAAAGAACATTAGTCGTTGTATGCCCGTACCTTACAGTGAGACGTACTCGTGCATACACAGAGATATTCGAGGAACTTGTGGCGAGAAATGTTGCGGTGCGCGTTATTACTTTGCCTTCAGGATTGCTGAAGGAGCATATGGCCGATCAGTCTGCGCTCGTGATGGAAAATTTGCTGGACCTAGGTATTGAAGTAATTACAGTTCCTAAGATTCATCAGAAGATCATATTAGTTGATGAAAAAGTCAGCTGGGATGGCAGCTTGAATTGGTTGAGTCATAAGGATACTGCCGAGCATATTAATCGCAGCGAGAACCTCGATAAGGTGGCTGAGATCCGTGAGTCATTGAACATTTATCTGAAACCCACGGAGTCAGACACAGATCAGTCAATGATGGTAACGATTAATAGGTTCAGCTCTGATACGGAAAGCGGTTCATCTATATTTGTTCAACAGATTGTTAATGCGTCCTCAGAGCAGCTCGAATCAATACTTTTCGATTGTGATTGTGACTGCGAGCGCCTTTCCAGATCACCTTTATGACTGTTGTTGCGTTCGTCACTAGCTTGCGCACAGATTTGATTGAACTTCACCAAATCTTAGCGTCCCGAGTCAGGAAACCGAACTGGTAACGGATTTGTTTGTCGGCTAAAATTTGCATATCAAGCCACGGTGGATCAACCAACCTATCTATGTATCGGACGAACTTAATGCCAGGGATTATTGTCCACTCCTGGCGAATCTCCAAGTAACAGTCTACTAAGTAGCAAGTTTGGGAACTGGTTATGGTACTGGATGCAGTTCTTATGATCTGCTTTGGTTTGGAAAAAATATTCTCGTTTTTATCCACTGCTTCTGCAATGCCTTCTGTTCCATAGAAGCTTGCTATCAAAAGGCTACCGATTGTCAGCGGCACCAGTACGACTAAAACAGGTACCTTTATTGTCTGATCTGTAATGAGATTGGACCTCGTTATAAGCACGAGCAGCATAACTGGCAGCCACTCATATAGCCAGGCTCGAAAGAACTCCAATCGTGGATCTGCGAATTGAATCGGGCTAATCGGAAACAGCACAACGACGAAAATGATCCAGATTAGGAAAAGCGATTTGGCTGGCGTCTTCATTTCACTGCATAGATTGATGGCTGCCCAGGCTTAAATCCAAGCGCGCTTGCACGTTGAAAATCTTTATCGGCCTCGGTTTTATTGCCCATTGCTTTGTAAGCGGCGCCGCGATAGTAGTAGGCATCGGGTATTTTGCTGTCCGCTGAAAGTGCACGCGTCAAATACTCGATCGCGCGGGCATACTGCCCAGTTTTGTAGCAAGTTTCGCCGATTCCCTCATACGCAGCAGGCAGTTTTGGATCGAGCTGCAACGCTCTCGTGTAATCGTTCATTGCTAAAGCGTACTGTTTTTTCTCCAGGTATGCGACTCCCCTGTATGTTACTGCTGTAGCGTCGCCAGGTGCAATCGCTATCGCCCTGGTCGAGTCAGCGATAGCAGCATCGAAATTTTTCATTTGCATGTAGCAAATTGCACGCATTCCATAAATCATTTGTCCTTTGTCGCTCGCATCTTCCGGCGATTTGTATTTCATTTCGATCGCTTTTGTGAAATCGGCGATGGCTTCGGGGTAATCCTTTCTGAATTGGTGAACTGCGGCGCGCTGCACGTACAGTGTCGTTTCTTTAGGGCTGAGCTTTATCTGCTCATCGATCATGTAAAGAGACGGCAGCTTTGCCGCGATGTCTTCATAGCGCCTGGTCGACTCTGCCAGGCAACTCAAGGTGCTGCTGGTGCTTACGGCGCTTATTGCGTTGAGCACGAGAGCGGCTAAGAATACCTTTTTGCGTAGCATGGACATTCTCCTTGCCATAGGCGCCAACCATCGTATCCCAGTTTGACATACCCGAGGTAGAATCATGTTGTATATTCGTTTCAGTTCCTGTTGCGTCTGATTTGGTCGACAGCGACGTTAGTAGCTTTTGCATAAGGCATCACCGTGAACTCGCGAATGAATTTAACAGCGCAAGTGCTTTTGGTGATCTGTGTATTGCTCGCCTGTGAGGTGGGCTTGCTTGGCTGGCTCGGTTCGCTGTTAAAAAATGCCGAAGCGCAGATCGACCATGAGCGAGAGGTTCTGAGGACGATTGATCATCTGGAGCGGCTTTCTATGCTGCGAGAGAAAGCCACCAGCGGGCTTCTGCTGCAGCAGATGTTTTTGAAGGATGACCCGAATTCTCGTCGATTTAGAGAGACTTTTGGCCGGTATCTGGAAGAAATTCCTGCTGAGATGAGGACGGTCGTTGATCTCGTTCAGGACGATGCTGAAGTTTCTGCCAATGCGAAAAATCTCCAACGCTTACTGCTGGAGGGTGTTCAGGAGATGCGGCTTGAGCGCGATCTGTATGTAACCAAGCAGAATGATGATTTCCATGTAATGAAGCTGAATCGAATGGCTAATTCGGCAAGCCAATTAACTCAGGTTATTCTCGATCACTACAGAAATTTGGAGCAAGATGCTTCGCGCTACGAGGGAGAATCCAGAGCTAATCTTCAAAAAGCCCTCGGGACTGTTCTCGTATTCAACATCGTGCTCGCACTGTGCCTTGCATCTCTATTCATCAGGGGCATCATACGCCGACTGCGAATTGTGACTGAGAACAGTCAGAAATTAGCACTGGGTGTACCTCTGAATGCACCAATGAGTGGCGGTGACGAAATCGCAAACCTGGATCACGTCTTTCATCAAATGGCGGAGGCGCTGGAAGAATCCGCGCACAAGGAGCGAGCCATTGTAGAAAATGCCGTCGATATCATTTGCTCAATCGACAAACGAATGCGATTCGCGGCAGTGAATCCGGCTTCGCAATCTGTTCTTGGTTTTAGCCCTGATGATTTGATCGGAAAAAACATTTTGACTCTCGTCGCACCAACACATATCGACGGAACGCGTGAGCGTTTCGAGAGTATTATGCGTGATGAAACAAAATCGGAGTTCGAGACAGTTCTTATCACTAAGTCTGGCGCGCAAATCGACGTCGCTTGTTCGGCGCGCTGGTCGCAACAAGAGCGGGCGATCTTCTCTGTGATACGCGATATCAGTCAAGCGAAAGAGGTGGCGCGGCTCAAACAAGAATTTGCTGCTATGGTGAGTCATGATTTGCGCACGCCACTGTCGTCGGTGCATGGCACGCTTGAGCTTTTGCTCGCGGATGTCTACGACTCCAGGGACGAAAAGGGAAAAAATCGATTGCGCAAGGCGCTTGGAAGCCTAGATAGGCTGCTTGGTCTCGTCAATGATTTGCTGGACCTGGAAAAACTTGATGCCGGCAAAATGGTTATGGATATAAAACCGACTAGTGTTCCTGAATTGATAAAGAAGGCAATTGACGCGGTCGCTGGTTTCGCAGAAAGTCATAATGTGCAAGTCTCAGGCGAGGCTGCGGAAATCATTGTCATGGCCGACGAAGATAGAGTTACTCAGGTGATGGTCAATTTACTGTCCAACGCTATAAAGTTTTCGCCGCCAGGCACAAGTGTCAAAATAAGTGCCGGCCTCGTTTCTGCGAATGGTGATGACGGTGCTCATTCCGGAGATTTAAAAGGAGCTGGCGTTCACGGATATTGCGAGATTCAAATTTCTGATCGGGGCAGAGGTATTCCTGCCGATCAATTGCCGTTTCTTTTTGAACGATTTAGACAGACAGAGAAGGGTGACGGCAAACGTGGCGTTGGCACAGGGCTAGGATTGGCTATTTGCAAAGCAATAGTCGAGGGCCATGAAGGAACCATAGGTGTATCGAGCGAACTCGGTAAAGGCACCACCGTCTGGTTGCGCCTGCCGATAGCGACTTGATATATCGATTGCGCCGATGGTATGTGAAGTCGTAGTGTTGGCTGAATTGGCACCGTGATTCACATCAACGACAAACCCGACTCGTCATTGCCGCTGTTATACTTGACGTGGTTTTACAGTTTGGACACTGTTGATGCGATTTAAATTCAGTTTGGGAACACTTGCAGGTGCACAAACACTGGCTTTCCTTGCTTCGTTATTGACTCTGCAGCAGTCGATTTTCTTTGTTCCGGCGAACGCTGCAAATTCAATTTTGACGGAGAAGAAAGGGCAGTTACCATTTACATACATACCGTATATGTCGGATGTTCATACCGAAACCGTTTCTGCAGAAGCCGTTCAACTCGCGGAGCAACTGAAACTTACCGACAGTTTGATTGAGTTGACTAAGCTGCGGAAGGCACGGTCGGCCGATCGGAACTCGCTCTCTCGTGATGAGCTGGATCGCTATCGAGATCTGAAAGAGGATGTTGTAGAAGCGATTGAGCAAACACGAATGGAAGTCGATTTCGCTGAGGCTGAATTGACGCGAGAGATAGCCGTTCATGAGGAATTCTTGGCTTCGTACATTGCCGAACGCAATCACAGAGTAAATTTGTCCAATGCCTGGGGCTATCGGACAAACGGAGTGCTCTGGGCTGTTGCTGAGGGCCTTACTATTCCCACATACGCACGGCCGAGATATTCGATTTCTTCTGGAATAGTGGGAATCGTTGCCGGTCTTGCACCGAGTGCTTTTTCACTTTATGCGCTGCGTCAGGACGCCGGCGGACGATTTGAGCGCAAGCCGCATCCGAACATGCTCTCGAAGATTTTCAACTACCAGGTGACACCAGAGCTGGAATATCCTGACTCTGTTTGGAAGTGGCTGAATTCGCAGGCGCCCATTGGACCGAAAGTAACGCGGTTAGCGTACTTGATCGACTGGTGGCAGAGAGACGGAAACATTCGCTATTTTTCTCCTAAACCGACACATCACCAGCTGGATTTACTTACCGCCACTGTACAAGATGAACTCACTATTCAACTGGTATCAGATCGCTTATCGATGCTGCGCACGGTCGATGCCATGATCGTCGGAATGAATCGCCCGCTGCTCGAACTGATGATGGTTGTGCGTGGCACCAAATCTATGAGCGCACCAACGCAATAAACTCGCCTGCTTATCTGCTGCTAGCAACGCTGAAGGCAATTTGCTGCAACGTTCTCGCTGTAGCCGCCGGTAGTTCGAAAAGCTTCAAATTCTGTTTTGTGTCCTGGTCGTACAAAGTAAGATTGCTCGGCAGTCCGACTGGAGTGCGACCGAAAAGCTTGGCATAGAAAACACATGCAGCCAGATATGTACCTTCGCGCGAAGGATGTTTGCCGTCTGGGTTGTACAGGTTGATTTCGGCGTGTTCGCGTGAACACTTCGCAAAGGCATCGCCTACCGGCACCAGCAGCGCGCGAGCCTGGTTCGCTGCTTTTGTATAAGCGGCTGTCAAAGCAGACTGATCTTCCGGGGCTGCTTTGTCTGCCCAGGTTTCGTACAAAACCGTCATGGCTCTGACTTTCTTGATGTCATAGTCAAATTGCTGCACTGAAGTAAGGAATTCATCGGGAAGAACAATTGGCGTATGACTCTGCTCCTGCAAAACGACGTAGGTCCACGGACCGTCTTGTGCAATAGTTTTGCGTGCGCCACCTTTTTTGTAATGCTCTTGCAGATGTGCACCACCCCAGACGATTTGTGCAACCGTTACCGGTGGCTGAGTTTTTGAATCCATGACGAGCGCTGCCAGCGTCAGAGGCAGGCTGTTGTAGTAAGTGAAACTGTTGCCGATAAAAAGTACTCTAACAGCATCTCTCATTTTGCAATCGAAGAGTAGCTCGGCTTGGTCGTTCGCGTGAGCTGTCGAAACCCTGCCAAAGAAGATTGTCGTTGCGATGCAAACAGCGATAATGGCAGTTGAAAATTTCATTCTTTTGCGAGAACTCCCGGGCGACGAAGATATTTTAGCTGAGTCGCTCGTCCATCACTTCGCTCAACTGCAGGATTCGGTCGACCACCTCCGAGAGCGGCGCAGTCGCATCAATAATGATGCCAGTTTTCGGGATGTCTTCTCTAGTTTGATGTAAGCGCGTTATCAATTCGCGCTCCTGTGGTTTTGTGCCCCACTCATCGGCAGGTCGCTCATCAAGCCGCTGATGCAGAGTTTGCAGGTCGATTTCAAGGATAAAGACTCTGTCAAACAAACTGATGAATTTTGAGAAATTCCTTGAACCGCCGCAGAAGAATGTAATCGGGTGATCTTGGTTTGCGATCAGCTCTTTTACTTTATCAACATTCCAAATGTGGTGTTCGTGGGTGCGTCCAGTAGTCGGAATGCCAGTTTCGGGATTACCCTGATAGGCTAATTCTCGGTCGCCATGAATGGCCTGATAGCCGCGGCGCTGGAGTTCTGTACAAACGGAAGTTTTGCCGGTTCCGGATACTCCTTCAATCAGTATATTTTTCACGCCCATTGCTAAATGATACAGCTTTCTTCCACCGCTCGTGGACCCGCTGGATTAATCGAATGGAACATAGGACCAGGGTTTCATTGATTTGCGGACTTGCCATTGAGGCGGTCGTACGCCTGGACCTAATGAAGACCTTGTAGCCGATTTGCTAACATCAGTGGTCTGGAACTTTTGGAGGCACGCAGACATGACGGTTACGCAGAAAGAGAATTTTGACCTTGTAAATAGCTTAAATTGGCGCTACGCGACCAAGAAATTTGATTCCAGCCGAAAGCTTGATGCTGCTGTATACAAGCAATTGGAGGATGCTCTGCGGCTCAGTGCCTCTAGTTTTGGGTTGCAGCCATGGAAGTTTGTCGTGGTCACAGACCCGAAGATTAAAGCGCAAATGCCTGCATTTTCGTGGGGACAAACTCAACCGGAAGAGTGCTCTCATCTTGTAGTAATCTGCCGCATCGCCGAATTGACCGAACAGTACATAGATAAGTATGTAAGCCATATTGCAGGTGCGCGCGGTGTACCAGTGGAGTCGCTGGAATCTTACGCAGGAATGATGAAAGGATTTCTTCAGCGACCTGGCGATAAGACTCACTGGATGGAAAAGCAGTGCTATATCGCTCTCGGCACTCTGTTGACTGCAGCAGCGGCGTTAGGTGTTGATGCCTGTCCGATGGAAGGTTTTGACGCAGAGGCGTATGACCGTATTCTGGGCTTGCCGGAAAAAGGTTGCCATTCCGTTGTGGTTTGTCCGCTTGGGTATAGAGCGGCTGACGATAAATATGCGCAGCTTGCGAAGGTCCGATTCGATGCCGATGACGTTGTAATTCGCGTTTAGGATTTGTCGGTAAATCGGCGTGTGAACAGACTCAACTCGGTCTCTAGCTCGAGTTTGTCTGGCACTTGTGGGCGCTGCTCTGTAGCGTCTGTGATGCCGCGCTGGGTGTTTGATGCGGTGTGCACATCTTGACTCGCGCTAGGGGCTGATACCGTAACAGGTGCTAGCAAGCTGAAGCCGCACATTCTGCAAAATACTGAATCACGATCGTGCGATTTCTCTCCACAGTTTTTGCACGTGCTGACAGGGTTTGCTGATTGGTGCAATTGTACAGAGACGATGCCGGTCGGTACTGCGATTATCGCGTAACCGAGCATCATTACTATGCAGGAAAGCAGCTGCCCGAGCGGTGTTTTGGGTGACATGTCTCCGTAGCCGACCGTGGTGAGTGTGACAATCGCCCAATAAATGCTGATTGGAATATTTGAGAAACCGTGTTCTTCACCTTCAACGACATACATCAACGCTCCGACTATGACGACTATCGCGACGATTGCTGCAGCAAACACAGTAATTTTCGGCAGGCTTAGCTGAAGCGCACGCTTCAACGTTTCAGCTTCGTGCAAAAATCGTGCCAGTTTCAGAATACGGAAAATGCGCATCAAGCGCAGAATTCGCACGATCATTAGATAGTGTGCATCGGCGGAGATCAATCCGATATATGTCGGCAGAACGGAGAGTAAATCAACGATGCCGAAGAAGCTAGTCGCATATGCCCAACGATTCGGCGCGCAGATGAGACGCAGTATATATTCGACGGTGAATATGGCTGTAATTGCAATTTCTGCGGTAAGAAATAGGTCGCCGTACTGCACGCGCAGCGAGTGCACACTGTTGAGCATAACGGTAACAACGCTGGTCAGAATTACCGCGATCAACACCAGGTCGAATGCTCGACCCATGCGTGTGTTTGATTCGAAGATTGTTTTGTAGAGCGCTTCGCGCCAGCCAGCCGGGGGCGCAGCAATGTTTGATGACACGGTGGTTACTTCAGGTTTCCGATTTGTGGTGGCTATTGTAAGGCCGCTTCGTGACATGTCAATGACAATGTAAGTACTATGAAGGTGTTGTCTGTACAAGTGTTTCTAAGCTTTCAAAAGGCTTGCAGAAACTTGCAAAAGGCTTTCAAAAAGCTGGAGCGGTTACCAACCGAGCCCATCGTAAATCCAGCCAGCCCAGTAGAACGGATGTTTCCACTGCCCGCTTGGGTTGTTGCGAACAGCTTGCTGTGCAGTTCTAAGCGCCATAGCCGGTGGCATTGGATTGGTTTTACTCCACAGGTTGAGGTAAAACTGCTTCATGAGTTCGCGCGTTGCATCGTCGTCTACTGGCCAAAGCGACATCACAACGCCTTTTACACCAGCTCCGATTAACGCTGCACGCAGCCCCATTACTCCCTGACCGTCATAACCTTTACCTCTTCCAGTATTGCAAGCGGAGAGGACGACCGTGCGACAACCACTCAAATCTTGACCGACGAGTTCTTCCGCTGTGAGATGATCGTCAGCGTCATTATTGGTGGAAGAGCTTGTGCCGTCACTTGCGGGCGCCACCAACAGACCAGACGACAGCAATGGATCCCTCTCCATCAAGAACGAGTTGTTGCTTACTTCTCCAGAACTCGCGCTGGCTATCTCCCTGGACACCCGCTTTTGACTGCTTCCAGGTGTGCCGGTGCCTGTTCCTATCCCTGCTGCTGACGCCGATCCTGCCGCTGCACTTCCCACTGCTGCTGCCGCCGATCCTGCAGATGCACTTCCCGCTGTACTGACGCCAGACGAAGCTGAGGCTAGTGTTGTAGTTGTCTGATTAAAAAATCCGTGTGTTGCAATATGAGCGAATGATGATTTCCCCAGGTTCTCCAGCAGAGCCGCCTTGGTTGCGGCGCCACCTGTCAATTCGGTAAGTTGATATCCCTGGTTTTTGACTAATCCTTCTATTTCTGAAACTTCTTGCTTCGTTCCGGGCAGGAAAAGCGCCTTGTTTGCAAAATCGATCCCGCCCACCAGAAGCACATTATTTTGAGTGTTCTGCGCAACTCTGGTTAAGCTCTCTTTCAATGAAATGAACGCCCGAGGACTATCGACCTGGGTCAGCAGCAAATTGTCTGCATGCGCGTTTTCCAGCAATACGCTCCATGGCAAAGTTGATAACTTCGAGTCTGGACATAACCACACTTTCCTCACGTTAGCCGGAATCGCCGCTTTTAGTGGCGTCCAAAGTTTATCGCTGACTGCGGTGCAAAGGACAGCAGGTGACCCCGTTGGTGTGTTCGCGGTAGCGGCGGTGTCGAATTTTAAATCGCGTACGGAACCGCCTGGAGCTGCCATGGACTGCACCCATTTGTTTATAGCGTCGTCAATGAGTGCTGCGTTTGAGAGACTTACGACTTTGACACCACTGGATTTGGTGACAACGAATGCGGCGTAAGCAGGACTGCCATCGTCGAATCTATGATAGTGAACTATATCTACAAAGGCTTCGTCGTCCGTCAACATATTGATGAAGTCTTTGCTGGTTTGTTGGAGCACTGTGTCGGCTTTGTCATCGGCTTTTCTTCGAAGCGCCAGCTTTCGTTCTAGTGCTTCCTTTTCCAAGGTCAAAGCTGCAACCGCTGAAGCATCTGCCGATTGAGTAGATGATTTTGAAAGTTGGTTTCTGATCTTTCTTAGCTGGTTGAGTGTGGCAGCGTCACCGGCTGAATCGCCGCTTGAGCGTCGCACAGAGTCGACCAATAAACCTTGCCACTGCATCAGGTATTGAAATGTTTTAGATGCTGAATCATTGTTCGATGCGTATGTTAACAACGGATCAATTTGATCGCCGATGCAGGTTACGAATGCGCATTGCTGCGCAAATGAAATTTGTGGAAAAACTGATTTCAGATATTTATCCAGTTTTAGACAAGCAAGTTGTACAGCTTGTGCTGACTGTCCGCCGGAAGCAGCTGAGCACTTCGCTAGCTGGTTGAGATCATTGACCATTCCTAAGATGCCAGAGGTGGCGGTATCATCATCGCGATACAAGTTGTATGCTCTGCGAAAGTGCATGTCGGCATCAGAATATTTCTTCGACGCGATCGCGATATCTCCGAGCATATCGTGTGCGCGTGCTAATTCGATTTCGCCTAGATAATTTCTATACGTGCTGTTTGATAGCGTTGTGACAGCAGTCTCAATGATTTTTGTTGCTTCCGCCGTTTTCGTTTCTAGCAGGAGAATTTTGGCGAGTTCGAGATAGTCGCGCTGTATCTGAGCAGCCGAGGGACGCCATTTCAGTGGTGACGTAAGTTGGCGTGCATACGATTCTGCCGCAGAAAGTTCGCCCCGCTCCACGCATAAATCTGTAAGCAGTTGAATACAGCTAAGATTGAAGGGCGAGTTCTTGTAGTACTCCGGACCTTGAGCTTCGATGAATAGTGATTCGGCTTGTTTCGCTTCCGACCAGGCACTGGTCATATCACGTTCTCTGAAACTAAGCGAAGCACGTGAAAGCGCTGCCGTTGCCATGTTCAGCACATTGTGTTGTGATTTTGCAAACTCGAATGATTCGTCATAAATGACCCGGGCTTTACCGAATTTGCCAAATAATTCGAACAAAGTCGCGAGGTCATACAACTCCGCGCCTCCTTTCGATTCGGTATCATATGCGATATCAGCTATTTCTAGTGCTTCGGTTCGATGGTCTTTGCCCGCCGCGCCGAGCAGATATGCCAGCCTCGTCATTGCAAACTGCCATGTCTTGAGTTTCGTGCTTCCGACTTTGTTCAACTCCTTCCAGGTTTTGTAGGAGTCCAACGCCGGTTGGGCAAATTCTCCACCAAGCGATGCCAGGCGGAAGGCCATCAAATATTGGTCATGAGCAATTTCTGGAGAAACTGGTCCCGCGAGTTTCGTTCTTATCGCTATAGCTTGCTTGAGCATTGGAATTACGGGCTCATTCCGCACTGGAAAAGCCTGGAACGACACACAAATGTCTTCCAGAAATTTTGCGTAGGCAATAGAATTCGGCTCGATCTTCTTCTGATTTTCGGCTATGCACAAATGAATATCGGTAGCCTTGAAATATTTTTTGTAAGTGGCAAAGCAGGTTTTATTCTGGAGCAGCAGCAGATTATCTAGAAAAATGTCTTTGGTGATTTGGAACTTGTTGTCTTTGAGCGCGGTGTTGTAGCACTGTTCCGCTTCATCCAGTTTTCCCAGCACCACAAGCACGCTTCCGAGGTCTCGCAGGCGCTCTGCTTTTCGCTCATCACTGGCTTCAGGGTCGGCTGTTAGAATTGCAACCGCAGCGCGATACTCCTTTTCTGCATCAGGATAGCGCTTCTGGTAGTAGTAAACATTTCCAAGTTGATAGTGGAAATCTGAGTTGACCGGCCGCGCCGATAATGTGGCTTTTGCCATTATGTCTAAGGCTTTCAGGAGAACGGTTTCGGCGGCCGGTAGATTATCTTGCAGGTAATAACAGTTTCCTAGCGATTCGTACGATTTGGCTAATTCTTCCGGATCTTTGAGTCTCTCTCTAATTGCAATTACTTTCTTGTATGATTCAGCGGCCTTTTTATACTCTTGTTTTTGTTTCAGTACATCTGCAAGAAGTGCCTGAGAAACGACCGAATCATCACTTGTGCCGAGTTTTGTGAGCGACTTGTTGAGGACCTTTTCGGCTTCGATGTAGTGTTCTTCGTTCAGGTACGAATTCGCCAGACCTTCCAAAGCAAAACGGTACATCTTCTTGCACCCTGCCAAAATCTGAGCCTGGTTGTAGCCTGCCTTGCTCAAATTCGCAGTGTGCGGCGGATTGACTTCCGCAATCTCGATGGCGCGCTTGCCTGCCTTTTCTGCGTCATCGCGGCGGTTGGTCCATGCATACAAATTCGCCAGATTCACAAGTGGATAAACGATTTCGATGTTATCTCGATCCGTTTCGCCAAGTTTGCTCACCAGAGGTTCCAGTTTCTTTATCGCGGCATCGTAGTTTCCGTGCTCGCTGTCCTGGTCAGCAAGTGTGCATGTGTGTTGCCACCACAATTGGGGCTCATTCTGCGCGCATAGTGGCGTGATTGTGCCTAGAACGATCGTCGCGGCAAATACGATCGCTAATACTGGACTAAGTGAGTTTTGGTGGTTTCTTTCCATTGACAAGCTGAATTGACTGATCAGCCTATTGTATATGCATTGGACGGTATGACGGTGAGCCTGATTTGACAATCGCCGCGCAGTGTTCTTTTGACCGCTTTCAGGAAAAGATTAAATCGGAAGAAATCGATCGTGTTGGCTCAAAGATTATTCCCGTCCACCTCAGGACCCCGCTCCTGTTCTTGTTTGGATTCATGCATCTCAGTCTTAATGAACCGCACTGTTTCTGTGCTCAGCTTTCGGAGCGCGCGTAAGTACGCTCTGCCCCCAAAGAATGCGATCGGCGGAACCAGGATGATTAGCGCCAGAATGGTCGGAATTGGAGTCACGAGCATTGCAATGTGGAAAAAAGGAGAGCCGAGACCAACGATGAAGACCACTCCTATAACGATCCACATGAGTGTATCGTAAATTACCGAAACGACTATTGAGAAAACGACGAAAGGGGCGTAAAAGGGTCTCGGAATGATCGCCTTAAGTTCAGGTCGAGCAAGACTATTTGTCTGATCCGCAGATTTGTCTGGAAGTGATGGCATAGATCTCTTTTATGCCCTTCCCCGGTGAACCTGATGCATCCAAAGCACAGATAATTCGTTCATTCCGTGCTTCTGCCGGGCATAATGGCTGCACTGTGAATCGGATAAGGAGTAACTCCAGTGCCATTGGATTGCACCCTGCCACTTGTCGAGCTCCGCGAAGCATTTTGCGATCTCGATCAAGCTCCGGAAGATGATGCGGTACAGTCCGTCCTGCATCTTATTGAGGAATCCATTGGGTTTGCGCGCCTTGTTGTTAACCTGCAAAAGAACAATGACAGGTTGATTAGCGTCGATTTGTCATCCTATCCGTTTCGAGAGACTGCCGATTTTTTCAGTCGTATCTCATTCGCAGACCTGCCTTGCGCTGACGGCCCATGTGAGAGATGGTCGTTGCCTATGCCGGAAATCATAATCGATGAATTGCGAGAAATGGCGCCGATTTTTGCCGCGGAAACGAAACGACCCGAGCTTATCATCGTTGGCGTTTTGGGACTGAACCGGCTGTTCAACGACTTTCTGCGCGAGGTTGAACACAATAAGCAATTTGTTGCGATTCGAGGTGCGACTCGCGATATTTATCGTTGTCTTACGTCGCCGCCACTGAATTACAACCAGGCTTTGCGCAGACGCCTGCGCGCACCAATCAAGACTTTCGCCGCGAAAGTTTACGATGACAACGATAGTGCTAGCATCATGCAGTTCGAAGTTCGCTACGACGATTTGCCTATAGTCCAAGTCGTAGATTCTATCAGCGACTCTCGGAAGCTGGAGTTTGGTTGGGATTCTTTGCTTAAACCCTCTTACAGCAAGATTCGCGGCGTTTCATGGCGAACCACTCCGAGCACGAATATCCAACCGCAGAACCTGCAGGAGGTTCTCTGTTTGATCCCGAGCCGTATTGATTCAATGTCATTTTCGGCAAAACTACAGCAGAAGACAAATCTCGCAGACACTGCAGCAGGAGTTATCGATGACACACTTTGTTTCCTGCGCAAGTTCGAGCAATTGAAGAAGCATAATCTCAAATTGGCTCTGGTCAACACTTATAGAACGCCTCACGAGATTTATGAGGAAGATTTTGCAGAGAGCATAAACCGCTCCCTGGAGATACTTGTGTCTTTCGATAAGTATCTGGAAAAATTTATTGAGGAGCAAAAGAAGTCGCCGAATCCTTACGATACTGATGGCTGCCGTTATATCTGCGAGTCCAAACTCGAGGAGGCCCGCCGTGAGCAGATTGAAATCAAAGTGGAATTGCCGAAGCACATTGTCGACGAGTTGGAAAGCTACGCACACTATGTTCCTGTGCCGAGAGAGCGCATCGACCTTGTCATCGCCGGATTGGTCTCATTGTTTGCTTCTGCCAGGTCTACGCTGCACAAACAGCGCATCAACGCCTTAACGAAAAAGGAATCAGGATATAGACTGGCGATTCGTGGGCTGCAGAATGATATTGAAAAGTTTGAATCGGCTTGTGCACATCTGTTGCGTGATTTTGGAAACGTCCGAGTGGTAGATGGCGGAAACTCTTCGGAATTGATGAAGGCGTGGCCCGCCAATGCACCGCATCCAATTGATGTTCCTGTATATATTGAGCGTGACGATTATTTGTTATGAAAGAATCGCTCGAATGTGTCAAAATTTCGAGGAGAATAGACGGATTCAATTAATTCAGCGAGGTCAAGCACATGCAGCATTTATCCAGAAGACGGCAAGATATGTTTGGAATGCTGCTAGTTTCTGCGCTGTGCCTCTCAGCATCTGCCGGAGCTTCGGCTCAGGGAACCGCACAACCTTTTAGTTGTGGAAACGGAATACAAGCCAGTGTCGAATCTAATTCCGGCGTCGATAGAAGATATACGGTTGGAAAAACTGGAAAAGTTATACAAGTAATTGCATTCGGCTCTGATATATCGACGGGCGGAATGGATGTTCGCAATCTAAGGCAGCCAAACAGCTTTCGTGGATTGTCCGTCTATTTCATTGAAAGCCTCGGGCGGACACGCGAGCAGGTTACGACACAATTTTGCTTTTCCGATAAAGACGGAGATTTCACAGTCACGCGGGAGTTGAAAGACTACCAAACGCAGATAATGAGAGATGGTTGGATTCTTGGTTCTGTTGATGCGATCGAGCTTCCGCCTCGCGCCACCGGCGCTACTTTGAAGCGATACACGCTGACATTCAAGTCGATTCTGCGCACTAACCTGATTAGATTTGGGGATGTGCTCTTGTCAGGCGATGATGTAGGACAACTTTTGACCGAAAACGCTGGTTGCGCCGGCGGTGCTTCGTGCAATCCTCGATGAACGATTACCTCAGCTGAAAACTTCTCTGGCCATACCGATATTTGTCACAAAATTATCCTGATTTATTCCGGTATTTGTTGTTAGAGTGACTGACAATTCGAGGATTTGTAAGTCGCACAGCAAATGCAAAAGGTATTCCTGCTAAAGTTTTTGGTGCTTGTTTCAGCGATGAGCATGCTTATATTGCCGCACTATTGCGCAGTGTCGGCACAGGCTGCGTATGCGCAGAACGTGTCGCCCTTGACTCGCCTCATTCCTGCGTCGGCGACTGTTCTGACGCTCACCGGACTGAACTTCAATTTGATAAATTACATGCCCGAGGTTTTTCATGGGCGTTTCTCTCGGTCGCCATATCGTATGTATCAGGTGCGTTATCCCGCGAGCATAAGTCCGCAAACGATTACGAAAGGCGTTGCTGCGCTGGATGCTGCATTGCGCTCCACGCCCGGTCCAATTATCGTTTTAGCGCACAGTCAGGGCGCGCAGGTCGCCTCTCATTGGATGCGACAGCACGCGAATGATTCTTCCGCTCCGCCGCCCAGTAGAGTGACTTTTATCCTCCTTGGGAATCCACTGCGCGCATGTGGCGGCCGCGGTATCGGTCAGCGCGAATTTGGTGGCACTATTGGTAAACCGACACCAACTACAACACCCTGGACGGTGATAGATGTAGCCAGAAGATACGATGGCTGGGCAGATTGGCCGACGGACGAGAACAATCAATTAGCAGTTAAAAACGCGAATATCGGAAGGCGGGTCTACCATATTCACTACGACGAAGTCGAACTCTTCGACCCTGCACATACTGTTTGGCAAAATGGCAATACCACTTTCGTGCTGACGCATGAGACTCTGACTCTCTTTCGTGGTCTGTCTCAGCCTCCTGGATGGGCTGAACGTGCGGCAAGCGCATATGTCGAGTCGGCTTATAACAGACCGTCTAACGATCCCAGAATTTCACCGCTTCCGATTCAGAAGGGCGACACGCTCTGGTACTGGAAGTTGCGGCGTTGGGGCGTGCCACTCTAATAGTCGCTCGCTAAGCGCTTTAGCGCGTCGGTACATGGCTTTAACAACTCCGAAACAGGAAGCTGTCTTTATTAAGTCCATGGATGCACTGCGTCCGCTTACTAGACAGTTTATTCACATCCGGACCAGGCGCAGAACACGACTCTGGGTTCGCGCGGTAGCATGCCGATTCTAATTTAAGCGAGGAATTTACTATGGGTGAAGGTTTCGAATCGAGCCGCAAGTTCACGAAAGAGGCTACTCAAGAGAATCGTGAACGTTCAAGTTTTCAGCAAGATGATAATTCGCAACCCGCTCACGGTGCCAGAGCACAGAAGTCCGTTTTGCAATCGGAGAACAAGCGCAAAGAGAATTCGACCAAGCAATATCTGCAACCTTTTGAAATCGTTGATAGTAAGAGCCGAGAAGGTCACGGACAAATTGGTAACACTGAACAAGTTCCGGATAAAGACAAAAGTCCAGACCGCGACAAAAGCCAAGACAGTGAAAATCGACCTACGGATGCTTTGGGCAGTAGCGACATGAAGCGCTTGTACGAGAAAAACAAGGGTCTCATTGATACCGATAACGATGGCTTTATTACTAAATCTGAAATCGAACAGGCTACTGCCAGCCAATTATTCAAGGGACAAGATGCACAGTTCGTAAGTGTTTTGAAAGGCAATTTGGAAAAAATTCAAACGCTCAGTGACGATGAATTTGGCTTTGAAAACGATGGCGTTACTTCGAAAGATATCGATGCGTGCAACGAGATGGTTAATCGCGCTGACCAAACTCAGGCGGAAAAAGACTTGATTGGTGGCATTGACGCAGCCTTTTGGCAGACCGGTCAAAAACTCAAAGATGCAAGTCATGAGTTGTTTGCTGATCAAGAAAATCCATTGAATAGCATTACTTTTGACGCCGTAACTCAGGGCGGTATTGGAGACTGTTACTTTGTTTCAGCGTTGTCGTCCCTGGCCAGGAACAACCCGCAGGCTATAAAAGATATGATCAAGGACAACGAAAACGGAACCTACACAGTTACTTTCCCGGGCGATCCGACTCATCCGGTCACGATTGATGCACCGACTGATGCAGAAATGAGTTTGTACGCATCAGGAAACAAGGGCATTTGGCCGTCTGTAATAGAAAAGGCTTACGGCAAATACTACGATCAAAATAAGACCGTATCTCAAGATGGCGTGCCCAATGGTTCCATGCTCCACGATGGCGTCCGAATTCTCAGCCCGAGCGGAGTCGACATCGATTTAATATCGTATTCGTCTTCATCCGAAATCGATGCAAAGTTGCAACAGGCAATCAAAGATGGGCAACCGGTCACAGTAGGCATCAATGGGAATATTCTGTCGTTAATCAAATCGGGCTATGATAAGACTGAACAGGGGTTGCAGAGAAAGCACGAATACAGCGTTGAAGACTACGATCCAGCCACCAAAACTGTGACGATTAGAAATCCATGGGGGCGTGGGGAACCTGTCGATGCTGACGGCAAACCCCGAGATGGTAAAGATGATGGTGTTTTTACTATGAGCCTGGACGAATTTCAACGTACATTCAGTGATGTGGCTTATGGACAGAAAAAATCGTCTTGATTATTGTCGGCTGAAGTGGTCTTATTGAAGCAAGGTGAGTTGCATATACTGGAATTGGACATTTGTGACGCGGATAAGTGATCGCAGTCTCTGATATAAGTGTTATTTCCCTTATTCTTGCGCCAACGGAACAAATTCATGGATAAATATGGATACATCAACACCAGAGGTGAGTTTGTTGTCGAGCCGCAGTTTATCAATGCTACCGAGTTTGTCGATGATTTTGCGGTAGCGGAACTTCCGCACAACAAAGCGTCAGAACCAGCTATGGCAGTCTGTTGCGTAAATACGCACGGGCACGTCGTGCCGATTCGGAATTTACGTGTTCACTCGCAAACTGCAGAGGGTCTCTTTGAAGTTGGTAAAGACGGCGAACCGAAAGGTTTTGCAGATATTGAAGGAAATATTCTTGTTCCGCCAAAATACGTGCGTGTATCAGCCTTTTATCAAAATCGCGCTGTCGTCATGAAGTCGCGAAGTGTTCCTCACCCCGGACAGTCGTATTCATTCGATCTGATATTGATCGATAATAGAGGTCGCGAATTACGCAATCTTGGCTTGAGTCACCTGCGCGACGAATATTGGTCCGACGGCTTGCTGCGCGTTGACGAGGGTGAAAGGACATGCTACGTCGATCCTGATGGAGAAATCGTAGTTCGTGCGCCTGAACATTACAGCGGCGACTTCAGTGAAGGGCTGGCCAGCTTTATGTTCACTATCGACAAGCAAAGGTATCACACGCAACAGGGATATTTTGACAAGCATGGTCGCGTTGTCATTCCGCCGACGTTCGATTCTACTTACAATTTCAGCGAAGGATTGGCGGGTGTTAAAAAGAATAATCGCTGGTTTTTCATTGATAGGGAAGGAAATGTCGCGATCACGCTTCCTGAAGATTGCGCTGACGTGCGAGAATTTCGACACGGTCTTGCCGGCGTAGAACTCGGTGCCGAACTGGTTCGTGACGAAACCAATAATTGCTACCGGCACCAGGGTGGAAACTGGGGCTACATAGACCGTACCGGCAAAGTTGTTATTCAACCTGCGTTTATCGAAGGAATGAATGCTCGTTTGCACTTCGGTGTCGAGGGTCTCGCTTGTGTTGCTGTCAAATCCGATGACATGAACGAGCGGCTATTTGGATTCATCGATCGAACCGGCAAGTTCGTTATTGAGCCGCAATTCATCGAGGCTACCCACTTTAGTTCGGGATTAGCTGCAGTAAAAGTAATAGTTCCGGGTTTTGATCCCGCTGATTGGCGTGACTGGGAATTGATTCGGGAGATTCCATGTCGCGGCGAAGCTCTGCAGAAATTTTTCGAAGATTATCCTGTTTACGGCATGACCCGTGGCGAGGTGCATGATTTGCTTGGTTCAGGGGCGGGGAAGAAGTATCCGATCGAGCAATTCCCGCCGACTTTGGTCAACGAATCACGCGGCTCGGTTCTTAGTGTGGAAGCTTATGGATTTGATTTTGAGACCGAACCGCTCAGACCTGGGTTCGATTTCGAGATCTTGTATGCCGATGATCGAGTGGCAGGTTGGCGGATTGCTTGCGAGGATTACACTCCGCTATTTAATACAAGCGGCAGATGGCCGAAGGTTGGATGATGGACTTTCCGAATTACTAAGTGTTGGCTTCACGGAGGTCTTGTCGCCAGTTTCCTCCTGAAATAACATTGGATGTGCGCGAAGTAAGCGCTTCAAACTGATAGGTTCTGTGGGCGAATGAATTAGCGAGAATGTCGGAACAAGAGCGTAAGAAAAAGCTGAGAGATGTTGAGACACGGTTGAAGGCGCTCTCAATCAAACCTGCTTCGTTCGATCAGCTGTTGATGGCAGAGCGTGCAGAGCAAGCTCGGTTACTTTGTCACGAAGCTTATCGGCTATACGATCGTCGTCTGGGGCGAGACGACTAAGAAGCGGTCTGGAAAGAAGCGGCAGCGCTGTTCCGGCAAGCTACGGACGAAGCTTATCCTCCGGGCTTCTGGGAGTCATTTGCGAAACTCAAGAAGGGCGATTCTCGTGGTGTAAAGCCGGCGATAACTTTTCTAGAGAAAGACCCGTGGTTCTTTGGTTCTGGATATGTGAAGGCGGATCTCCTGCGTTTTATCCGAAAGCATCCACTATCGAATGATGATGCGCAAAGAATACGGGCTGTTGTGATCGCGGCGGTTAAACTGCGGGATCGGCGTGAATTCAAATACTATTGCCGAGTGGCTAGATACGTTGATTCGTCTGAGTTTCAAGCTGACCTGGAAGCTCTTTCGCGTCACCCTGATGCCGATGTTCAGCGGCGTGCGCGTTGGGTAATCTCCGCTACTTCGCAAAAGATTTCTTTTTGACTCGTAGAATCAATACATCGCTACATTTTAGTTCAAGTGCATCATCGATTCAGCTCCTGCTTGATGGCTTCTGCCTCCGCTGTTTGTTTTGCATCGGTAAGCACTTCCGCGTAATTCATCAGTACTCATGTTTATGTGGGATACTTGATCGTTAACGAACTTGAGCAACTCTATTATGACGTCTGCGCCGCTGCTGTCTATAATGATACGCCATACTCGTCACGGAGGATGGAACCGACATGAAGCAGCCATTCAAAAAGACATCCAAAAGAAGCTCAACGATCTGCTCTGTTTTGAAGAATTGGGACTAACTCGATACAAAGAAATTCGATTGAAGATTGAGTTTAGTGATCGAGATGGTGCTATTAATTGCGGACCCTTGAGTTGCAGAAGAGAGCTGCTTTGTGCAAAGGTCGAGCGAGATTGGCGAGATAAAACGGATAGCGATTTCAGCGAAATGGAAGCTTTTATCGGTGAGAGCGTTTCTCTGCTGCTGCTTGGCTTGGCTGTTAAACTTGAGCTTGCGATTGATCTGTTGTTTGAGTCATTACCAGCGATTCTTAATGGTTTATCAAAGGAAAAATTGATTGCATTGCAGGATTCTGCACGAGCCGCAGTTGCAGTGTCCGACGCAGGTTCGATGACAGAGGAGATCTTCTGGCAACTTGTGGAGAAAACTCGTGACACTAATATCAGCGTTCATGCCGAGAATCTGTTGCAAGCTTTGACCGAGCTGAACCCAGGCGAAATAATTGATTTTGCAATAATTCAGAACCGAATGCTCGCCAGGGCGTTCAGGTGGGACTTGTGGGCAGTGGTTTACATCGCATACGACGGTTGTTCCGACGATTCATTCGAGTCATTTCGCGCTTGGATGCTGTCACTTGGCCAGAAGAACTTTCATCGAAGTCTGGGGGATCCACAATTCTTAGTCTCGCAGTTAAGTGAGATTTTGCCTTCCTTGGAACCGTTTGAGGAGGACTTCCTGATGACGGTAGCCACTGCCTATGAAGAGAAAACAGGGTGGAGTGTTGCGGATGTTTTGTCCAGAGATGAATTGTCCTTCGATACTGAGATAACTGGGCAAAGCTGGGATGAAGATAAGGTGTGCTTGCAATTCCCCTCTATCTGTAAAGGGCTTAATCATCAACACTAAATTGTGATTTTTAGCTGTCTGTTGCCGTAGGGATTTGCGATAACCGTGCTAATTGGAACTGACCGGCGCGGGCATTAAGGAGACAGAATTATTGTCCGGAGGCGTCTGACTCAGCAGTTTCTATTTCGCGCTAAAATCTATAGTCATCGTGGTCTGTTCCTTTCAGTCAGGTTTCTATGAGATCCCATCGTTTTCTCGCTGCTTTTCTAGCACTTTCTTTCTCTGTGGCTCAATATCCAGTTTTTGCTGCAGATTCAATGCAATCAGCCGCAGCTGAGAGCGAAGCTGCCCACGTTAATCCGATTGAAAAGCCGTTTCAGCTCGATAGTCTTATCGTCAGTGCTCAAACCAATTACCAGCACGGGCGCTATAAAGATGCCATTCAGTTGTTCGAGCAAGCGCAAAAATTCCCTGGCGAGAAAACGAGCTATCAAGAGGCTCAGATTTCTCTTGGGCTAGCCGAAGCGTACAGGTCGTCTGGTCGCTACAAAGAGGCTGAAGCTCTTTTCAAAAGCGCTATTGCGCAGGCTGAAGAATCTGACAAAGGGCACCTTAACAAGAAATACAAAGCAGGAAAGAAGCGCGCTAGCGATTTAATTCCGGCGATGATGAGCGACTTGTCTGTTCTGTATCTGGACCAGAGCCGATTTCCGGAGTGTGAGCAGATTCTGAATAGCTCGATCGCAATCGCTTTGAAGAAGGTCGGACCCAAAAACATAAATCTAGCCCTGCCGTACAACGGCATGACTCGCTTGTACATCAAATGGGGAAAACTTAGCGATGCCAAAGAGATGAACGACAAAACGATGGCGTTGTTCACCACTCCTGCGTCCAGGGAGAATTGGCTGTACGCATATACGGCTTTCAATCTTGCGCAAATTCTCAATGAGAAGGGGAAATACAAAGAAGCAGAAGCGTTGTACAAAGCAACTTTGCTTGGCATTCAGTCACTCGTAGGTTTTGAGCATGAGTATGTTGCGATAGCGCAAGAACCGCTTGGCGAGTTGTATCGAAAGGAAGGCAGATTTGCTGAAGCAAGAAAAGCGTTCCAGAATGTGCGCAAAATTCGTGCTGCAACTTTAACGAAGGAACATCCGGAATATGGAAAAGTTTTACTCGATCTCGCCTTGCTCGCTAGAGATGAGGGGCGCTACGTAAAAGCTCAAGAACTCTGTCAGCAAGCGACTAAAGTGATTGAGCGCGCTCTAGGTAAAGAGAACGTAGAAATTTCGAAATGCTGGATCACACAAGCTTCAATTGCTCGCTATCAGGGACGATACAGCGAAGCGGAAGAATTGGCGCGGAAAGCCCTGCAACTCGACGAAAAACTTCTAACTGCAGACCATCCGTCTATTGCGCATGACGAAGTCGAACTCGCGAATATTTTGGCTGACGAACGGAAGTTCGATGAGTCTGAAAGTTTGCTGAACAAGGCGCTGAAGATAAGCAAAGAGAAGCTTGGTGCGGACCATCCTGATATAGCATTGACTGTGCATAGCCTGGCAGACGTTTATTTTGCGCAGAAAAATTACGCAAAGGCTGAAACAATGTTTCGTGATGCGCTGGCGCTCGCACAAAAAACACTCGGATCAGACAACGTCCAAACGATCAACGATCAGCGATCGTTGTGTGATGTGTTGGTGGCTCAGAAAAAATACGATGAAGCTGAGCCATTGTCGAAGAGCATATTGAGCGCGGATGAAAAGCTTTTTGGGAAGAAGAGCCCGCAGGTCGCCGGCGATTTGGAATCACTCGCAACCTTGTATCGAAAGCAGAATAAGAATGATCTTGCCGAGCCGTTACTCAAGCAATCTCGCGAAATTACGGCTGCGCTACCCGGTGGATCTGCTGTGCAGAGCTATACATCCGCCACATTGTCCGGCACATCCAACGACAAATCGGTTTCTGACAAATGGGCTCTTTTGATCGGTATCAGCAACTTCAAAGATTCAACCATCAACTTGAAGTACGCTGCGAAGGACGCGACTGACTTTAAAAATTTCCTGGTCGGTCAGGAAAATTTCGCGAGTGATCACGTGAAGTTGTTGACTGATGCGAATGCCACCAAAGAAGAGATCATATCTAAGCTTGGTGATGGATGGCTCGGAAAGCATGCTAAGGAAAACGATCTTGTTGTCGTCTATGTTTCAAGCCATGGCAGCTCGTCTCAGGAAGATGTCGGGGTCAACTTTCTGGTCGCGCATGACACAGATAAGATGAAGCTCGTTTCTACCGGACTGCCGATGCAGTGGTTGACGAAGATTATTCAGGAGCAAGTTCACAGCAAGCGAGTCGTAGTCATTCTCGACGTTTGCCATAGCGGTTCGGCCGGCGATGAGAATAAGAAGGCGGCAGATGACATCGATGATGACGATGATACCGGTGCTGGTGACTCTTCCAGCAAGGGGCTGCTGCGAACTGCAAAATTGGATGCAGGCGGTCTGAAGGTCGGCAGCGGGCAAGTTATTCTCTGCTCTAGCCTGGCGGACCAGGTCTCATGGGAATCGAAGAATTATCCCAACAGCGTATTCACACGGCGCCTGATCGAATCGCTTCAGTGCAACGGCAAGGGCACTACTCTGAACCAGGCTTTCAATCAGCTAAAGACTTCTGTCGGCGCCGAAGTTCTCAGTGACCGCGGCATGGTGCAGACTCCAGACTTGTTCAACAAAGCATGGACTGGCGGCGACCCTGTGCTTGCTGTTCCTGTTGGGAAGAAGTGAGTTGAGTTTTTGGGACTACTGGTTAAATGCTGTATTGAGCTTTCGGCTTCCATGCGCGAAGAAGTTTGCATGATGCACTTTCTAGGATTAAGTGAAGAATATCTTGGGACTGATATAGAAAGAGTGACTGACAAAGAAAGAGCCAATGAAGTATCAAGAACTTATCGCGCAAGTTCGCGCTGATCCCTGCGACTCCAACTTTGCAGCGATGCGGTGCTGGCTGGATAAACGACAGAAGGATAGCCCGAGCGTCTACGATGTTCTTTTCGCTTTCATAGAGATGAAACCCGAAGCTGAGACATTTCAGTGGTTTGAGTTTTGGCTTGAATCGCGTGAATGGTTTTCGTTGGATTCCCTTGTTCATATTAGAAACGTAAATTGGCATGAGTGGCTGATTAACTACGGTGCAACTCATCCTCGTAATCCACACATTGTCAGTTTGTGGAAGAATTTTTTGATCAGCTTTAAGTATCAGTCGCTCGTCGAAGCCGCATCGGATTGGTTGGTTGATTTCGGTAGCGGTAAGGATTCAGTCCTGATAGCTGAATTGTTGCTTCCAATGACAAAAGCTGCTGCTGTGCAGCAAAAGTCCGTTGAATTATTACGAGAATTTCCGAGTGAATTTACTGTTTCTACTTTGATAAAACACATAGGTGATGAACAGTCCATTCAGCTTGGGCTCGAAATCATGAATGCGACATCAACTGATACAGGTGTCTTCGCAGCAGCTGCTCTTTTGGAAAAAGATGATTTAAAATATGGGGCTGCAGTGCAGCAGTGGCTTCTAGATCGATGGCATGAAAAATATACTCCATTCGCGCTGGGGCACTTAATGGATGTGTCACCTCTTGTGGTGGCGCCACTTGCCTTGAAGTGGATTGATGAGCATCCGAACTCAAAGAAAGCATCAAGAATTCTTTCAACTGGCGTCACGCTCAAACCATCCCCTGAGTTATTCGATCTGATTTGGCGGTGGTTGGAACCACGAACCTCGAAACGGTATAGCCCGGAGATACTTACCGTGCTGTTCTCTCACTGGGGGCGTTTCGAAACACCAGCAGGCGCACTCGTTTTTGCGGACGCCTGGCTGAAACGGAACGAGGGGCATGGATATTATGAGAGCATTTTGCTTGGTGCCATCGGTGAAGGTAGTACAGAGTTTCGCATCGACCTGGCACGACGGTGGCTTGCATCGCGATCCGATGCTTTGAAGGGTCACATGTTAATGAACCTAAGGCGCAGAGCTCCAGAGTATTTCACCGACGAGGCGCTTGACTGGGCTTATCGGAATCCAGACGAAATTGAAACTCAAGTAATTAAGTATGAATATTTTAGAGACACTAAAAACGACAGAGGCGTTACCGTTGAGGAGATAGAGGAATTTGTCGATTCCAATCTTTTTTCGAAAGAGCACCTTTGTGAAAAGGTTCGCCTGAAAGACGAGCAGGCGATTGCATGGGCGAAAGCTCTTCTCAAAACTCCTCGGATAGAGCTTAAATACTCTGAATCGACAAAGTGCAGGAACGCGCCCATTCTGTTTGCTTTGTATCAAGCTCTGCCGACTGACGCGGATGTGCTCGCGGAGATCGAGCGTTGGTTCGACAGTGAGGAGAGCGTTTGTGATGAGCACCTTGATATGATGCGAAAGGCTGTCGGGCGGTAATACAAACTAAGTCAGGATAACCAGGCGGCCAGATTGAATTGATAATGCAACTCGAAGGTCATGGTCTGTCTACTCCAACGTACCTGAGTTTGGCCAGACTTTGAGCCTCGGAAGTCTTTCCGAGCTTTTCCAGTGCCAACAGAAATTCTGGACCAGCTTGACGCACCGCAAACTCGCCGCTGAAGTACTGTTTGCTAATGTCGTATGCTTGTCTTCCGTAACTCTCGGCTTGTTTAAAGTCGCCTTGTCGATACCTGAAGCCGGACATAGCCGCAAGCGTGATCATCATACGGTCATCGTTGGGTTTGAGCGCTTGTTGCTGGGCCGCTAAGACCTTTGTCAAAATAGTTTCAGCAAACTTTGGGTGCGTTTTCTCTTTCGATCGAGCAATAGATAAGAGCTCCGCTACGCATTCTACAGCGTTGGATCTTCGAAATGGACCCATGCCGCAATGGGAATGCATCATAGACTGATGAACTGTTTCGCCTGTTCTCATATTGCAGAGAAGTAGTTTGTCTAGAATCTGCTGTGCTGATTGTTCGTTTGAATTATTCACTTCGTATTTGAACGAGTCCAGTAGCTGGACTTGTGTTTGACTAGACTCCGGGCCTGTTACCGAAATGGTTTTTTCTAGCGCCTCTCCTAATATACGTTCAGCATCAGCACCTCGGTTAAGTCTCTTCAAACCTTCTGGAAAGTACTCCGATGTAAACGCCATGGCGCCACCACTGGAGAGGTTACCGTCGTAAAGTGAAATTGCACGTCGCATATGCTCAATGGCGCGTTCCACCATTGTATTGTTCAGTTCTTCGTTGGCAAGTAGCGCCCAAAGCCGTGCTGCGTTTGAGGCGTGGTTCCTTTCAGCAAGTTGAGCTGCCTCATTTTTGAATTTTAAGCCCTCAGCCTTGCCTGGTTCTCTACCCGGGCCCATACTGTATGCGCTTAAATTTGCCAGTTTCTGGAGTAGCTGCACTTTTTCTTGACTATTATCATCAGGTGTCATCGATAGTGCTTTTTGATACAACTCATATTTTCGCTTCGATTGTTTCTGGTCTAGCGAATCTGCTAGTTCGGTGCAAATTTTGGCGTGGAGCTGCGGATTCTCTTTTGTCTTTTCAATATTTTCGAATGCCTCCTGTAGTATCTCAGAGGTGCTCGTTAATTCCGGTGTGGACATCGAGCCTCCACCAAGCCAGTGCCTTTTTTCAAGATATTCGGCGGCTTTTTCATAATCTCCTGCTGCTTCTGCGCACTTACCGACGATGTAGCACTCGTTCCGGTTTAGTAGTTTTACTTTTTTGCTTGCTGTTGCTGACGCAATTGCGTACGCTTCTTTAGCGCGATCTGATTCAAGTAACAGTTTTGCGAAAGTAATCTCCATTGGAACTGAACTATCGTTCCACCGATGGCCCGTTTGACTGTTCGGTTTTTCTCTTACTAGTTGCAATGTCTTGATTGCTTCATCGCGAAGGTTTGAGTTCTTGTAGATGCTGCTTAGTTCGATTGCGGTAAAATAGAACGCGTCGTCAATTGGACCTGGAATTGTGATAGCTTCGTGGAATAGTTGTTGCGCTTTCTTGTAGTTCTTTTGTGATGCCGCGATGCAAGCTGCGTCAAGCTTAATGATGTTTTCCCGGGACCGACCAGACTCTTGCTGTAAAACATCCTGCGCGTTCTTGATAAAGAACTCGGCTCGTTCGGGCATCGCTGCGTAGTAATATAAGACTGCTAGTTGCCGGAATTGTTCGCTTAGCGGCTCTTGGCTGTTGCTCTGCTTTGCGAAATTGTTCCAGGCATCGCTCAACGCTACAGTTTTGAGCGACTTAGATTCGTGCATCTTCGATGCGTCATAAAATATCTCAGCTGCAAGAAAGTGTTGAGCCATGGGATTTGCATCTTTTCCGCCAGCTACTTCACGTAATTGTGTCATGGTGGTCTCTGCCATCGAATACCAGCCCCGGTTAGTCATCTGACGAGCAAGGCTGAGGATTGCGCAATAAACATTGAGTTTGCCCGTTGAACTAAGCGGATCGGGTATGTTGTATCGGTAGTGCTGCAGCAGCAGTTTTATGTTTTTCGAGGCAGTATCTTTATCGGCTTTTTCTATCGCTGAGGCAGTGCTGGCAACTGCTGCGCACTCGAGCTGTTGCTCAAGTTTAAGGGGGGTGGGTGAAATTAGCTTTTTGCTTGACTCGACATTCTCCTTGGCCGCCCTGAGGTCACCAGGTTTCGGAAAGTAGACTGGTTGTTTGTCGAGCGCTTCGAGTTGGCTTTTTGAGAGCTTTGATTCGTAGAGAGAGATTCCTTTTTTCAGCGTGAGAGCGGCTTCTGTGAATTCTCCAAGCTCGCTTTCCGTGCAGGCTAGTTCATAAACCCATCTGCAGTATTCGCGCAGTGGACCTATAGCTACTGCACCGGAAAGAGCATCCAAGGGTCTACGTTCCATGTTTGCATAGCTGTCGATTACTTCTAAATGTTTTGCAATGAGCGCCTTTGCTTTTGCCAGATCCCCTGTCTTTCTATAAATGTAGGGCACCCAGAGTGGAGTTTCATTTCCCTGCCATTGGGCTGCACAATTTTGGGTCAGCTCAAAAGCAGCATTGGGGTGCGAACTAACCAGTGTCAGCGCGACCTGACCATAGCAATCTTTCAGTTGGAACGATCTACTATCCCTCATCATCTCTAAAACTTTTGAGCAAAAATCATCCCGGTTTAAGCCAATTAGCAGGTTGATTGCTTGGATGGGTTGAATGTTTTGACTCGTCAGCCATCTCTGATTCTGCTGGTAGTTTTGAAAACATTTTTGTAAGTCAAGGTCACCCTGTTGAAGATTCCCTAGCTGATAGTTTGTGATGGCACTAGCAAATGCGACGATACTGATGCTTTGTTTGGTGGGCGGAAGGCTCTCTGCTGCTTCTCGGATCACCAGACCTTGCGTAGCTAGCGCTTCGAGGTCCAAGCTGTCCTCGACGAACGAGCTGTTCCAATTGCGAGCAGAACGCGCATCGTAGTTCGAGAACAATAATTTGCGTCGATCCCACATTGACGATCGTAAAGGTCGCGTTCGTTTGACTCTTTCTGTTTCAAGCTGACCATCGTAAGTTAGAACTGAAATTTCTACTTCAGAATCGAGTGGACCGTCCAACAGGCTCTCAATCTCGGATTGGTTCAAGTTTATCAGGTTTTTGCGATCGATAGAAACTAGTGTGGAGCCGTGAGAGAAAGATCTGAAACTACTAGTCCCCGTCACTGTATAGCCTAAGTCCGGTACAAGTGTCAGGCGTAGAGGAGCTCTGGCTGGCAGCACAGAATTGTTATCTGGTTCAGCCCTTGTCGCTGCAGTTGTGCCGTAAGTATGAACTACTAAAAGTCCCAATACTATGGCACAACAGATCCATTTTCTGTAGTGTACGTTATAGTCGACAATGTATGATTTATCCATAGTTCCAATCCTACTAGAACTAGGTCGCTTGGTCTCGATTTTATGAGTGTTTTACGCATAGGATCAGGCTATGCTTTGCCTGGTTTGCTCGCTAAGTTCTTACTGTTTATCTGATTTCTTTGCGAGAAAAGGAAATGTGGTGCAACTTGCACACATAAGAATAACGCCGAACCAACCGACTGTATCCGGCACCGAGTGTAGCCACGCAAGCACCCAAAGAGTGGCACCAGTGCCCCAAATCAACCAAGATGCAACGTATTTCGGAGACAACTTACTCTGGTCCTTTGTTTAACAACTGCAGAAGGTTGACGAATTTCTTGCTTATGATAACCACCCTGCCAGATCGTCCTTGAGCTTCTTCATGTCCTTCTCTCTCGTGTACATCATGTGCCCAGCATCGTAATAGTGGTGTTGTACTCGGGCGAGCACATCGGGTGGTGCGTCCAGTTGGGAGAGGGACCAATCTGTTGCACTGTAAGGTGTGCCGAGATCGTAATATCCGCTTGCTACAAAGACTTTAAGATGCGGATTTCGGCGCAGTGCGCGCGACAAGTCAGGACTTGTGCAGGTGAAAGAATTTCCTTTCTCTTCCCCGCGGTTGAAGTTCCACTGTTTGTGTGCGTCCATTGAAAAGATTTCGTATCGGTCATTGGTCTCGATGCCCAATTGCTCAATCATGTATGCGTGTGCCGCCATGGTATAAGGGGCGACGATCGACTCCATGCCGGGGTCGAACTCCCAGTTACGAGTGCGGCTGGCCGCCATCGGACTAATGGCTCGTGCGTCCAATCGACCGACGATCAATCCCTTATCGCGAAGTAAATCGAAGAAGAATGTCTCGTCACTGATACGCAGATTCTTTTCCTCTATTAGCGAAACCGGAAGTCCGGTCAAATCCGACATTCTGGCTGCAACGCTCGCTCGTTTCGACTGAGAGAGTCGAGCGCCGGCGTGAAGTGCATGCAGGTAATCCTCCTCGACAAAACTTTCGGCTGCAGCCCGCGCTGCTTCTGGCGATTCGCCCAGCGGACCGGAAAGTTTTCCATGATACTGTGCAACGCACGCGAAACCCGGGAGGAACAATGAATATGGAAGGTCATTGCGAGGGGCAAAGACGATGCTTTGGAAGTCCATCGCGCATGAGACCAGGATCAAACCTGACAGCGCGATACCTTTGTCGGTTAATTTGTCAGCTAGTGCCGCACCACGCGTAGTGCCATAGCTTTCTCCTGCAAGGAAAATTCTGGAGCCCCATCGGCGGTGCTCGCTGAGCCAGGTTCGAATACATTCAGTGAGTGCATCGACGTCGCCATCAACTCCTAACATCTTTTTTCGGGCTTCTTCACTTGCTGTCAGTGAATAGCCTGTGTGAGGCGGATCGATGAACACCAGATCGAAGTGCTCAAACCATGACCTTTGATTGTCAACAGCCTTGTAGGGCGGCGTTGGCATTTTTCCATCGTCATCGACGACCACCCGCTTGGGACCGAGGGCTCCCAGATGGAGCCAGACGGATGACGAACCCGGACCGCCGTTGAATACAAAACACACTGGACGGTCGGTCGCCTCGGCGTCTTCCATCAAATAAGATATGGTGAAAATTGCGGCTTCAGGCTCGCCTCGCTTTTCGTCGAGCCCGCCTGCGGTGACAGGTATGAAACCGGCAATGGCTTTGTATTTCAACGACTTGCCACCCAGCTTGATGCTGCCTTTGCTTTTCCAGTTATCCTGACTGAGCAGCTTATTGACTTGTTCTTTCAGCCGCTTTTTAGCGTCGTCGTCTGTCGCCGTTGCCGCAGTTGTTTTCTCGCTCATCATCGCCTCTCTGTTGAGTTATGCAATTATCGCTCAAACTTTCCGTTTCGCACTGTATTCTATTAATTTCTGAGGTGCGAGCGGATCTCGTGTGCTCACTGTTGTGGAGTGTCTGGAAGCCATGCTTAAAATCGACCACGCAACAGTTCGCCGCAACGGCATCAACATTCTCGATGACATATCCATCGAAATTTCGGAAGGTGAACACACAGCCATTATTGGACCGAATGGCAGCGGAAAATCCATTCTCATCAAGTTGATTACCCGACACATTTATCCGGTTGCGCATTCTGATGGAAGACCTGCTGTATCGATATTCGGTCAAACTACATGGAACGTTTTCGATTTGAGAAAATTGCTCGGCATCATTACGCCGGAATTGCAAATTGCTTTCACTGCCGCGGGCGGCATTACAGGTATCGATGCAGTCTTGAGCGGATACTTCTCAAGCCAGGGTACATTCAGCCACCAGCTAGTGACTGATGAAATGCGCCACGACGCATTGGCCGCCCTGGATGACATGGGCGCATCTCACTTGGCTGAAAAGACTCTTGAGACCATGTCAACGGGAGAGTCGCGCCGCGTTCTAATTGCACGCGCACTTGTGCACCGACCGCGCGCTCTGCTGCTCGACGAACCTACAAGCGGGCTCGACATTGTTGGTCGTCGGCATTTTCTTGAAACGCTGCGCGGACTTGCCGCTAAAGGATGCGCGCTGCTCATCGTGACGCACCACATCGACGAGATCGTTCCGGAGATCAAGCGCGTTGTCTTGATGAAAGGGGGCAAAATACATAGCGACGGTGAAAAGGTGTCTTTGCTGACGCGAGGCAAACTGTCATCAGTATTTGGTATGGATGTCGATGTCAGATGTTCTAAAGAAGGCTATTTTACTGCTGACTTACAAAGCAGATCGCTTCACGCCGAGGAGTGTTGAAATGGCATGAAGTGCAGAATTACTTAGTTACACCTATGAAGTACGGCTTGTGCAGGGATGATTACCCCACTGTGACCAGCAGCTACTCCTTAGAGTTACAGCTTTTCACGCGTACCATAGACATCATGAGGAGGAGCATTGCCTGTGATGAACGCTATAGCAGCTCTATTGATGTTGTTATTAATTAACCAACCAGCGTTCTCTCAAGAAGCTCCAAGTCCGCTGCGGGTTCGTTCGGAGTTTCACCCAATAATCCAGTGTGGCGATCGTTATGACCCGCTGCGTATGATCCGCAACGATTTAGCCAAGCGCATGAGCCCGGGGCTATTTAATGACAGTGCTCTTGGTATAGTGCGAAACAATTTGAGTTTTGATCATAGCGACTGCAAACCGTTGCCACCGCGCAGAAGCAGTGCGCCAATTTTCGCTGAAACAAATCAAAAATACTTCCCTTCGAGTTTGGGCAAGTACCGCCAGAGTTGGTACACCCGCCACTTAATTGCCATGGATGAAAAATCCCTACAAGTGCTCGCGAACTCAAAAGAACAATTCGTTTGCAGGTTACTCTGGCTGCGTTCCTTCCACCACTCGATATGCATCCGAGTCACCAAATACGATGATGGAAAAGCAATTTTGGTGGCGAAGGAATTGAGCGGAAGTGGTGGATTTGATCCAGGCAAACTCACTAAAAATACCGAAGTGAATTGGACGGAGCTACAATTCAGACAATTCGAACAAATCCTAGATAAGGTGAAAATCTACGATCAAAAATCCATGGATGAATCGACACTCGGATACGACGGCGCGGAATGGGTATACGAATTAAATGATGGTGGTCGCTATCATGTTGTCGATCGTTCATCTTGTCACAACACAATGGGCGACTTAGGGATCTACCTAATAAAATCCGCCGGAATGATGCCTCCAAGAAAGTCGGAATTTTACTAGGCACATGACTTCGCGATGTCAATCTTGTAACACGAGTGTTTTCTCGTAAATTCAATTCTGTTGCAACATGGTATATTGATATTCCGCTACGAAATGTGCCCGTAGCCCAGCTGGATAGAGCGCATGGCTACGAACCATGAGGTCGGGAGTTCGAATCTCTCCGGGCACGCCACTTTGATGAAGGCAATCTAAGTTGATTGCCTTTTTCTATTTTTCCTGCGATTGCCTTTCGTCTCTTGGTAGCGTTTTGGCTTAATGCAACGCTAGAATCAACATAGACTGATTTGTTAACATCCTATTAAAACCGAGCGGATGTCAAGCGGTTCGGGCTATAGTTGGGACGTTACTAAGACCAGCGAAATCTATCGGACTGAAACCATGAACAATGATAATTCGATTTCGGTGCGCGTGCATCGACTGGACGGGTTCGCGCGCAAACAGTGGTGGCAGACGGCTTACTTTTTTTGTGTTCGAAAAAAAGAACCTGTCCACCCAAATCAAAATCATTCCATCAGGGCAGTTATCTGTACCCTGACGATCATGCCTATCTATGTGTTTATGGCTTATCAAAAAGTGACGACTCCAGCTGAGATCGCTTATCTGGCAGCAATGTTTAGCTTCGCGTTCCTCAGTCTAATCGCACTCATTTCCCCTTGCGTATGGCATCACATTCATCACGTGCTGGAAGTTAAACCTTCTGACTTGGAGTTGCAGTTCACCAGTCCAGGACTCAAACGGAGAGTCCCCTGGCATGAAATTGACAAGTTCTTTCTCGCTGGAAGCACCGAATTAGGCTTTCACGAGTACGCTGTGGTTTGTAAAAATGGGGAGGTTTTTTACCTATCCAAAGATTTGACCGATAGCGATCATTTGTTCAATTTCATTCAAAAACGATTGCCACCGCATGTGGTATCGTCTACACCAGCCCAAATTATCCCGGATGGGCAATTCGATACACAGTGGGTGGCCGCAGGCGCGATTCTGCTCGCAGGAGCGTTCGCAGCAGTTAATTTAGTCATCGGGATGTTTCGAGCTGGCTCCGCTGAGACTACAGAACACCTCTTAATTTATGGTCTGATTTACGGTTTGATGATCATCATTCCAATCGTGATTATGTACTTGCATAGAACAAGATTTGTTCAAATCTTACAGCCAAGCAACGAAGGACTTTTCTTGAGAACCCGCTCTGGAAGTGCATTCATACCGTGGGAACAGATCACTGCGATCCAAAAGCTGCCTGGTCACATACTGATCAAATCGAAAACAAATATGCCGTTTATCATGATGGCATCACAGAGGGAACCGATGATAGTCGATCTGATCTCGCGTACTGACCGAAAGCTTACCCCTATTGGAGAAGAAAGGAAGCTGTTAGAGAAGTAACTGCAGCAAAAATCAAAAGCCGTGGCGGGGCTGGTGGCACCATGTGTGGTGAGTGGTTCTAATAATTCTTCCGTGGGCGTGCCCAGTGCAGCACGCTACCGCGCACGGCTGAGTTGGACTGCATGGCCGCCGATCCAGCTGCAGCTGAGTCAGGTGCGTACTGTTTATATGGCGAGTACGCTTTCACGACGGGAGCCGAAGGCGCAGGAGGTTGTGAAGATTTGGGCTTCGCGGCTGTCTTCGGGCCGTTAATCAAGCCGCCTGCTCTTCCCCGCATCCCCATAGGCGGCGGTGGCGGAGCCTTTTCGGGAACGCCATTATTAGTCTTGGGAAGGCTGGTTCTCAAGCTTGGAATCGATTGGGAATATGGCTGCCACCCGGCCCGGGGCAACGGCATCGGTCCGCCTGGCATTCCGCCCATTCCTGCCTGAGCTGCGGCTGGATTAGTGCGCTGGTCGTTCACCATCGGCGCCTCATCAGTAATTGTGATTTGTTGGCGCGCCATATAGAAGTGCCCGATGTTCGGGTCAGACTGACGCTGCGCCAGCGCCGGTGCAATCGCCATTGCCGCGCTTGCAATCGACAAAGCCGTTAACAGAGGTGCCGAGAACTTGGTCATTGCTTCTCCCGTATCCATCAAGCCGCTTAACACGCAGCGGCGCAACCTGAGCCCAGTTTAATCGTGTTGTTTTCTCGATGTCAAGCAAAACTGGTAATTACCCTGAACGCCCAGTTTCGACCAACTGAACACGCACGCGTAGTTTTAGGATAACAAAATCTTGACCATCTCGCTCACCGCAATGCAGCCGGCACGCCATTAATGCGAAGATCGTTCCAGACTTTCTTAGCTGCACGCAAGGGTGGAGCGGGATACCGAGTGCTAGACTTTCGTAAACTCTGGAGGATCGCCTGTGGCGGAAGTTTCCGCAGCCGACAAAATCAATGAAGCAGGTCCGAAGTCCGGCACGCTTGGGCTCATCGCCGGTGACGGCACCCTTCCGCTGTTGCTCGCGAAATCTGCCAAGGCGCGTGGCCTCAAGGTTGTTTGCCTGGCCCTGACAGACGAAGCTTATCGGAACGTTGAGACCACCGCCGACGTTACCATCAAAATCGCGCCTGGTCAGATCGGTCGCAATTTCAAGCTGCTGCAGGACAATAAGTGCAATTACGCCGTTTTTATCGGAAAAATTCGCAAGCTAAATCTTCTCAAGAACATCCATAAGTTCGACTGGACTGCCGTTCGCGAGCTCACCCAGCTTTCCAATTTGACTGACGACAGCATTCAAGTTCGCATGGGCGAGTTGATCGAGGGGCTAGGCATCAAGGTTCTAACTCAATCCGAGTTTCTGCGGGAATTGTTTCCCGATGTCGGCGTAATCACAAAACGTGAACCCAACGCGAAAGAATACATAGATATCGAATACGGCATGCAGATTGCCAAGGAAATCGCACGCCTGGATATTGGTCAGACTGTCATTGTTCGCAATCGCATTCTTCTGGCTGTCGAAGCGGCTGAGGGTACAGATGAAGCAATCAAGCGGGCTGTGCAGCTTGCGCGCGGTCCTGTGGTTGTTGTGAAAGTTGCCAAACCTGGGCAGGACCAGCGCTTTGACATTCCTGCAGTGGGCATGACGACGCTTGAATCGATGAAATGCGAGGAGGGTGGCGGCGTTCTGGCGCTGGCAGCCAACGAAACCATGATTGTCGAGCGCGAAGAGATGATTGCCCGAGCCGATGCTTGCGGCATTTCGATAGTCGCCGTTTAGGTTCCGGAACAGTGTTCGTCCCTTTTGCGCAGTTCATACAGGGAAAACCCCGGAGTTTTACCAGTCATAAAGTCATGAGCAATAAGCTTTGTTCGATGCCATAATGAGTTATCGACCCAGTTGTGAGTTTTGGCATGCCATCTATCAAAGTTAAGCTGCTCAATGTGATTGCGTTGACCGCGCTCGTTTCTTCATCTGTTCCGCTGGCATTTGCGGGCGATGGGCAGCAGTCGAAAGTCGGCAAGTCGCAATCGAAAGCGCCTCAGGCGACAGTGGCACAGGCGCTGTCGAAGCCGGATAAATCTGACTCAGTCGCGGAACAGGCGCAGTCTGAGCAATTGGACCAATCGGAGCAATCTGAGTCGAGTGATGTGAGAGCCGCTAGTGCAGAAGCTAGCAATGACGCTGCCGCTGACTATTCTGCTGCTCTGGAACGCGCCGCTACGGCTCGAAGAATCGGACTCAATCAGGCTCTGGAGCACTATGACCTGGCTCGCTATTACTGGTCGCGCTGGAATTTGAAAATGGCTGAGCTTGAATATCAGGCAGCCATCATGTTTTCGCCTGACTTGAAAGTGGCGCATCGCGATTTGTGCTTGCTGTCTATGTTTACGGCCCAACCGTCGCGTTGTCTCGCTGAGTTGATGATGGTAGTCGGGCTCGGTGAGCCAATTCCGTTGAATGAAGACGAGCGAATCGCCTTCAAGAAGAATGCCGCCAAACTGCACAACCAGCAGGGAATAGCTTATGGGCGCAAGAATCGCTGGGATAGAGCGATTGCCGAGTTCAAGTGGGCACTCACTTATTCGCCTGGAAACGCTGCCATTGAGCGCTCTCTGGCTTTCTCGTATGCCAACAAGGGAGATTTCGAACTGGCTGAAACGGCTTACATGCGCAGTTTTAGCGAAGATCCAGCCGACGGATATGCGCACGCTGACTTCGCCTTCTTGCTTGCCGACAACGGTGGCGGCGACCGCGCTATAAAGCAACTTTCCGAGGCTGTTAAGCTCGAACCTCAAGACCCCGCGTTGCACGTGGACATGGGCTGGATGGCTGAAAGCAAGGGCGATCTGGCGACTGCGCAGACTGAATTTCAGCAAGCGGTCAAGCTGAGTCCGAAGCACGCCGGGCTCTGGGCGCATCTGGGCAAAGTATTTGAACGCGAAGGAAAGGCTGAAGCTGCCACCAGCGCCTATTCTCACGCTCTCGCTCTTGACCCCGGTCAGGACGAAGCCAAAGAGCGCCTCGAAAGTTTGAAGAGTCACCAGCCAAGCGCGCCATCGGCGCCGTCGCACTCGGACAGTACCAAGCACGAATCCTGATGGGGCGCCCGCGTCCCGCGGGCTTTTCGCGCACCAGGCACGAATTCTTATGGAGCGCCCGCGTCCCGCGGGCTTTTTTTTTTAAGCCCGCAAGATGCGGGCGCTCCATTGCCCGCAAGATGCGGGCGCTCCATTGCCCGCAAGATGCGGGCGCTCCATGGCGGATCGGTGCGGCGCCCTAGCGCGACGTCGCCCTGCCCTCGTAGTTTCCCCAATGACATGCGCGCCCCCTGGGGCTAGGATCACCGTGGATGAACCTACCTGCCGGAAGCCATGTCTGACTTCAGTTTCAAGAACATCGAGAACGAGTTTAATGTTGCCGGGCGCGTCGCCTTAGCTACGCCAGGCGCAATTCTTGATGAAGTGCAGAAAGACTGGGCTACCAATAAAAGCAAATTACTTACTACGACCCTCGAGTCTGCGGCAATTGGTTACGCCACAGGGTTCGCATTTAAATCGGCTCCGGCTGCGGCGCTTCTGGCGACTGGCGTGCTGGCAGGAATTGGTGTCATTTCCAAAACTGCACCAATGTTCGGCGATGCCTGGAATGCAAATTCAGATGCTCAGCGCAACTCGCTCGTCAACAAATACAGCCTCGACTTCGGCAAAACTGGTGCCACCATGGCTGAGGGCTTGCCCGGTTTCATGCTCGGCGGAAAGGCAGCATCCATCTCACTTGCGCGCTCGGAAGCGCTGCAAAACTTCGCCTATAAAAACATCACCAAACCAATCGAATTTCCGATTCAAGAGCAGATTGCCTTCAGAGGTCCCGGTGCCACCATGTTGCCGGAAGGCACTCTCAAAGCCGGTTCAGTCGATGCGCTCAAGTTGAGTGAAACTTTGGCACCAAAATCCGGAGCAGAACTTGCACGTTCGCTCGACCTGCAAACCGGCAGGGCGAGCCGCATCTTCACTGGCAAAGAATTTGAAGTAACACCAAAATTTGAAGACAGAAGCGGACGCGCTCTCATCCACACGCATCCGACAGAAGTTGGACCAAGACCCGGTCTTTATGACTTGACTGCGACCCAAGATCTGGGCATCATCCGCAGCGGCGACTACCGCACCTTCTACATCGGTCAGAAAGGGCTTGGCAGCGGCGAAGCGCAGCTGAAGGCTCTCATCCTCGACGATGCGAATAAGCAAGCCTTCCTCCTTCATAATCGTCCTGGCACCAACGGATACACCTGGCAGCACGCGGCTCCGCAGTATGTTGAGTATGAGGGAGCGACCAGCGCATTAAAGTCGCTCGATGTAAAGAATGCCTGGTCTCAGTTTGAGTCTATACCGAAAGCCGCTCCGTCAGCGAATCTCGAGCACCTGAAGATTGCAGCCGGTCAAAAATTGGGCGGTTAAGACATCAAGACCGAGCCCCAAGCCGGCGTGTGCAGCTGTAAATAGCCGTCGTATATATCAAGAAAGTATCAAGGCGACAGCCGCTGAGATCCCTTGTGTAACGGGTTTTCGCTTTTAACCTCATAAACTATCGCAATGGCAGAGGTGGCGTTGTAAGATCTTAGCCGAGCTGCCAGCCTGCCTGTATTCCATTTGGACCCAGGCGCTATCTCACTTTTGCGTGGAGAGATCGTGAAAACTTCAGACGGCATCAAAGCCTTCACCAAGTATCTATGGTTCGAAACCAAAGAGCGCAGAGAATACATCCGAATAACAGACGACGTGCAGGCCTTTTGTAAAGAATCGGGCCTGCGCGACGGTTTTATATTGGTTTCTGCGATGCACATAACCGCGGGCGTATATATAAATGATTGGGAAAGCGGCCTGCTCAAAGACATTGACAAATGGGTGGAAAAACTGGCACCAGTTGATCCTTCCTATCAACATCACCAGACTGGTGAAGACAACGGAGATGCGCATCTAAAGCGGATCTTGATCAATCATCAAGTGACGGTGCCAGTCACTGATGGCAAATTGGATCTGGGACCATGGGAGCAAATTTTTTACGCGGAATTCGACGGCATGCGACGAAAGCGTGTCGTGCTGAAGGCTTTGGGCATATAAACGGGGAGGAGCAGATCGTTAATGAGTACTATGACAGAAAATAAGAAAGCACATTCACATCGGAATGGTGGCAATAACACCCATTCCAGCAGTCGTAGAGCGGCTATTCAAGCGATTCAATCCCGCGAGCCAGTGTCGGCATCTGTTGATTACACAAGAACTACCGTATCTGAAATTTACGGCTCGAATGTTTTCAACCGTCATATCATGCGCACAATGTTGCCGAAAGCGGTTTATAAAGCCGTTCTTCGCTGCCTGGACCACGGTGAGCGTCTTGACTCAAATCATGCAGACATCGTTGCTAACGCTATGAAAGATTGGGCAATCTCCAAAGGCTGCTCACACTTCACGCACTGGTTCATGCCGATGACCGGTTTGACCGCAGAAAAGCATGATTCATTCCTCGTCTCTGGTGGCGATGAAGGTCTGGCTATTCTCGAATTCTCCGGCAAAGTCTTGATTCAAGGTGAGCCTGACGCATCGAGCTTCCCTTCGGGCGGCATCCGCTCCACATTCGAAGCCCGCGGATACACCGGTTGGGACCCAACCAGCCCTGCTTTCATCATGGAAAGCACCAACGGCAAAACGCTCTGTATTCCGACAGTATTTTGCTCGTTCAGCGGTCACGCGCTGGACAAAAAGACACCACTTTTGCGCTCGCTTGAAGCCATCAACAAGCAAGCAACAAGAATGCTTCACCTTCTCGGAAAGAAGGAAGTTAAGCGCGTTGTCTGCACCGTTGGACCAGAACAAGAATATTTCTTGATCGATGAAGCCTTCTACTTGCAGCGCCCTGACTTGATCAACGCTGGTCGCGCTCTCTTCGGCGCCAAGCCTCCGAAGGGTCAGGAAATGGAAGACCACTACTGGGGTTCAATCAAAGAACGCGTACTCGCGTACATGATGGAAACAGAAAACGAACTCTACAAGCTTGGTGTTCCTGTTAAGACCAGACACAACGAAGTTGCACCTGCGCAGTTCGAAGTTGCACCGGTTTTCGAAAACAGCAACGTCGCCACCGACCACAACATGGTGCTCATGGAAGTCTTCCGTAAAACAGCTTTGAAGCACGGTTTGCGTTGCCTCTTCCATGAAAAACCATTCAGTGGTGTCAATGGCAGTGGCAAACACAACAACTGGTCTATGGCTGACGATGAAGGCAACAACCTTCTCGAACCAGGCAAAACACCGCAAGAAAACACTCAATTCCTCGTTGTTCTCGCTGCTGTAATTAGAGCCGTCAACAAGCATGCCAAGCTGGTTCGTGCCAGCGTTGCTTTTGCCGGTAACGATCACAGACTTGGCGCCAACGAAGCACCACCTGCCATCATCAGCATCTTCCTCGGTGACAAGTTGACCGAAGTTGTGCAGCAAATCATCAGCGGTAAAGCAGCAACTGGAAATCTTTCCGGACGCACAATCGAGTTTGGTGTTTCCACATTGCCTGCATTGCCTCGCGATGATTCCGACCGTAACCGCACTTCACCATTTGCTTTCACAGGCAACAAGTTCGAGTTCCGCGCCGTGGGCAGCAGTCAATCGATTGCCTGGCCGAACACGATTCTCAACGCCATCGTTGCAGAATCGCTCGACTACATGGCTACTGAGATCGAAAACCTGATCATCTCCGGTACCGAACTCAACGCCGCTGTTCAGCAGGTCGTGAAGAAGACTCTCGCAGAGAACGAGAGAATCTTGTTCAACGGCGACAACTACTCGCAAGAGTGGCACGACGAAGCGGAAAAACGTGGTTTGCCTAACTTGAAGAGCACCATTGAAGCATTGCCTGTTTTGATCGAAGACGATGCTAAGAAGCTCTTCTCGAAGTACGGCATTTTGCAGGAAGATGAACTCGTTAGCCGCTACAACATTATGTTGGAAGGCTACTGCAAGACAATTAACGTTGAAGCGCTGTTGACTGCCAACATGGCGACAACGATGATTCTGCCTGCAGCACTCGAGTATCAAAACAGAGTTGCCACGACAGTCGTTCAGACGAAGCAAGCAATCAGTGGTATCAATTTGACATCACAGGAAGGCATGCTCCGTGAGTTGGCTGAAAAGGTCAACAAATTGCGCGAAAACATCGAAACGCTCGAATCCTTGCGCCATATACACAAGGAAGATGATCACGACGATGTCTACAATCATGCCAAGTTCTACCAGAACAAAGTTCTTCCTGCGATGAACGAAGTTCGGGCAGTGGCTGATGAATTGGAAAATATCGTCGACGACTCACTGTGGCCGTTGCCGAAGTTCCGCGAAATGCTCTACATCTACTAATGATGTAACGCACCGGTCCCGGTGCCATGGAGCGCACCCGTCCCGGGTGCATCCTCCAGTTCCACCGTCCGATAAACCAACAAGGAGGACGACAGCGATGTCGTCCTCTCTTATTTCGTGTATATTTTGGATTGCGTCAGGTTATAGAAAGTGAGTGGGATATTTTAAAGCGCTACGGCGACTTCAAAGTCACCACTCGTTGCTTGGGCACTGTTGCCCTTGCCGCGACGCTGCTGCTCGGGTGTTCTCAATCTGAAGAGACTTATGTAAAACCTCGGCAATTTGCTCTGGAGCAGTGCGAGCTGGGCCATTACACCCAGGCTGAGGCCAGGCTGATTCCGCTAATCAAGACTATGAAAGCGAATCACGCCCAATCATTAGCCAATGCAACACAGCAGCTGGCGTGGGTTTATATGTGTGACGGCAAATTCAAAGAAGCTGAAGATCTCGCTTCCAAGGCGCAGTTTAGTCACGACAAAAACGATTCTTCCGATGTCGAAAGTAGAATTCTCGACGCCTATACCCTTGCCTCCATTTATTTGAGAGAGGGCAAGTTCGCGCAGGCTGAGCCATTGTTCAAAGATGCGATCGAGATGCGCCGTCAACTGACGAAAGAGAATAAGCCACCAGCAACCGACAAAATTGTCGAGGCACCGCGGCTGGCGCCACTCGAGCTGGGCATGGCGAAGTTGGAATTTGAGACCGGCAGGTACAAAGAAGCTTCGAATCGGCTGCAAGAAGTGGTGAAGCTGGCGGAGGCGGATCGACTGGACAATAAACCCGGGTCGGGGGTGGTATTAGCTCAGGCGCTGTTGACGATTGCTGCGTTAGATGAAGCCAACGGTAAGTTTCTGGATGCAGAAAGTATCATCAATCGGGTTATGGCTTTGAAGGGGAGCGGACTCAATGGGCATAGTAATCTGACTCTCGGGACGATGCTAGGTTTACTGTCTGTGTTGACAGCGCAGCACCGTTATCGCGAGGCTGATGCACTAGCCCAGCACGTTTGGCTTGAGATGAACACGCTGTTCAGGGAAGACCACCCCGACCTTCTGCGGGCGAAACTGTTGAACATGCCGAACGTTCATCATATGCATCCGGAAGTCCCAAATGCCGAGTTGCAGTCTGTTCACGAACGACTGATCGCCAGTTACGCTGATACTTACGGTGCCGACAGTCCATACCTGATTGCGCCATATGAGTTAGCCGGGCTCTATTCGCTCACTATTAGTGATTACGAGTCAGCCGAGTCTAACCTTCGCGCTGCGCTTGCCCTGACGACGAAGCGGTTGGGCGAGCACCACCCTCGCACCATTCGAGTGGTTGACGATCTTGCCCTGACACTCGGATTCAAAGATCTGAATACCAAGACTAAAACTGATCTCGCCGAGGCTCAGAGCCTGGCCAGGCAGGCAATTGCGAATCTGAACGAGTCAACGCCCGAAGATAACCCGGTTCGTGCCAGAGCGCTTGGCGTTTTAGCCAGCATTTACATGGTGGAAGGTAACAATGAAGCCGCCTATAAGGCATTCCAGGACTATCTTGCAGTTTCGAAAAAGGTCAATTATGAGGACCCGGTCGACCGCATTCGATTCCTCAAAAACTACCAGACAGTTTGCGAAAAGACCGGACACACAGCTGAAGCGCGCCGTATCAAGGCGCTGTTTGCCGATACTACTCCTGTCGTTCACGCAAGCGTGGGCAAATCGGGTAAGGTGCCTCTACTCTTAAAGTAGATAGCGCGGTGGTACACTGCTAATGGCAGGTTAGGTCTCTAGTTTAAGAATCTGCTTGACATGGCGTTTTAGCAATCCTGGTCAACTGCGCATGGCATCGTCTGACAACAACAAAGTAGTGCAGGGCGTTGTCGCGGTTCTGGTTCTCGGTGCTGCATGTGCTTATTTGATGAGCAGTGGTCCGACTGGCGCTAATTTGACTACATGGATGAACGAGCGCAAAGCTGTCTTGTCTGAATTGCAGCAGATAGAATCGTCTTTCCGTGACGCAGAGATTGCGCAACAAAGTTACATAGGCACCGGCAATGATGCCTACATGGAACAGTTCAAACAGTTTGTGCGCAGTGGCAATGCGCAATTGTTCAAGTTGCGCAACGAACACGGCGAAGCTTATGGCGATAAGTTCCGTCCTATTGAACAACGTCTGCAAGCCTTGAGCGAGCAGTTGCGTGTGAGCGCCGAAGCTCGCAAGCAGCAGGGTGAGAACGCCGCCCGCGACCTTTACGTGACTTCTCGTGAGTACCGAGAGCGCATGAAGTTGTGGAAAGATATTGGCGACGCCGAACAATACGAAATTTCTCTGCTTGAAAATAAAGCCACCAAAGATGGTGATGCTCTCAGTTATGTTCGATACATTTGCTTTATCTTCATCGGGTTGATGATTTTTGGTGTCTGGATTGTGCTCGGCTCGCGTCAACCGGCATTGAAAGACGCTGAAGAGAAGAATCGTTTGCTCGTTGCTGAACTGGAAGCTGCGAAAGCTCAACTCGATCGATTAGCCAACATCGATTTCCTCACAGAAGTTTTGAACATTCGCGGACTGCAAGCTGTATTGCCAATTGAAGAAAATCGTACCGGACGGGTCGGCGGGCAGTTGGTTGCAGTACTGATCAACGTCGATAATTTCCGCAAGATAAATGAGAGCCTCGGGCATGCAGTAGGCGACATTGTCTTGAAGGAGTTGGGCAAACGTGTGGGTGGCACGCTACGACCGTCAGATCACGTTGCGCGTGTAGGTGGTGACGAGTTTCTCATCATTTTGCCCGATACGCAATTGGCTTATGCCATGCGTGTTGCTGAGAGAATTCGCCTGGCTATCTCTGAATCTCCATTGCGTTGCTCATCAGAGTTGATCAGTATCACTGTTAGTGTAGGTGTGGCCACTTTGCCACCAAAAATCACATCTATTGAAGAGGTATTGCAAGTCACTCGCTCGGCGTTGAAGCGCAGCAAAACGGCCGGGAAAAATCGCATCTCTCTGGCACGGGAAGGCACATCTCCTGAGCCAGAAGCAGGACCAGTCACGCGCGATATCGTAGAGGTGCTTTGCGACGGCAAAGATTTCCGCACGGTATTTCAGCCTATCATTGACCTGGGCAGCGACCAGGTCGCCGGCTATGAGATGTACAGCCGTGGACCCGATGGAGCTTTCGAAAGCCCTGCTGATTTCTTCAGGGTCTGTGTGGAAAACAACGTTCTCACCACCGTCGACATTTTGTGCCTTAAGCTTTGTATTGCGCAAACTGCCAACACTGGTAATCATCTGCGTTTTCACATCAATCTTTTTCCAAGCACGATTCTTGATACACCAATAGACAATTTGATTGCGCTTTTCCCGACCGATCGAAGTGGCAAGTCGTTTTGCGTAGAAATTAGTGAGCAGCAGTTTGTTGGTGACCCCGGGTATCTTCGAGATCACGTCAATGCTCTGAAGCAAGCTGGAATTCTGGTGGCAATAGACGACGTTGGATTTGGCAGAAGTTCATTGGAAAGTTTGATTTTGCTGGAGCCGGATCTGGTCAAAGTTGACCGCAAGTACGTTAGTGGTGTGTCGCGCGAACCCGCGAAAGCACGCCTTCTGAAGCGCGTCGTCAATGTGGCGAAATCGCTGGGAGCCGAAATCGTCGCGGAAGGAATTGAAGTAAAAGATGACCTTCCGATTCTTAAAGAAATCGGCGTGCACTACGGGCAGGGCTACTACTGGGGAGACTTGCTTGAAGTGTTGCCGTCCAGTACGACACCGAAACCGGCATTCCAACCAGAAAAGCGTTAGGGCAAAACAAGGCAGTCGCGAGCCTTGCATTCGACAGTGGCAGACATAGTGAAAGTTCAATAGAGGGAACTACAGGTGAGCGAAGAAAAACCGAGTGAAGAGCATCAGCAGCCAGGAATCGGTGGCGAAGCGGACAGCGCTGCTGCTGATCCAGTCGGTGATTATGTGTTTGGACTTCAAGCGCCTCTAGATCTCGCCACATCGGCAGAAATTCAACCTGCCAGGTCTGACCAGGCAGCGTCTGCCTCGCCTGGCGATCCGTCAAATATGGGCTCTCAATCAAATACGGGATCTTCATCAAATCCTTCATCTACATTGAATTCTGCATCGCCATCGAATTCTACAGCTCCGTCGAATTCTGCGTCTCCATCGAATGCCGCAGGCGACGATGATGGTGATGTTCCGCCGCCCCCGACATATGCAGATCTGGCAAAAAAGAATCTTCCAGCAAAGGTATCTACAACTCCACAATCCCCAGCTACTGTCGGCAACAAGGCGCAACCGGCATCCACTGCCGGTAATCCGCAACCGGCATCCACTGCCAGCAATCCACGACCGTCGTCCACTGGAAGCAATCCGCAGCCGTCGCCTGATACAACCAGCGCCCCATCAGCTCCGAACTTCCCAGCACCTGCAACAGCGGGCACACAGGGTGTGGTTCCCGAACCTGGTGCGTCTAAGTTTGCAGTTGATGAGGTGATCAGTTTCGGCTGGAAAGAGATGCTCAAGTATTTCTGGCCTCTCACCGGCGTGATGACTTGCACCTTCCTGGTTCAGATGGTGCCTACCATTTCTTCGCTTGTTTTGAAGTACCTTGTTGCGCAGACGGCAGTGATCGGCACGATCTCTCTGATTGTGTCTCTGGTTGGCATGATTATCGGAGTCGTCATCGGTCTTGGAATGCTGAATCTTTTTCTCAAAGTAGTTGAGGGCGATACGCTTGCCGTGCGAGATGTCTTTTCTAAGTACTCTCGCGCCTGGAATTTTGCTTTGGCTAGTCTTCTCTACGGACTGATGGTTGGCGCCGGGTACGTTTGTTTGATTATTCCGGGCGTTTATTTACAGTTGCGATTTCAGTTCTATCCTTATTTCATTCTTGATTCAGACGCCGGACCTCTTACCTCGCTGAAAGCCAGCTGGGCTATCACCAGGGGCTCAGTGGCAGAAGTATTTTTCCTTGGCATTGTTAACTATTTCATCAACTGGGTCGGCTTGTTGTGCCTTGTAATCGGTATGTTTCCCGCTTACATCGTGCAGAATATCGCGTTGGCAAAGACATATCGCCAGCTCCGTGCTAATACACCGCTCAGTGAAATGCCACCAAATCTGATGCCGTTGGCGCTGATTTCAGATTCTGAATCGTCCCAGCGAGCAGGTTGAAATTGCCGGCTAACCTCTGCAGCCTGATTAGAGTGGACTTTCGGGACTCATTTCAGCGAACAATTTTCGATTCTGTTATGGTTCTGCTATGAGTGATTATCAGAAGCGGAAGACCTGTGATCTCGCAATCGCAATCCCAGTTGGGGATGCCATGAGGTTGAGGGTGATTTGAAAACAATTTTTGGTGGCAAAATAGGCATGTGGGAGAGGCACATTTTCTCTAAGGCGTCGTCTACCACTACAGGTGAGCACTTCAGTGGTTGTGCCGCGATTTTAAGGTCCAGGGAAATGAAGCAATTCTTGCTGGTTTTCATTGCGTGTTTGGCTGTCGGCTATTGCTGCGATCCGCCCGCAAATGCCGCGCCAGACGATAATTCAAGCAATTCTGCAACTGCTAATGCAGCTAACAAACCATATGGTCAATACGGCTCGCACCTGGAGCCGATTTTGAAAACAATCAATGCCACGCCTGACCAGCGCGTCAAAATTTCAGCAGTGGTCAGTGAGTTCAAGCCGAAGATAGAGCCGACTCTGGTTAAATATCACGAGATTCGAGATCAGTTCTTGCAATGTATGTTCACTGGTAAAGCCTCTGAAGACATCATGTCTAAGCAAGACGAAATGAATCAACTTTCCAGCCAGATCAATAATCAATACATGATGATGAATTTGAAAGTGCGCAAACTTCTTAAGCCCGATCAAGTCGAGCCTTACGAGAATTATCGACGCAAGCAGGGCTGGGTGAAGTAGCCTGACTAAATAGCGGCTCGGTTCGCGCCTGGTTTTGATTCCGGTTTTTGAACTTCTTCAACGCCGTTTGATTGCGCAGTTTCGATCAGATACGTGTCTCTCAACTGTTGTGCGTTGAGGTCGAGCCCGGCTTCCATACTGATTTTTCTCACGACGAGATTGACACCAGCTTGCGATATTCTTCGACGTTGAGGATTTAAGAACAATGCTTTTTCGTTGGAGCGAGTGAAGCGCTGGCGGCGCTGCTGCAACCACTGTTCCATGGCTAGTTTAGTAGGTGCATTGAGTGTAATGGCGCGCGCAGTGGCAATATCGTCTCCTCTCAGGCACAATGTCGCAGTCGCGGGAATGTAATCATCCATATCGAGCATCGTGCAATCGATTGCTCTGATGCCGGTTGTGCCGAGAAGCAGAGCCAGGGCTCGGTGTTTCACCGATGGATTGGCTTCTGCAGCTGCCAGGAATTTCTGCACGTCTTCATTCGACAGAGCCTGCGGATTTGCGCCGGGCAATTCGTCGCGCACAATTGAAATTGGCTCCAGCCCGATGTATTCGTAGAACTCTCCAATGGTAGTTAGAGCTTTGCTGATGGTAGAAGGTCTTGCCTTCAAAAAATATTGCAGGTAGTCGAGGTAATCGCTTACAGCAGCATCTTTGGCTTGACGTTCAGGATTGGTTGTTTCGTAACTGCGGCGAGAATGGCTCAGGAAGCTGATGAATTGACTGAGTCGAGAGCGTTGTGCGCGCCTTGCATGAGGCGAAGGCATCTGTGTTTTCAGGGCATGACTGTAAGAACTGTAATGCGTCTGCAGATTTTGAATGAATTGATTTGGAGTGGTCGGGTCGTTACTAATAGGGCACATCAAAAAACTCTCGCTCGGGTGTCCATGACAGAGTCGCGTAGACTTTAAGTCACTCATAAGGTGATTGTCAAACGGTTCGCGTCGATCCCCTATTAGAGATCCTTTACTAGGAGCCAATCGACCAACTGGCTTGAATCTCGCCCTTTCCTTTTGTAAAACCTTTGAGATGCTTGAAAACCTCGTTGAAGACGGGGAGGAAGATTTTGCCAAGCTATTTTTGGGGGACTAAGGGCTTTCCTCGGCGGCATCCAACTCGGGATTTATTGATTTGAAGTAGAACTCGCGTGCCAGGAAAAGCAGGGCTGAAGCAAGCGGCACTGCTATAACAGCTCCCGCCAGACCGAACAATGTGCCACCAATCAACAATGAAAACAGCACTATGAGCGGATGCAGGTCGACATTTTGGCCGATTAAATGCGGCACGATGAAATTACTTTCCAGCCATTGCTCAAAGGCGAAAAGTCCGAAGGTGGCGAGACCAAGCATCGGTGATTGATTCGCCGCTATAACTATTGAGAAGACGCACGTGATGATCGATCCGACAAACGGTACGATGTTCATGAGTCCTGCAATTATGCCGAGAATCAGTGAATATCTGACTTGCAGCAGAGTCAATCCCGTGCCTAGAATCAAGGCAACTGCTAAGCTAACGAGCAGCTGCCCGCGCACATAGCCACCGAGGCGTACTTCGAGCGGTCGAATCAGCGAGGCAAATCGTTTGCGGCGATATTCGGGCACCCACAAAATCAGTTTCGGCCACATTTTGTCGGCTTCAATGACGAAGTAGGATGTGAGGAAGAGTATGAAAATGCCGTTCAACAGCGCTTCGAACACGTCTTGTGTGAAGTTCAGAGTTTTACTGACTGCCTTGGCACCGAGGTCCTGAACCATGGTGGCGTAATCGACATGATGAACATTTTCTGCGCCTGCATAGTTGCCCGCTAAATCTTGCAGTTTATCGACCGATTCCAGCAGTTGTTTGATGTACTGTGGCGCTACCGAGAACAGCTGCTGCGCCTGTTCCTTGACTAGCGGAATCAATGACATCGCCAGCACCGCATAGACAACGGCAATCAAAATGTAGAGTCCGATCACTGTAACAGTGCGAGGAATTTTGTGGGATTCCATGAATTCGGCAGCTGGGGCGATAGCTGACGCCAGAATGATTGCCATGAATGTGCACATCAGAAGCGACTGCACTTTGACTGCAATCCAGGCAAGCAGCAGCGTCACGAAGACGAGTAGAATCGCTTTCTTGATTAGCTTTAGTTTTTCATCTGTATCTGTGCTCATTACTGAGGTTATTCTTTCACGAATAGATCGATTCTTGCGCCAGAAGTGTATCTTTTGAGTAAGCGACTTTGCGTTTTTGTTTTCAAGTGAACCGGGAGTTTCAGCAATGGTAAGTGTCAGGCGCCTCATCATCGGTTTGCTTATGTTGACAACGGGCGTCTTGCCTGGGGCTTCGGCGCAGACCACCAAGGTTCCGCAGCTCGATAAGCTGAAAGTACCTCCTGGCTTTAAGGTGGAAGTTTATAAGGACAATATAGAAAACGCCCGGTCGATGACGCTGTCACCATCGGGCACGTTGTTTGTCGGCACGACAAGAAAAGGTTCTGTATACGCAGTTGTCGATAAAGACAAAGATGGGAAAGCCGATGAGGTTTTTGTCATTGCTCGCAATCTCGACTTGCCTAATGGCGTGGCATTTCGCAACGGTTCTCTCTACGTCGCCGAGCTTAATCGCGTGATTCGATTTGATAACATCGAACAACATTTGAAAGATCCACCAGCACCGGTGGTGGTGTCAACAAATTTTCCGGACAAGAGACATCACGGATGGAAATTCATTCGCTTCAGTCCTGACGATAAGCTGTATGTGCCTGTTGGCGCGCCTTGCAACGTTTGTATGCGCAACGATCCATTCGCTGCCATCTCTCGTATGAAACCTGATGGCTCCGAACAGGAAGTCTTCGCTAGAGGCATTCGCAACACAGTCGGCTTTGATTGGCACCCTGTTACGGGTCAGCTCTGGTTCACTGATAATGGTCGAGATCTGCTCAATGACACCACTCCGCCAGATGAGCTGAATTGTGCACCACAGGCTGGAATGCATTTTGGTTTTCCGTTCTTTTTCGGAAACAATGTGCCTGACCCTGAGTTTGGATCGCGGGCGCCTGCGAATTTGAAACCGGTGCCGCCACGCTATCCCTTCGCTGCCCACGTAGCTGCGCTCGGAATGCGTTTCTACACAGGCAAGATGTTTCCGGCGGAGTACAAAAATCAGATTTTTGTCGCTCAGCATGGCTCCTGGAATAGCAGCAAGAAGGTCGGCTATCAGGTCATGTGCGTGAAGCTTGATGGAGAGAAAGTTGTTTCAGCGACGCCGTTTTTGACAGGATTTTTGCAGCCTGGGGAGCAGGTGCTTGGCCGACCTGTCGATGTACAGGTCATGCCTGACGGCGCTCTGCTTGTGTCAGATGACGATGCCGGGGCTATTTATCGTGTCAGCTATCAGTCAGCTAAGGGAACGGATAAGGGCAGCAGTAAAGCCGCTGGCAAAGCCGCGGATACGGGCAGCAGTAAAGCCTCTGGCAAAGGCACGGATAAGGGCAGCAGTAAGGACCCCGGCAAGAGCACCGGCAAAGCAAGCAGCGGCAAAGCAAGCACCGGCAAAGCCCGTTGATAATGGCACGCGGGACGCGTGCGATCCATGCCGGGGCACGCGGGACGCGTGCGATCCATGCCTGGCACGCGGGATGCGTGCGTTCCGTGGCGGATTAGCGTCTGGGGAGTTGGCGCTTTCTCATGCGGATGTTTTTCGGCGTTACTTCTACGAGTTCATCGGCAGCGATGTACTCGAGGCAACGCTCCAGATTCATCTCGATCGGAGCCTGCAAGGTCACCAGCGTATCTGCGTTTGAGCTGCGCATGTTGGTCAACTTCTTGAGTTTGCAGACGTTGATGTCCATGTCTTGCGTGCGGTTGTTTTCGCCGACAATCATGCCACCATATACTTTGATTCCAGGTGTGATGAAGTAGACGCCGCGATCCTCAGCTTGTCCGAGAGCGTACGCAGTGACTGTGCCTTCTTCCCATGCGACGAGAACGCCGTTGCGCTGCGAGACGATGTCTCCGCACCATTCACGATACTCGAGGAAGGCATGGTTCATGACGCCATTACCTTTGGTGAGGCGCAAGAACTCGCTGCGAAATCCGATCAAACCGCGAGTCGGTATGACGAATTCGAGAAGAGCTTGAGTTTTATCGACGTGCATATTCTGCAGTTCGGCTTTACGTGGTCCAAGCTCGTTCATGACGGCGCCCGTGAATTCATCAGGAACGTCGATCATCAACTTCTCGAACGGCTCGTGGTCTACGCCGCCAATTTCTTTGATGATTACTTCCGGTCTTGATACCTGAAACTCGTATCCTTCACGTCGCATCGTTTCAATCAGGATGCCCAGGTGAAGTTCTCCGCGTCCACTGACGATAAACGTGTCTGTATTATCAGTCTCATCGACGCGCATACTGACGTTCGTTTCCAGTTCGTGGAAGAGGCGGCTGCGCAGCTGTCTGGAGGTTACGTACTTGCCTTCCTGCCCGGCAAACGGGCTATCATTGACGAGAAACGCCATCTTCATAGTCGGTTCGTCGACTTTGAATCGATGCAGGGCGACTTGATGCTCAGGGTCGCATACGGTATCACCAACGTTGGCAGTGGAGAATCCGGCGATGGCTACAATTTGTCCCGCTGATGCTTCACGCGCTTCGATGCGCTTCAAGCCATGGAACGTAAAGAGCTTGGAAATTTTTCCACGCACTGAGGTGCCGTCTTCTTTGAGCAGCACCACTGACTCTCCGTCATGAATCTTGCCGTTGTAGATTCTGCCGATGCCGATGCGGCCAAGGTAGTCGTTGTAGTCCAGAATGCTCAACTGCATCTGCAGTGGTGCATCCGGATTTCCAGACGGCGGTGGGCAATGTTTGACGATCAAATCGAGCAGCGGTCGCAAGTCGACACCTTCCTCTTCAGGTGATGCGACTGCGAATCCTTTCACGCCCGATGCGAAAAGATATGGGAAATCGAGCTGTTTTTCATCTGCTCCGAGTTCGACGAAGAGGTCGAAAACCTGGTCGACCGCGATGTGCGGGTCGATGTTTGGACGGTCGATTTTGTTGATTACAACGATCGGTCGCAGTCCTTTCTCGAGCGCTTTACGCAGAACGAAACGTGTTTGGGGCATCGGACCTTCGCCCGCATCAACAACGAGCAGCGCGCAGTCTACCATTCCCAGAATACGTTCGACTTCGCCGCCGAAGTCAGCGTGGCCCGGGGTGTCGACGATATTGATGAGCATGTCATTGTAGGTGACGGCTGTATTCTTCGAAAGAATTGTGATACCACGCTCACGCTCGAGGTCATTTGAGTCCATCACGCATTCGACGACTTCCTGATTCTCGCGAAAAACTCCGGTCTGGTGCAAAAATCCATCGACCAGTGTCGTTTTGCCGTGGTCGACGTGCGCGATGATGGCGATATTGCGGATGTGCGAGAGGTCGCCCTGTGGCTCTCCGAATTGCGCAATTGCTTCTTGCTGGCTGGTTAGTTCTTCATTCACGTTCTGGACTTCCATTGTTGCCGTGCTCATTGATTTTACCTATTGTCTCATCATCGCGTGGTGCCTTGCAGCTATGCTGCACTGGCTTTTGTAGATACCGGGTGGAACGATTGTTTTTTATTGGACTTTGCGCTGGACTTTACTGGACTGTTGCTGAACTATTCAGGTTTGGACGGTTTTCGAACTGTTTGATTACGTGTTTCTTAGTATGTCGATTAGTGTATTCTTGTTGTTGAAGTCGATTTCGTTTTGGTCGGCTTACAGTGAGACTTTCGAGAGATTGAATGGCGTCCGGAACTGTATTACGAAGTCATGCTGGCGGCTATCTGGTTTACGAACCTGAGCTGGACACTGTTTTTCAATGTGCTGCTCGCGGCAGGTTGAAGAAAGAGCGAGTCTCCATCTTTACCGGCGACCGCGTTGAGCTGGACGAGTTGGACTCAGAGCAGAACACAGCAGTCATTACCACGATGCTGGAGCGCGAGAACTTACTGTCTCGACCGCCTTTAGCGAACGTGGACCAGGTCATCATTGTACAGGCCGTCCATCAGCCGGAATGGAACCCCCTGCTCACCGACCGTTACATAGTGCATTTCCAGCTGGAGCTGTCTCCTGCGCTGCCTGTGCTCTGCTTCAACAAGTGCGATCTGGCGGAGGAAAGTGAACTTGAGGCTTTACGAAGTATTTATGAACCACTTGGATACTTCGTCATATTTGTGTCGGCTGTGACCGGTCGGGGTATCGATGATCTGGCTCGAACTCTCGCCAATAAAGTGTCTGTATTCGCCGGCCAGTCAGGCGTTGGCAAGTCGACTCTTTTGAATTGCATCGAGAAAGATCTGCAACTTAAGACCGGTGTCATGGATCATGAGTTCGGGGTTGGTCGTCATACGACAACATCGAGCGAGTTGTATCGGTTAAGTTTTGAACACTTTCCAGAGATTCGCGCCTCCCAAACTGCAAGCTGGGTCGGTGATACGCCGGGGTTCAACCTTCTCGAACTGAAGCACCCGCAGCCCACGGAGGTTGTGTGGCAATTTCCTGAGATTTTGCGCCTGGCACAAGACTGCAAGTTTTTGAACTGTTTGCACCTGGTCGAAAACGATTGCAACGTTTTGAATAACATCGACGAAATTTCGCTCGGACGTTACAACAGTTATGCTGCCATCGTCAGTGATGCTCAAATGGAATACAGCCGACGTCAAGTCACATCGCAAAAAGTCGAAGCTACGGTGAAGAAGGTCGGTGGGCGCGGCGGCAAAGAAATTCATGTGCCCAGACTGAGCACCAAATATCGTGCTGTTTCTCGTCGCCGGGAAAGACAGGGACAGTATGAAGAAATCGACACGGACGATGACAGCATCGACGATAGTCTTGATGCCACCGAAGATGACACCTTTCAGGATGGCATCGTCGGTCAGGAAAACTTGGATTAACCAGGATATGATTAGATTTGGTGGTGATAGTGAATCTGAGCGTGAATAACCAGACTGCACATTTGCACTTATCAGGGGCGGTTGAATGACGTCGGAAAAGTATGGTTTTCCCAGAGGGTTTGTGTGGGGCGCGGCCACAGCCGCATATCAAATCGAAGGCGCCTGGAATTTAGACGGTAAAGGACCGTCGATCTGGGATACCTTTTCGCACACGCCTGGAAAAATCTTCAATGACGACAACGGCGATATCGCTTGCGATCATTACCATCGATTCCATGAAGACTTTTCTCTTCTCAAACAAATCGGCATAAAAGCATATCGATTCTCGCTGTCCTGGCCCAGGATATTTCCCCAGGGGCACGGCTCTGTAAATTGGGCTGGATTGGATTACTATGACCGCATGGTTGATTCATTGCTGGCGCTGGGAATCGAGCCATTCATAACGCTTTATCACTGGGATCTGCCGCAGGCACTGCAAGACAAAGGCGGTTGGGGCAATCGTGATTTGATTGGATATTTTTCCGATTATGCCGCAGTTGCTGTGAAGCGATTGGGCGATCGGGTCAAATACTGGACCACATTCAATGAACCATGGGTGGTTGCAGTGCTGGGTAATCTGACGGGTGAAATGGCGCCTGGTTTTAAAGACAGAAAGTTGACTGCGCAGGTCGCTCACCACCTGTTGGTGGCTCATGGAATGACCGTTCAAGCGATTCGTTCGATTGAACCAGACTTGCAGGTTGGAATTGTCCTCAATTTATCCCCTGTAGAGGCTTACACGGACGATAAGTATCAGAAAATGGCTGCAGAGCGTGCCTGGAATGCAACCAGCGCCTGGTTCCTGGACCCACTCTTCAGGGGGTGTTATCCTCCTGGCGCCTTACGAGATCTGTCTGCCGATGCACCGCAGGTGAAGCCGAATGACTTTGCTTTGATTGCCCAAAAATTGGATTATCTGGGTGTTAATTATTACACGCGCACCACTATCGGTCCGCAAGGCGAAATGAAAAAGGTGCCTGGCTCCGATTACACCGAGATGGGCTGGGAAGTGGCTCCTGAAGCGCTTGGCCGCATGCTTGTGCGGATGCATAACGAATATCGTTTGCCCCCTATCTATGTAACTGAAAACGGCTGCGCATTAGACGATCAAGTTGTCGATGGTCACGTTCATGACACCAGGCGTATCAAGTACGTGCACGATCATCTGGTCGAATTGCGGAAAGCAATGCGACTTGGTGTAAACGTGCGTGGTTATTTTGTCTGGAGTCTGCTAGATAATTTTGAGTGGGCGCATGGCTATTCAAAACGATTCGGGCTGATTCACGTGGACTATGAAACCCAGAAACGCATCTTGAAAGACAGCGCATACTGGTATTCCAAAGTGATCACACACAACGAAGTACACCGCTAACCACGAGCGCGTCCGTCCCGAACACATGGAGCGTGTCCGTCCCGAACACATGGAGCGTGTCCGTCCCGAACACATGGAGCGCGTCCGTCCCGGATGCATGGAGCGCGTCCGTCCCGGACGCATCAAGTACCAGTTTCTATTTCCCCAGGCTCGACACGATCACCGCGCTGGCCAAACCAAACCACAACCGACAGCGCCAGAACCACAGCTATATGCACTGCCAGCGGTTGCAGCTTAAGGACATTTTGAATGAGCGGTTCCGCCACGAAAAGTATCCAGCTCACCAATGGGTAGCTAACCAGTAAATATCGCAACCACTGGCTGCCTTTTGTCACGGGCGCATCCAGCACGGCAACGTACAACAACACTGCCGCGCAAACGAAGACGCAGTAATCGTGGGCGTGCGTGTGTACGTTGAAGAGCAGCATGATCATCATGGAAATTGCCGACACGACTTCAAAGGCATATTTCGTATAGCCTTGAAGTCGTTTATAAGGAGACGTCCACAGATATCCGATCAAAAGAATCGTGATAATGCACAGTGCCGCAGAAATCATGCGCACAGCTGCTGAATCGTCGCCCGTCATCAAGTTCAGTATGCCGCGCACATTTTGCATCATAGCCGGTGCGATCAGACCGCGGTTGATGTCGCTCGTTTCACCGTGCAAAACGATGTTCGGCCAGGCAATACAGTTTTCCCATCCGAGCGTGAAGACGCACACTCCAACGGCAAGCAGACCAGCGAGGATGCCCCCAAGGACGAATTTGACTCGCCCTCGAATCAATCCAATTAATACCAGCACGGGCAGATATTGAACTTTGATGAGCAGGAAGAACGTTGATAATCCTGCCAGAAAGTGTTTTTCGCGCTTGAGCAGGGCGAAAAATAAGGCGATGCCGCCCAGAAGAAAGAAGCTGCTCTGACCCAGTTCAAAGCAATTCCATACTGGAAAGCTCGTCAAGACTGCGGCTGCAACAAAGAAGAAGGGAAACGTCTTGCCGAATCTCCGGTAAGCGAAAGGTAATGTGCTCAACAAAAGCGCAATGATTCCGACGAGATTCCAAGCCAGGTATGACCAGAGCATCGGCACGAAGCCGAATGGAATGGAAAGGACAAAAAGCAGTGGCGGATAGTGCGAGTAGAATTTTGTCGTCGGCACCACCGGCGACATCAGTTTGGCGATTCCGGCTGCTTGCAGATCGGGATCGTATATGTTCAGGTGGTCGCTTTTAGCGTGTAAGGCCAGATATTCGTCTTCGTAAAACAGCAAATAGTCGAGCACGTGCGGCTGCCCGTCTATAGATCTGGCAAAGAGCGTGCCTTCAGATGCCCAGGTGCTGATCAGATAGTAGGAACTGAATGACCAGCAAATCAGGGCTACGAAATACGCAAACCAGAGCCGCTTTTGGTTCTCGATGCTGAGTTGCATGAATTAGCCGGAATTTTGAGCTTTGAATCTGGCTGTGAGAATCTTGTTGGTTTCGACATCGAGCGTTGGCAGCAAGCATACGGAGAGTACGACGCCCCAGACAAAGTAGACAGGCAGGCTCAGTGAAGCCATTGCCGCTTGCGCACCAAAGTAGAGCCAGGAAAAGATCGGATAGGCGATGATTACTTTTCTTACTAGTCCGCCGTTATCGTTGATGTCGTCTGCGGTGGCTTGCCACAACCAGACCAGTACAGGAACGAGGACGACGTAATCCTGAATTGTCGTATGTATGCTCGTCGTCAGCATGATAATGGTAGTGGCAGCGCATTTCTTCAAAAATTTGTGGTCACTGTCGACGAGATGATGCGTACGCCACCACAGCTCAGTCGACGACACGATTGCCATGGCATAACAGGCGAGTGTGCCAATTTGCAAGTTCGGTGTGCTGTCGCCCAGTATGAGCGCCAACATCGCGGCGAAATTCTGGTAGGTGTGAGTGGCTACCTCTGGGGTATTGCCTGCAATAATCGACCAGTCGAGGGGCAGATGCATCGCTTGTGCACCGAAGAAGGTCGCCGCAGCTGCGATTGCAAAACCGCCGGCGAATTGCAGCCCGCCGAAGATGAATCCTGGCAGCGCCAAAAATGGAAGCCATTCGGGTTTGAAGGCGCACAGCGCCATGAGCAGCCCGGCTACAAAAAAGAGTTTGCGGCGCATCGATAACCAGTAGGCGAAAACGCCGACCGGAGCCACGAGCAGCGCTGGTGTGGTTGTCAGCGCCAGCCAGGTCGGGTAGGCAGCCAGCACCAGAAGTAGTGGCGGAATGAAATTCGATGTCTGCGCTGGTTGCGGCGCTTCAACTTTTTCGGTGGGTGGCGGTGATGTTAGATTCATCTGGAAGATCCTACTTTTAGTCGTTCTACAAATAATGGCCAAACTTCTTTGTTGACTGTATTTTCAGGCAATCTTTCACTGAAAGCCGAAAGCAGTCCTTCCACTGCCAATTGCGCCATGGCTGCTCGAGTTTCGCTCGTAGCACTGCCGATGTGCGGAACTATCACCACATTTTTCAGGGCAATTAATTCGTCAGGGACATTTGGCTCGTCTTCGAACACATCCAGACCGGCTGCGGCAAGTTTTCCATCTTGCAATGCTGCGATCAGTGCTTTCTGATCCACTACAGCACCGCGCGCGGTGTTGATTAAAATGCAGTTTTTCTTGACACGAGAGAGCTCGACTTTTCCGATCAAGTGCCTTGTTTCGTGATTGAGTGGGCTGTGAATACTGATGAAATCAGAATTGCTGATCAACTCAGGCAAAGAAACACGTCTAGCTGCAAGCTCGCGCGTGAGACGGTGGTCTTTCTCTTCATTGCCTTTGCGTGTATAGATAATTTTCATTCCGAAGCCGAGCGCGCGGCGTCCTACTGCTTCACCGATGCGTCCCATGCCGACGATTCCCAGTGTCTTACCGTGCAGATCCGAGCCCAGAAGAAGGTTTGTTCTCCAGCCGGTCCATTCGTGGTTTCGCACGTATTGGTCCGCTTCTACAATTCGCCTGGCGCACGCCAGCAACAATCCAAAAGCCAGGTCGGCAGTAGCATTATCGAGCACACCAGGCGTGTTTACGACGAGAATGCCTCGCTTTTTCGCGTGCGCCAGGTCAATGTTGTCGAAGCCGACCGCGACATTTGCGATCAACTTCAGCTCAGGAGCGGCATCCATCACTTCAGCCGACATCTTATCGCCAAGCAAACAAACAACTGCGCTGCGGTCTTTGATCTGCTCAATCAGATGTTCCTGAGTTATTTCTGTTGGCTCTTCCCACGACTTGAGATCAGAAAAGCGCGCCAGTTTTTCGCGCACTTGTTTAGGAAGTGGTCCGGTTGCAAATACCTTGACTAGTTGATCCAATTTATTGAGCCCGCTATTTGTCGCCGTCTATCATGTCACTGCGGCGAACGATGTTATATGTTCGTTCAGACTTTTTTCCAGTGCGCTCAGCTCTAGATTGATGCGTGTGTTATCCCAACCGAGTGTCTCAGCCATGAGCTGTGCCACTTTTGGAGCCGCGTCCATTGTCTGTTTCTGATGAAGCATAGCCAGGCGCATTCTTCTGAATAGCAAGTCTTCAAGAGATACTGCCATCTCGTTTGTGACGCAGTGCGGAACCTCCGCCATGACATTGGGAAAGTCCGGACAGATGCGCTGGTTGAGAGATGGCTGCTGTTCGATGATGTCAACAACGAGGGCTGCATCTTTGCCGTAGCTGGCGATCAGATGGTCGAGTGTAGAAGGCTCGATTGAGAGTCGACGAGCCCGCGATGCGATGCTGGCTGTCTGTGCGAGGAAATCGTTTTTGTCGGTCCAGCCGCCTATCATCATGCGACCGGTCGACGCTTCTTTTGTTGTGGGCAGCGGAATTTTGGCCAGCACTTTGTCGACGACTTGAACGGCCATCAACCGATAGTTCGTCAATTTCCCACCAATCAAGCCGACTATGCCGCCTGGTCCTTCGAAAATTAGATGCTCTCGCGAGAGATTTCCGGTCTGTTTCGGGTCGGTGGTGGCACCGCCGACAAGCGGGCGCAGACCAGCCCAACTTGCTGTCACGTCGCTTCTGTTCAATCTGTTTGAGCCGCTGTAGCGATTAACAACATCTAACAGATAATCGATTTCGTCCTGCACCGGCAATGGGTTATCGATGTCGCCTTCATATCCGGTGTCAGTCGTGCCGATCATCAAAGACCTGTTCCAGGGCACGACGAACACATATCTGTGGTCCTGAGTCGGTAAGAAAAGCGCCGTATTGGTTTCGAACGCCGAGGGCGGCACCATGATGTGCACCCCTTTTGCCGGGCTAACTGTCGGGCGCCAGCTGTCGTCCAGTTTCTTCAGGAGCTTGTCTGACCAGACGCCGGCGGCGTTAACGCACGATTTGCATTTGACGATAATCTCTTGCCCGCTGTAACGGTCATGGCATTCAACGGCTGTGACGAGATTGTTCTCTGTCTGGAAGCCGGTAACCTCAAGGTAATTGACGACATGCGCGCCTTCTGCAACGGCGGACTTGAGTACTTCGATGACCAGGCGCGAATCGTCTGTTATGCAATCGTGGAATCGCAATCCGCCTGTGACGACATTTGGAGACAGTGCTGGGGCGGCTTCCAGCAGTTCTCTCTGATCGATTCTCTGATGATGGTGGCTGTTTGTGGCAGACCAGGCGAGCAAATCATAAAGAGTTAAACCGAGTTGAGCTTTCAACCCGAACAGGGCGTTTCGCTTCGTAAGAGGCAAAATAAAACTGAAATCTCTCACCATATGCGGAGCCAGCGTCTCCAGCAAGGCTCGCTCATGACAGAGCTCTCTGGTTAGATGGAAGTGAAACTGTTCAAGGTATCGCAGTCCACCATGAATGAGTTTTGTGGTTTTGCTGGATGTGCCTGATGCGAAATCTTCTTTTTCGATTACCAGAACCGATAAACCTCGCGAGGCGGCGTTCTGTGCGATGCCCGCGCCGACTATACCGCCCCCGATGACAACCATGTCGAACTCTCTGAGTGCTACAATCTCTAGAGCTTGACTTCGGGGTTTCACTGAGGTACTCGCTGACTGGTTTGGTCTAAACATACAAGACCGAAACCATTGAATCTACAACAATAGAAAGAGGCTAACATCAATTGCAACATTTGGCGAATTTAAGACTGATAGCGGTTCTTAATCAAATAGCAAAAGACCGTTTCAGGAAAAACTGTTGCTGAATCGCCACAACTCACAGCGGATCGGGCTTTGCGGCTCGCTTGCTTGAGATTGGCAACCTTATATTTTGTCCATCTATGTTGAAAGCTCGATAAACAAAAGGGGAAATAGCTTCCTCTTGCCGTATCCTTAAGACCCTGTCGGCTTAACTCAAGCGGCATGTTCGAGATCAGCTGAAAATTTGTTTCAGTATTCTTCCCTTGCCGTCGAACTGTTTATGAGGCTCATTTTGAAAGAAATTCTTTTCGTATCAAAGCTCAATCAGCGCGTTGCCGCCACCATGTTCTCAGCGGCAGTTTTGAGTAGCACTATATGTGGTGCAACGATGCCAGTGCTAGCTGAAGGCGCAGCGCCTTCTACAACTATCCGCGAGATTCCTGTGTTTCCTGAAGTGCAGAAAACACAAGAATCGATGGAAAAAGTAGCAAAATTGATGGATGAGGGCGAAAAGTTTTTCGCCGCGAAGAATCTCGAGAAAGCTTTGATCAAGTGGCAAGAAGCCTATGGTCTCTCGATCGAGATGAGATATTCCGAGGGTGAAGGTCAAGCCCTGACCAACATGGCACGGTTCTTCCTTGAACGCGGGCAATTCGTTAAAGCAAAGTATATGGGCGAAAATGCCGTTGAGGTTCTTGGTGGAATCTCGGACAAGCAACTGCTCGGTCGCGCCAAAGTGCAACTTGCTCGAGCCTACTTCGGTCTGGATAACGCCACAGGCGCAGGCGAGCAACTTGACGAAGCTCTGAAAATTTTTACAGGCTCTAACGTTACAAACCCTTCTGATGCTGCAGAAATCTTGTCTGTTTCAGCCAATCTGCTCAGCCGCTTGAACAAACAGAAAGAAGCGCTTAAGTTCTACGAGCAGGCAGCTACATTCTATGTGCAAGCTAACGACACAGTCAACGCTATCTCGACTCGAATTCAGATCGCCGGAATTCTCAATCAACTAGGACTGTTCGTCGCAGCCAATGAGGAAGCTCAGAAAGCGGTTTCACAGGCGCGAGTTTCCAACAATACACTGGCGATGATCAGTGCTTTGACGACGCTGGCAAATACTCAATACGTTCTGGCTGAATATGCAAACGCTCGGAAGACTTTTGAGCAATTGATCGGCATGATGCAGCAAGTCGATCCCAAGAAATTGCCGGCCTCCAATCGTGGTGTAATCGACGTCGGTTATGGATGTTGTTTGGCTGCCACGGGCGACCTTGATCAGGCACGCGTTGTGCTCGAACGAGCCATCCCTGCGGTGCGGAAATCTGGTGCGCTAGCTACTCAGGCGACCGCTTACAACACGCTCGGCATCATTGACGAAATGCAAGGAGCACATGCCAGGGCTCAGCAGAACATCCAGCAAGCACTCGACTTGCAGAACGTTACAGCCGCCAATACGCCGCGTTTCAAAGCCGTTCTTCTGCAAAATATAGCCGCCGTTGAAACTCGTTCAGGTGACAATCGCAATGCTCGAATCCATCTTGAGCAAGCATTGGCAATTCAGAAGAAAAACAAGGATGTGCTTCTTGAGGGGCGCACACTCAGCTCGCTCGCAGAGATTCAGTTGAAGTTGGCGGATGCTGCTGCTGCTGAAGCGCTCGTTAAGCAGGCGATTGCAATATCAGAGAAGATAAAAGATGATGCCGCTCTGTGGCGAGATTACACTTTACTTGCTCGAATTCAATTTAGTCAGGAGCAGGTGGCGCAAGGAAAATCTTCTCTGACCAGCGCACTTTCATATTTCCGTTCGCCGCAAGCTGGAGTTTTCCCTTCTGTTGAACAGCTTTCTTTCCCGTCAACGAGAGAAGATTTGGGACAGAAGCTGGTTGCAATGTGTGCTAAGGAAGGAATGTCGGAGCAGGCATTGTTAGCCGCCGAACAGTTGAAAGAGGAAGCGTTCAGCAACGAATGGCACCGTCGGGGCGGTCTGGTTAGACCTAACGATCGAGACGTGTATACCGATCTGGTCACGCTGAGAGCCCATCTGCACGCTGCCGAAGCCAGTTCTACACCGGACCAGTTGATCGGTGAGTGGCAGAACTATCTCGGGCGTTTCCGCACTCTCGTGTCTGAGAACAAGAATCTTGCGCGCATGATTGCTCCAGTACCGATAACCGTTATGGACGTTATGAAAGCAGTACAGTCTCGCCATGCCACAATCGTTGAATATCTTTGCGGCAGCGAGTCGACAGTAGTGTTCACCATGGATCCGTCAGGGCGCATATCGTCCACCGTACTTCCGGTTGGTTCGAAGCGTTTGCAGAGCCAGATTACAGCTCTACTGGCCCCTACAGAGGGAGATCCCGCTGCTAGCGATCAACGTGAACGCGGCATACTCCAGGCTCTATATAGTGAATTGTTGCCGGCGTCTGTGCGCAATTTCATTCCGAAGAACCCCGATCAGATGGTCGTGATTATTCCGGACGGTTGCTTGTTCAACCTTCCATTTGCAGCTCTTGTAGATGGACAGGGTAAGTTCCTCGTTGAGAATCACCTTTTGACCATGGCATCGTCGATGGGCGTGTTGCTCGACAATCGTCCGAGATATGCAGATGATTTGAGCGTTGTGATAACTTCAAATAATTCCAGTGGCGAAGAAAACCAGATCACGCAGAATCTGCAACCAGAATTGGTGACTCGTTTGACTGGCGCCGCTGCCGACTTGAACTCGATTAGCGAACAATCTCGCGGCAAAGCTGTGGTGCACATCACCAACAGCACGCCTCTTTCGACTAACCCGATGCGTTCTGTTTTCCCGATTGCCTCCGGTAAAGGCGAAGGCAATCGCAAGGTGACTGCCGATCGAGTTTTCGAGCAGACCATCCCGAGCGATCTGGTTCTGATGAGTGCCACGTCCGTCAATGCGAAAGATGTGCAGGGAAATGCCATCAAAGTATTCAGTCGTGGATTCAACTACGCTGGTGCACGCAATGTGATGATGAGTCTGTGGGTGGAACCAGAGTCTGTGCGAACCCACGAGCTGATCGAATTCTACAAGGGCAAGCAGGAAGGTCTGAATCAAGCCCAGTCGTTGAGAAAGGCTCAGCTGCTTGCTTTGTCGAAAGATCCATCACCTAAATCTTGGGCTGCCTTCCAGCTTCTTGGACCGGGATTCTAAACACGCGTGTTAGCGCAGAGAGTATTGCTTGCGTCGAGACTGTACTTGCGCAGGAATAGCGCTTGCGCAATGAACGTAACCATTTCGTGGATACCGCCGCGCACCACCAATGGTTGTCAACTGGATTGAATGTCGAATATCGCGACATTAAGTCTTCATCTGTAAGGCAACTGAAAGTGTCGCATCGTAACGTAGTCGTTGTATAAGGAATAGGTATAGTTAGACTATACCGCCCGCTTGAAAACGTCTTGCCAAGCGGTTCTGGCGAAAAGCCTTGAAGCGGAGAGAACACAAGATCATGAGCAATCAAAATTCAGGTGAGCGCTTTTTTGCGTTGGTGATGAAGAGAATTTTGGTATCACTCTCATGCGTCTCCGTAATCGCGTCAACTAACGTCTCATTCGCTTTTGCTGATGATGCTGTTGTTGAAAATACTGCTCCATCATGGTCTGATGACAGAACCGAAACAAAGGCGAAGACTGAAGTCGCCACTAAGGCTGATGCAAAAGAAGCAGATGCCGCATCACCTGCGGCTGTGGCTGCACCAACTACAGAAGTAAAAACGGAAGCGACCGCGACTGCACCAACTACAGAAGTAAAAACGGAAGCGACCGCG
>RXJR01000030.1 GCA_003963305.1 Candidatus Melainabacteria bacterium | reverse complement strand
GCGGTTACGCCCTTGCGGTTCACTAACACTTCGTTGCCATCAAACTGTGTAGAAGACTTTCACCTCCGAGTTGTTGAACATGCCCAGCGCACAAGAGAAGAAGCAGAGTAGCTACTCTGCTTTTCTCAATTGTCCCGTGTTGAGGGTTCATGCTCTCGATATCGTAAAACATCCTTCCAGGATGTTCCGCGCATCTTATGACCGTCGAAACAATGCGTTCAAAAGCACAGTCAATCCAACGCTTAACAGTATGCTCAACAAAATACTGGGGAGCCAGAGAATTACCATAATTACTCTCCTGAAATTTTTACATCCAAATTCAAGACTGCATGCGAGCTCAGAAGTTGCCACTCAAATACAAGTCTTGAGCATTCTTATGAAAAAGTCGCTCTGCGATTGACATGGCTTGCACCTCATTTACAAAGCCATTGCCGATCAGATATGAAAGTACAGCTGCCAGTCCTCGCCGCGCCGAGTGAGACGCGTACCAATAAGTCTCAGGAACGCTATGCCCGTCAGTCGCAATCAAAACCTTGCTGGATGGCGCAGCAGCCAGCGCATCTGCAAACAAACTTCCGGCTTGTGTGGAAATCAATGAGAGAGCCAGTGACAGATCCATGTATACGTTGTTATACAACGATGCAAGCAAAGCCGCCTCGCGAACATATGGATAGCAATGCAAAAAGACGAAATTGGTCTTAGCGAATTTGCGGTCTTCAAGAATACTGCGAAAACACCAGGGGTTCGCGTCTCTAAGGTCAGCGTCGGCATCGCCCAGTCCGCAGTGGATCTGTACTGGAATACTGAGCTCCTGCGCGACCTCGAAGGCAAGCCGCAACCAGTAATGGTACAGGGCACCACGACTGATTCGCGCAGGTTTGTTCGATACATCGTTGGACTTCAACTGTGAAAAATTCTTTTGAGCGGACCCTTTATCTACTTGATCTATTGACAGACCGCCTCGATAGGCAGCGATCGTCTTAAAGGAAACTGTCCTTGAACCTGAAGGATGCGTAAGTCTGTTTACGAATTCATCATGAGCTTCTTCGTAGGAATTTGCTGCATGAAGGACGGACTCAATTACCGCCTCTATCCGAACGCACTGATAAATGGGCCGTGCAGCGAGAGCCGCAAAACTTTCCAGGGAAGCCATGTCATCATTACGAAATCCGGCATCAACAATAACAGCTCCAATTGAGGCATCATCAAAAAGCATTTGCACATAGTCAGTTTTGCCCAGACGGCATCGCATCTCCAAAATATTCGCCTCTTCCTCTTCAACATCCAGATATTCACTCAGTTCGTGCAACATATGCATGTAATGCAGAGAATGCTGGGCATGAGACTGCAACATAGAAAGAGAATTGGTTTCGCTAAACGCCTGTCGAAAACCGATAGCATCTAATTGCGAAAAGTCTTTCAAAACGGAGTGAGCATGATGGTCTATCAGGATGATGCGGCTTAGATTAATCATCCTTAGAACCTGGTGCGGTGTTGGCTCAGTTCAAACTCAGTATTCGCACCGGCAAATGCACCACACTCTGACGTTTTTACAGCGATGAAAGTATTGCCGAAATTCCCCAACAGTTTCATCAAAATTTCATTCTCTTCCAGCTCGATAAGAGCCTCTTGCAATGTTGACGGCAATCTGTGAATTTTTCGATCGATCATTTCATCTGCAGAAAAGGTGCTTGGGTCAACCTCTACGGGCGGTGGCAACGGCAAATGACGTTTTACACCGTCTAGCCCGCATGCCAGCACAGCGGCAAGGGCGATGTACGGATTGCAAGAACTGTCAACGCATTTCAATTCTATATTCGTAGTCGCCATCTCCTGCCCCCAGTAGACAGAGGGTACGCGCACCGCAGCTTCTCGATTTTCAAATCCCCAGCATGTGTATGCAGAACTCCACGAACGAGGACGAAGGCGCCGATATGAGTTGACCGAAGGACAGGTCAATGCCACCAACGCAGGCAAATGATTGAGAATACCGGCAACAAAAAATCTGCCAAAATCACTCAATCCATTTTCAGCCCAGAAAAGATTGCGCTCCTGATAAACGTCCCACGCTGACAAATGCAAATGGCAACCGTTGCCAGGCTGATCATCAAATGGTTTCGGAGCGATCATTGCATCTAAATCATGCTCCAATGCCACCCCTCGCAATGTTTCTCTGTAATAAATCTGGCGATCGCATGCTTTCAATGGAGCCGTATGCCTGATACTGAGCTCGTGCTGTGCAGGTCCCAGTTCCGGATAGTATTGCTCGACCTCTATGCCTTGCCTCTCCAGAGAATCGACAAATCGATTTATGAATTTCGCGGCCCGATTCATGCCATCCGTGGAAAAACACAAACTTCTATCAATTGGCTTATATTCGCCGTCCGCGAAAGTGCCAAGTGTAAATTCCGGCTCGAAAGACACCTGAAAACTGTAACCCAGTGATTTCGCCTCGGCAACAACACTCTTAAGAATATTTCGCGGACAGTGATCCCAGGGTTTATGGTTCAGCTCCTGCATGTCACAGATTAACGAAGCTGAACGCTCTGCGTAAGGCAACACCGCCCAGGTTTCCAAATCAGGAATCAATCTAATTTCGCCGGTAGCACCAAGACCGGTATCAGCCTGGAGCTGATCCAGGAGATTCATTGCCATCGTGCCCTTCACCAATCCAATTCCGGACTCAATCCGTTCTTTTAACTTATCAGTGCGGGTGCACTTTCCACGAATAATGCTCGCGCTGTCACAGAATATGAAACGCACGAGTGAAATAGCAGACTTTTGCGCCAGAGTAACAATTTCATCCACACTTTTTTGAGCCATTAATGTCACCGACCGTCCCCATCGCTTTTGTTTAGCGTCAAATAGATACCGAGCAAGAAAATTAGAAAAGTAATCCCCATAGCACCTTTGGCCAACACCCAGAGAATAGTGCTCAGAAAAGCCGGAAGGTGTGGCGAAATTATGCCAAGAAGAAAGAGCACGACGAAGCTTATAGGAAAGCCTACACCCGAAACGATTAAGAGCCACTTTCGTAGAAGCATCGAATCAGGCATTGAAGCCAGCAATCGAAGTTTTTCCGGGTCACCGGCAGCCCGACGCTCTTCGAATGCGCGCAAACGCGTCGTAATGAAAACCTGATACTCGGCTAGTGAAAGATTCGGTGACATGATTGTTGCCGATAAAATTACCAGAGTTTTCAGTTTACCCAGCCAGTCGACAAAGTAACAATCCAGTCGACATAGTAACAATAGCGTGTTTCACGATATGGAAGATGTGTGCTCGACAACACTTTCAAAAGGAACTGTTCAATACAGGTTGTCAACTGGTTTGACGAGCTAACCGCGGGGAACAATAACAGTACAGCACAGGTCTGATCCGTACAAAGAGCCGATTCCGTGGGACAAATATCCATGCGACCTTCGCGCATTTTGAAAGTTTATTACCTCGCGACCTTGATAGCCGGTCTGGTATTTACAGTACCTGTCGCCCAGGCAGTTCAACATAACGAACTAGGCGCACGGGGAGCAGCCATACTGACTCTATGTTGGAACGTTCTGTTCATCATGGTCCTGCCCCTGGTCATGGATTGGGCAGAATCTCGGTATTTCAAAGCACGCTTTATGCAGCTTGAAGAGGTCGCCCAGGAAAATCCTGAACTGGCGGCTGTAATAACCGAGCAATGCGAGAAGCTATCAATTCCGGGACTGAGATTTGCCGTAATCGAAACGAACAGCGAAGATGTCTTCAGCTATGGTTTGTGGCGTTCAAATCCAAGAATGGTCTTGCCCACGAGTTTTCTCACAAGAGAGCAAAAATCTCACACCATTCCTAGTATCGAAGCAGAACTGACAAAATTTGCCAGTCAAGATCATACATTTGTATTTTTAGTGTTCACGGTATTACAGGTGATGCTGCAACATCTTCTGATCGCCTACCTGCACTAGTTTCCGAAGAGAATCTCGAAGAAGTCATCTCGATGCAGCGACGTAAGTCATCTCGATGCAGCGACGTAAGTCATCTCGATGAGGCGACGTAAGTCCTGCCACTGCTGCCCGTCGTCAGCGAGCAGACTGTCATTCTCTTTCGGATATCGACTGCGATTGAAAGACATCGAATCGAGCCCCATGCTGCCACGCATCGGCAGGCAATCCAGCTTTGAGAGATAGCTGCGTCAACAACTCGGATAAATCCCAGCCGAACTCAGTCGCAACAGACGGCAGGAAAACAGACTGCCTGCCGTTTTTGTAAAGCACCACTCCATCTCTCCCGACTACAATATCTTTGTAGCTATTGACGCGATGAGGGGCAGTAAGAACGTTTATGTCAATTTCCAACTCTTTCAATTCTGATTTTGAGACGGGCTGAAATCGATAATCTCTAGATGAGGAACCGATTGTATTATCAATAACGGTTTGAAATAGCGGTTTGACTGGCCATATGTATCCAATACAACCGCGCAGCTCCTTTTGATCGGTTTTCTCAGGATCGACTCTGTACAGCGTTACGAACGCACCCATCTTTGTTTTTGTAAAATCATTAACGGCGAACTGAATTTCACTCTCGGATGGTCGCCTGTTTTCCGTGACCGCCCGCTCCAGAGTCAAACGAGCCAGAGCAAGCAAATTGTCTTTGACTGAATCTGGCAAGCTACTGTCCCTTTCACTACCAATGTGCTGAAGGGGCTCCCAGCCTAGTTTACGAGAGTCAGAAAAGGCAAGAGCGAGATACGAAACTGAATTATTGTCGTCCTCAACGATGGCATCCTGAGATGTTCGATACTGCAACGCGCTTCCATAGGCAGTTTCTGGCAGCATCGCGGAGAGAACCGCACACGGATAGAAACCACATATAGTATCAGCTGTACGCTCTTTAAAATCGAGAAATCCATGCACATCGTGTTTGCTCAAGTGTGCAAAAGCTTCTGCGTCGAGTCGTCGCACGCCTTCTTTCCAATCACTCTCAAATGGCTGATACTCATAACGTGGTCCGTAGTGAGTAAAATCAGAGCTAACGACAACCAGATCATCCGGCTGCAAATAACGTCGCAAAATCTGTCCCATCAGTTGCACATCCATTTCGTCAGGAAGTGATCCGATAATTATCGGGACAATCTTCACATCTCCAAATGTTGCCCGTATAAAGGGCAGCTGCATCTCCAGTGAATGTTCTCTTTTGTGTACCTGGCTCGATTGACGGAACAAGGGGAAATCGGAGAGTTCCTCAGTAACGTCTTTGTCGACGAGCAAATCACCTAAAGGGGTAGCAAATATCGAATCGGTGGGTAAAACGGCCCCTTCAAAACCAACGTAATGACTGGGACCCAACAAGAAAATGCGTTTCGGTCGCTGTCGTCTTGCTTGCTCATAGGCAAAAGCGGCAGTACTGCCGGAGAACATGTATCCAGCATGGGGAGAGACTATCGCCAGAATCGGTGCAGTTGGCTCAAGATTCTGGCTGAATCCGGTCTCGACAGGTCTGGTCACCAATGCCGCCTGGGCGCTGGAAAGAAATGAATCAATCTGAGCACGCAGTTTTTTGGGATCCGATTCGTACCAGGTACCAGCAAAGGCGGCTTGTCGCTTTTGCGAGAAGTTTAACCCGGCTCTGCTGATGAAATTATTCATTCTCTTCGATTTCTTTCATTTAGTCTGTGCAGCGCCTGCAGATGAAGGATCCGACGCAGTGTTGCTGGCAGCAGAAGCTGCTTTTGCAGCAGGTATGGGAACAATTTGCGTGTAGACGTTGGAGCTGCTATCGCCGTGAGGATCAGCGCTTGATTCGAACGTCAGAATCAACTTCACCTGCGCACCACCAGGGATGGTCTCCAGAGGTTGAGACTTGGCAAACGCTTCGCTACCAGCAATCTCAGCATCGGCACTCTTCGGTGAGCTGCTCAGTGCAACATCGCCGACAGAACCGTCTGCAGCCACAGTAGTTGTAAGTGTCACTTTGTTCTTGCCGTTGGGAACGTCCCAATTGTTCAGAAGCTTGCCTCGCAATCTGGCAAGATAGGCAGTGTAAGCGGCGGTATTTGAGGCTCCGGAACTTGCACCGGCGCGAGCGGGTCTGGCAGGAGGCCGAGCAGCTGGTCGACTCTCGACGGCAACTGGCAATAAAGCAAAGCCGGCTACAAATATCGGAAGCCACATTTTTTTGTCCATAGTTCCTCCATGAGGCTGCACTAAACATTATACGGCTGTTGAGGCAATGCTATTTAACCGCAGACTTCTCTCGAAAGATGCCAAACGACGACGTATACCCGTGCAAAAAAGTCGTGCCACCAACTGGTCCGATCTCACCGTTGCAAAAGAATCCGCCCAGGGGAATGTCACCCAGGAACTCACGAAAACACTCGCTATCGTGATTGGACTCGCCGTAGAGATGCTTACCACGTCCCAAACAAGAAAAAAGCAGCGCGCCTGCAGCGTCAGTGCCAGATTGTTTTTCTCTATAATTTTTGAGCATCAAACGCAAATCTTCAGATGACGTTGCTGCATCTCTCAAATGAAATTGGACTGTTCGTTCATTCCTGAGAATCTCACCAACCATCAACGCACCTGACTTTTGTTCAATCCCGATAATGTTGCGTATGAGAAAATCGCCTGCGCGAAAATCGTCCTTGAACTCGTCCATCACTACGCCAAGAAATAAGGAGTTGTAAGCGAGCTTTTGATCAGAAGGGCTGAGTTTCATGATTGCTTCTTTGAGAACATGAACGGCCGGCTCACCATCAAGCTCAATCAAAAAATTGTCCAGACATTTAGTGACCCGCATCGGATGCCCGATTGGTCGGCATCCTTGAGCTACCACCGAATCAACCTGGACGTTTCCACAGAGTGCCGCACCTACTGCGCCACTTCGAAAAACTTTCTGGTCACAGAAAAGAGCATTCATGCCACTACGGTTGCCACCACTAGCCAATCCGCCCAATTTCACAGACTTAGCGAAAGCATAGTCCAACCCTTGCATTAACAGATCGAGTTTGAAACTGAATGGGTCGGGAAGCAGTATGAACTGCGGAGCAGAGCTGTTTTCTACACCGATAGCTTTTTCCCAGGCAGCAGGCGCAGAATCGAGATCGGGCAAATCAGAATCCTCGAGATGAAAGGTTTTAATCTCGACGTCAGGCAAAACTGCTGCCGTAATTGCTATTCCTTTTTCCTTCTCAAGCTCGAATCCGCCACCGATCAAACCGCCAGCAGAGCAACCAATAAAGTGCTTTGCACGAAAGTGATCCTGAACGAGCTGAGGTATATCATCAAACTCAGTCATGAAATCAGAGGAGAAAAATCCGATGACCAGATCCGGCTCCGCGTCAGTCAGCTGAAAGTTAATGCTTTCTGCACACTCGGCCAGTAACTGCCTGGCTCCTCCATATTTGCGTTTTCCCGGCAAGTCGTTGCCGGCTAGCGCTGACGCCCACTTCATTAAGAACCCTCAACTGGATAAACAGACTCCGCGCTGTCGCGAAAGAGCTGCAAATTGACCATTCTACCAAGTACCATAGGCTGAAAACGAATTAGTTCGAAAACGCCTTGCCTGCTTGAATTCTATAGCCCGAAAGGAACCAAATCCGATTTTAAACTGATATCAGCTTAAAATCGGGAAAAGACTTGTAAGCCTGACTAGTAAAGGCTCTCGAATAAAAAACACAGAATTAGCGTGCCCCGTCCTTTGACAAACACTAGTCCGAGATACTGCCTGCCTCAAACGCTAGTCTGAGGAGCTGCCAGGTTTCTCTCGTGCAGCTCCGATGCTCTCGGCTGCCGCCTCAGACTGCTTAGCATCGTCCTCGCGGCCCAGCGTCCTCAACAATAGAGCGCGAATCCGCAGAGAGTTTGCCACATCGGGATGGTTCTGACCGAAAACCTTCCGTTTTGCCTCAATTACCTTTTCATAGGCATCGACCACATCAGATGTTCCAGCTCCAAAACTGGCAGTTGAAGCCAAATAATCTATGTCAAGATAAGCCTCGGGATTATCTTTAGAAATTGCCGTCATCCACAGCTCAATCAATCGCTCATAGAGTTTCCTGGCCTCGGCATAGTTGCTAGAACGTGTTTGACACTCAGCCAATTGGACTATACATGTACACATCTTGCCGAAGTCTGGTACAGCTTCACTTTCGAATTCTGCTAGAGCTCGCTCGAGATAATACGCTGCTTCGCTGAAGCTACCACTCTGCTTTTTCAAAAGTGCCGTCGTCAAAAGACTATCAGCCTCGCTTGCAGGAGCTTTCAAGACTTTGGGAATAATTACAGCCGAAATCAAGAGTAGAACAACGAAAAAGGCAATATAAAGTGGGTCCATCGCTATGATCTCCGACTGTCGTCACGCAGCACTGGCACTACAACCGATACCATCAACCGATACCATCAACAGATACCATCATCCAACATGAATCTTTGGACGGCGTGATGGTTCGCTATCCAGCTCTCTCAAAATTTCTCTGCACACGGGCGCAGTTTCACCTTCTCCGAGGAAAATATACTTAAAGATGTAGCCAATCGGATTGCCTTCCGTCCATCCGAAATAGGCGTGCGGGATCACTCCCGTCTTATCTCGCAAATGCAACAAGAATGCTGCAATGGCGTTTGGTATAGCAGGGCTGGTACAGCGCAACACGTGAAAACCGTCGATCTCGTGCCCGGAGATTTCCAGACAATCTTCAATAAAGTCTGATGCATCGCCAAGGCTGACTTCTAAGAAAATAAAATCACCTTCGTCTTTGCCAATGCTATGTATTTCGCGTGATTCAGCTTCCTTTTCGGCATAGTCCGTGCCGCCAGGACGATGAGCCAATATTCTGATACTTCCGGTTTTCGCAGCAGACTCGACGAACTGCTTAGCCAAAGGATCCAGATCGATTTTATGCACGCGCAATTCTACAGATCGCAAGGCACGCGAAATCACCGATGCAAAAAATATAGTGGCAATAAAAGAAAGCGCAATGTGTACGCCTTCAGGTCTTTCGACGCAATTGACTATTGTTGTGTATACGAAAATGAGGGCGATTGACAGATATCCGTATCTTAGTCGTGGCTTCTTTTCCCAGACGGTGAGTGTACCTGCCACCGCAGCTGATGTTATCAGCACTAGAACACCTGTAGCGTATGCTCCAGCTTGAGCATCTACATCTGCCTTAAATATGAAGGTGACTATGAAGGCAACGGCCGTGAAAAATACAACCAGTGGCCGCGTTGCAGCAGCCCACTCAGGTGCCATACCAAATCGAGGCAGGTAGCGCGGCACCAGACTGAGCAAACCTGCAATGGCAGACGCGCCCGCAAACCAGAGAATCAAAATTGAGCTCAGGTCATATATGGTGCCGAAGCCCTCGCCCAAATGCTTATGCGCAAGATAAGCCAGCGCGCGTCCATTTGCCGAACCACCTTCTTTAAAGTCGACAGCTTTAATCATCAGCGTTGTGACGATGCTACTGGCCACCAGATAAACACACATAATCAGAGCGGCGGAGGACAAGAGAAATTTCGTATTACGAATACGCCCAACCGGATTTTCAGGCGTATCTGTTGGGTCTCCCTTAACCAGAGGCATTACAGCCACACCCGTTTCAAATCCGGACAGGCCTAAAGCCAGTTTCGGAAAGAGCAGCAGTGATGTGGTCAAAATCAACCACGGGTTACCGTGCGATTCTGGGATGGCGAGAAGATTCTGGTGCCAGCCATCCCAAAATTGAGGATTTTCGGATATCAGGGTAAGACACTTGACCAGAACGACTGCGTTCAAGGATAAGTACACGGCGACGATGACAGATGAAACACCAATCGCCTCACGAAAACCAATTAAGAAAACGCCACCAAGTATGGTGAGCAGCACCAACGTTACACCGATTCGATCATGATTGTGAATCCACGGAGGTATTAGTGGGTTCTCGATTAAGTGCGCCGTAGCGTCAGCAGCTGACAAAGTGATTGTGATAATAAAAGCAGTTGCAGCAAATCCCAATAGAAGCAAGACCACAGCCTTACCGTACCAGCCGGGAAGCAAATTACCCAGCATGGAAATACTGCCCTGTCCATGTGGACTTTCCTTTGCCACTATAAAATACGCTGGTAGAGCGCAAAAGACAGTTACCAGGACAAGTATTAGTGTCGCAAATGGTGCCAGGTAGCTTGCAGCAAGAAACGCGATTCCAGGCTGATAACCCAGTGTCGAGAAGTAATCGACACCGGTCAAGCACATGACTTTCCACCAGACATCCTGGTGAACGGCAGTTGGCTTTTTGTGGCTTTCTCTGATGCCCTGAAAAAACCAACGCCGAAATTTGTTATATCTTGTGTGAGCCCTGCGGTCCGTCATAATGCCTATGCACGAAATGCTTTCATCTCGTTGTTAATTGGTCCAAATTACCATTACTAAGCCGCTTTTGCCAGGCATAATTCGGCATAATAGTCCACTTCGCAACGTCCTTTCGGAGGAAGACCTTGGTCTGAATGATATTGTGCCCCGCAACGGTTTACAAGTACTGATTACCGCTGGTCATTTTGAACGGATCAAGTAGCTTTTCCAGCGTCGATTCAGTCAAGTCAGTCTTTCGGCGCGCTACTTCTCTAATAGTCTCGCCAGATTCGTAAGCATCGTGCGATATTGCGGCCGCTGCGTCATAACCGATTTCAGGCACAAGTGCCGTGCACAGGGCTAACCCGCGTTCAACCAGTTCAGGACCACGCTCAGTCGCAACTATGCCGTCAACGCACTTGCTCGTGAAATTATCGACGGCGCTCGCTAACAAATTGATCGACTGCAGTAGATTGTAAGCAGCCACTGGCTGCATAACATTCAGCTCAAAATTACCAGAACCACCGGCGATGGCAATGGTTGTATCATTGCCGATTACCTGAGCCGCCACCATGCACAAAGCTTCTGCAATCACAGGATTGACCTTGCCCGGCATTATGGAACTTCCCGGTTGCACTTCCGGAAGCGCAATTTCGGCAATTCCGGCGCGCGGTCCACAACTAAGCCATCTCACATCATTGGCAATTTTCAATAAGCTGACCGCGATAGTTTTTAAAACTCCCGAGACCTCAACGATTTCATCTAAAGTGCTTTGCGCCTGGAAGTGATTTTCTGTCTCTTTCACTCTAACCCCAGATATTTCAGAGACCCTCGCGAGAACCTTGCCTGCAAACTGCGGTCGTGTATTGATTCCAGTTCCGACTGCAGTTCCTCCAAGCGCGACTTCCGATAGCCGTTCCTCGGCATGATCAAGACGCGCCAGAGCGCGTTCACACTGCCCGGCATAACCCAGGAACTCCTGCCCAAGGCGTATCGGCGTGGCATCCTGCAAATGTGTGCGACCAGTCTTTATCACATTCATAAACTGATTCGACTTTTGCCGCAAAGTCCTTTCAAGCCGGGCAAGCGCAGGACGAAGTCTTTCTCTAATATCAATCAAAGCAGCGATGTGAATTGCAGTCGGAATTGCATCATTCGATGACATACCATGATTTACATGGTCATTGGGATGAACCAGGGTCCGTTCCCCACGCTTTCCACCGAGAATTTCAATGGCACGATTGGCAATAACCTCGTTAGCGTTCATATTAGTTGATGTTCCGGAGCCGGTCTGAAAAACATCCACAACGAACTGATTGTCAAGCACTCCGTCAATAACCTCCTGCGCAGCTAATTTGATAGCACCGCAGATCTTTGCATCGATATCCTCGAATTCCTCGTTTATTTCAGCAGCGGCGTACTTTATCAAACCGAGCGCCTTGATGAAGGAACGCTGCAATCGCAAATCACTGATCGGGAAGTTAAGTACCGCTCTCTGAGTACTGGCGCCGTAATAGACGTCAGCTGGAACATCCATGCTTCCCATAGAGTCGCGCTCGACGCGAGTAGGTTTAGTCAAAACATATTTTCCTTGCAGTTGCCGAGAACATCACCCTGATACGACTGAAATTATAGACTTTCGGTGACTACAGGTGACAGTCGTCAAATCATTCTCTGATCGATGAAACGCAAACACAATCAATACTTCCGACGCCCCTTCGAATTTCAAGCGATATCAACTTAAGATTACCTGCGCCCGTGCACGCATACCTGCCCTCAGAGCGAATTTATAGGCTAATGTGGATTTCGGTTGAGATTTGAGAAAAGAGGCAAAACGCTGCCAGGCTGCAAGATTAAGAGTTCAGAAAAAAACGACCTCTTGCCGTTTGGTTTGGATTACATAAAACTAGTAGAGTTCTTGAAGGGAAATCAAATGAACACACTTAAGACTCTCGTTCTGATGGGCTGTTTAACCGCACTGATCGTCGCCATAGGCGGCGTGCTGGGCGGACGAGACGGCATCACTGTGGCATTTTTCTTTGCCGTCTGTACCAATGTATTCAGCTACTGGTTTTCAGCGCCAATTGCTCTGCGCATGAGTAACGCTCAACCAGTCTCACGACAGCAAGCGCCAGAGTTGTACGACATAGTGGAACGCATCGCTCGCCATGCACAAATTCCCGTGCCGAGCATCTACGTTATTCCAACAGATTCGCCAAATGCTTTCGCCACAGGTCGGGACCCAGAGCACTCCTCGATAGCTGTAACAGAGGGCATCATGAGGCTTCTCAACTGGGATGAGTTGGAAGGCGTGCTGGCTCATGAGCTAGCCCATGTACGAAATCGCGACGTACTGATCACAACAATAGCTGCCGTTCTGGCATCTGTGGTAACCACCGTCGCTCACTACGGATACTATCTCGGTAGCTATTCAGATGACAGGCGAGAAGGCTCAAATCCAATCTTTGTTGTGTTGATGGCCATCTTGGCTCCAATCGCTGCAACTCTAATAAACCTTGCTATATCGAGGTCGAGAGAATTCGAAGCTGATGCCAGTGGTGCCGAACTTTGCGGTCACCCTCTGGCATTGGCAAATGCACTCGCCAAAATTGACCAGACAGCCAGAGCCATTCCTTTTCAAGATGCTAACCCGGCCCTCTCGTCCCTCTACATCATTCCGCCAGATCCTCAGAGCTGGTTCGTTCAACTGATGTCGACGCATCCGCCCACAGCTGAACGCATACAGCGCTTAAGAGAAATGGCAAGTAAAACAGGTCGACTCTAATACGGTGCGCACAGTACAGCAATGCGGGATTAAACCAAACCACCTTGACGTTTCTCTGTGCGACGGGTCTGTGCGATCAGACGGTCGTAAAGAGTCTCCGCGCAGGTACTTGCGGTGAGACCTACCGCGTGATCAACCGACCGCCTTTGCCTGGGACAACTCTGTCCAGGTTTACTGGAAACCCGGCTCAATTGGAGATCGGCAAAAGTCGATGAAAAATCACTCGGTATTTTTGGAACTTTTTGTCCCGATAAACCTTCATTCACTGGGTCACAAGATTTGAGCGAATAGCCTGGAGGATTTATGGGAATTTTGAGTTTCATCCTATTTTTGATTGTCGCAGCGGCATGCGCTTGGATAGCTGAGAGATTGGTACCTGGTGCAATTCCTGGCGGATTTCTCACTTCGGCTATCGTCGGTATCATCGGAGCCTGGGTAGGCGGAAGTATGATTGGACACGTCGGTCCCGACCTGGCAGGTGTTTCGTTAATTCCCTGCATCTTAGGTTCTGCCATCTGCGTTTTCCTTGGAGCATTGTTGTCACGTGGATTCAACCGCCGCGGCGCGATTTAGCCTGAGCAACCTGAATGGACCAGAGCGTTGTATCCGAGGAAATTCGGAACGCTTAACGACACAACAGACGAGATGATCAGTACGTAAAACGCTCGCCTTAGCGAGCGTTTTGCCGTGTCAGAAGCAGACTCCTGCCACTCATGATTCTGCCTAGGGGCAAAGAACTGGTCGGTCTATCTAATTTCTGCTAGCCAAAAGGGCACCGCAAATGGTTCCAACAGCTGATTAGAGAATATGCAATCGCCCATCGTATATGGTTGCACAGATGCAGAAACATGAAGAAACACAAGCCGGTTCGACCCAGCGGATTTGCGGCCCTAAGTTTTCTTGCTACTGTTCATGTCGGCTTAGTGGTGAACAAGCACCACTTGAGATCCGGCGACAATGCAAATCTATCACCAAATATGATACCGGCGAATAATGCGGCGAATATCTCAGAATTTTGAAACAATCGCTATTTAGCAACATGCCAAGATGATTTCGATGTTACCCTAATGGGTAAGTGTTTATGGTTGATTCATCTGCAATAAGTTATATTTACTGGTGCAGCAGGTGATTTGTAGCCTCAAGACTTATGGAAACACTGGAGTCTCTGTCTAAATACAAGATCCAATTCCTGACATCATCAGGAGCAAAGGAGGAGTGCATGAAGTTGTCCAAATTACTAGCCGCGAGCCTAACGCTTGTAGCAGTTGTCGCTGGTTTTGGCATGTCCAATGTGGAAGCCAAAAATCCGGCAAAGTTTATCAATCAGGGTCTAACTCTCGGTCAGACTTATGTTTTCCCTGCCGAATGCGGAACTGACTCGCTCACACAAGCCAGCTTCCAGGCAGGACCTGGGTTCCCACTCAACCTCAGAGTCAATGAAGTGTCTTCACTCACAGGCGGCTATGCGGGCGGTGTCGTATTCACACCAGTTGCAAATCTCGATCTGACTGACTTGTCAACATTCACCTCACCATTGCCTCAAGGCACCTTCAGCCATACTGCCACAGTTTATCCGTTCACATTTACAGGTGATGCAGCCATCGATCAAGCAGTTGCATACAGCTGGGTAAACAACTGGGGCTGCACCAAATATGGTATCAGCTTCGTTCCAAGCAGTTTCGTTACCGGCACCACCGCATTCACGAACCATGCCATCAAGAACAAGTCGATTAGCGTCTCGCTAGTCACCAATACAACGCTGACCGACTTGTACAATGGTGGTTACCTGGTCAATTTGATTGGTTGCGATCCAGGCAAAAACGCAACCAATTTCCAATTGCTTGGAATCGGTACAGCACTGGTGAACCTTGGCACGGACGGAACATATGTGAACGGAGTTTTCAACAATTTCGCTCTGAACAATGTCAACGTACCTAAGGCTATTGATCCAATCTACAACATCAATTGCGCACCATTGCTGCCAACTAACACATCAGCGGCATCGGCAGCACGCGCTCACTAAAAAGAACGCTAGCAATGCAATAAAAAACCGCGCGGAAAACGCGCGGTTTTTTATTGCATTGCTCCCTACATTGATCCGGCCACGGGCTGATCGCAAAACCAAAAACTATAGAAGCCCTTCTCGCATCGCCTTGACAGCCGCCTGCGTACGATCAGATACAGCCAGTTTCTCCATAATATGGCGCATATGCGTCTTGACGGTCTCAACACTGAGAATCAATTTCCCAGCTATTTCTTGATTGGTTAACCCCTCTACAACCAACTTAAGAACCTCCAACTCTCGTTGAGAAAGAGGCGATGTAATTGAGTGAACCCGGGCGCCATTAGCACCGGGAGAGGGAGAAGCAGAAGCGCAGGCACGTAAGACCCGGCTGGCAACGCCGGGTGCCAACCAGGCCACACCATCTGCTACAGCGCGAATAGCCATTATCAGTTGCGGACCAGATACTTCTTTTAAACAGTAGCCGTCGGCACCCGCCCCTAGAGCGGCAAAAATATCTCGATCACTATCATGCGAGGTGAGCATAATAACGCGTGTTCCGGGCACATCCTGCTTGATCTTAGTGGTGGCATCAATCCCATCCATCAAAGGCAAACCAATATCCATTAAAACGATTTGAGGCTTTAGCTCGACAACTTTTTTGACAGTCATTTTGCCGTCTGCCGCCTCGCCAACGACCGAAAATCCTGGCACCTGCTCGAGAGTCAAACGCAGACCGACACGAGTTATCTCGTGGTCATCGGCGATAAAAATGTTGAGCTTAGGCTCGTCGATGCCATCCATCGAGAATCTCCAGAGATTTAGACGGTCGAGCGACGACCGCTTTCGCAATTTTAGCAGGCAACACCTAGTGCTAGTTTGATAGACAACTACTGCATCAGTTTCAAAGAAAACCGAAACTGAAGCGAACTAACCAGCTCCACCTGCATTAATGTATGGAGAGCGTTACAGATTCAGTCTTTCCATTACAGCGGAGCTGATAATTACTTCTCATCGAATCAAACCCCAACTCAACTGGTTGGGCAGTGAATTGCCCCTCGTCGACTTTAAGTCTCCACTCGTTGTAATCACCGTTCTCATAATCAAATGACAGGCCATCGTCTTCAACGAAGATTCCTTTTCCAGATTTCCCAAAACACTGAAAGGTAACCGGAACTTCAGCATATTCCGCAGTGCTCTGGATAATATCTGCCATTGGAATAATCGAACCATCTTTGACGAAAACCGGAATTGCATCTAGAGTCCACTGAACTTTGTGGACCTTGCCTCCCTGGAGCGGTTCGCCTCCTTCAAAAGGATGCCAGAGACCTTCCGGCAAATAGACACTGCGCCACGTTCTCCCACGCTCTAAGATCGGAGCGACCAACATACTCTCGCCAAATAAAAATTGATCGTCCAGTTCGCAAGCAAACTGATCTTCGGGATAATGCCACGACATGGGTCTCATCAACGGAGCTCCACTGCGATAATTCTCCCAAAAAAGTGAATAGATGTACGGCAATAATCTGTATCTGGTTTCAATAAACTTCTTGCAGTGCGCTTCTACGATCGGTCCAAAGGCCCATGGTTCCTGGGCATCGCCTTTCATCCAACAGTGATTTCGAAAGAACGGATAAAACATCCCCAGGGCGTACCACCGCGTCAAAAGCTCACCTGAGCAATTGTGTCCGAATCCACCGATATCAACGCCACTAAATGCGACACCAGAAAGACCCATGTTCAAAAGCATGGGAATACTGCGAGCCAGATGATGCCACCACGACATGTTATCACCCAACCAAACTGCGGCATAGCGCTGCACTCCGGCGTAACCGGACCGTGTCAATACGAAAGGCCGCTGGTTTGGACGTAGAGCCAGCATGCCTTCAAAGCTGGAGCGACTCATCATGCTTCCGTATAAATTTCGCACCTCGAAGTGACCAATCTTTCCTTCCGGCGTTTCCTGCAAAAACAGCTGATCTTTATCATCAGGAAGCGCTTCGGCTGACCAATCTAAAGGCTCCTGATTTTTGAAAATGGCCGGCTCATTCATGTCATTCCAGATTCCGGCAATTCCGTTTTCGGTATGGAAGCCGTGTTGCGCTGCCCACCACATCCTCACTTCTTGTTTGAGAAAATCAGGAAACGCAGATCTTCCCGGCCAGACCTCACCGATAAACGGCTTGCCATCTGATTTCTTGCAAAAATAGTCATGCTTGACACCATCGGTGAAAACGAAAAATTTCTCGTCTTCTTTGACACCTGGATCAATAATCGCAGTCACCTTAAAGTTATTGCGATTCAAGTCCGCGATAAGGTCTTTGAAGTCAGGGAAACGCTCTTTCGAAGAAGTGAAGACGCGATAATCGTCCATATAATCGATATCAAGGACGATACCATCGCACGGAATCTGTCTTTGCCTGAACTCATGAGCGATTCGAATCACGGTGTCTTGATCTGGATAACTCCAGCGACACTGCTGATGTCCAATAGCCCACATAGGCGGCAATTTAGCGCGTCCCGTCAAAGTTGTAAAAGTTTTTACGATCTGCGGCAACGTGGTCGGACCAATGCAATAGAGCTGCCATCCACGCCGAGACAGTAATTCGACCGAACCTTGTGAGTTCATGAGAGTGTCAAGCTCCCAACGTTGGCGCGCCGGCGAATCCAGAAACAAGCCGATATACTGCTGACCTTGCTCGACTATTAAAAACGGAATTGACTTGTACATCGAATCCATCGACTCGATGTGCAAATGGTTGTCAGTATTGAAGAGTGTATGAGCGCTTGAGCGTAAATTCAGCGATGAATTCCTCTCTCCCAGACCGAGACAGCGGGCACCAGGAGCCAGGTCGAAAAAGAAATGCCAGCTAGATTCAGACGTTTGCTGCCATTCAAGCTTCAGGGGCAAGCTCGGCTCAAGGACTGCCTGCCAATGTCCCTCTGCGACTACGTCGGCGAACTCCCTGGCGAACTCATCTCCCTTTTGATCAACCCGACGATCTGGTCCATCCAGTTCGTCCTCCATGTCGTCGGGCCATGGTTCTTCTTCATGCGGGTCTCCGAGTTCCTCTGCCTGACTGGACGACGTCGCATGGATAACAGCAAACGAGTGAGGAGGGGCTGTGTGCCCTTCGGGCCAGGCACTTATCCTTAAAACCTCAACTCCAGAAAATATGGCACTCTCAACAATTGACCCGCCAGCGAAGATATTAGGCTGCCTCTTTGCTTCGACTCGGGTCGGTAATTTTCGGGCAGATTCCCAATCTGCGGCCACTTCAACAGGCTTCAAAGCGCACTCTCCAGAATTCGAGCAACCACTCTCACGGTCAAACAGGTCAACAGATGAACAGATAGAACGGATAGAGCGACAGAACGGACAGAACAAAACGGACAGAACAAAAGATCGAATCGAACAAATGGAATAAATAGAACAATCGTACAGGTCAGACTGCTTTACATATTCCTCAAACAACCGCTCATATAATACCCCTCAGCTGCAAGCAAACAGGCGAATAGTTAATCGCGGGTTATGGCACACTCTTTACAGCCCTGATGCGAGAATTTTCTTCAATTCCTGGTTAATGGCGGCCTCACCGGGGTATCCGACTGAAAAGGAAACGACCTGGCCATGAGCGTCTAAATATACAAGCGTCGGTATCGGACTGACATCATACTGATCAATCAGATTCTGGTTCTTCTCATCATCCACATCAACACGAATAACAGCTAGTTTATCGCCGTACTCGACTTTCGCCTTTTCCAAAATCGTGTGCAATTGCTGACACGGATTGCACCAGGTAGCATAAAAATCAATCACCGTTGGTCTGGGAGAATTGCCTCCGCCAGATTGTGTGCTTAAAATCGTTGCAAGCTTCTGCGTCTCAGGTCCCGTTTTAGGTGCAATTAATTCCTGCGGCAATTTCATCATCTCAACATTCGCCTGTTGAGCATTTGTCGAACCGTGCCCATAGCGAATTGCCAGACGTAACTGTTCTTTGCCATTTTTATACTGCTTCAATTTGCAGTAGACCTGTCCAAGTAGCAGGTGTCCCTCGCAACTCTTTGGCGATTTTTTTACAGCCATTTGGAAATCGCTAAGCGCATGCTTGTACTGACCTCGCTTCATGCACTGTTTCCCACAAGTAAGTGAGTCAACAGCCGCACCAGCGGCATTAAACGGAGGCAGAAACAGTGACAAGAGGTATGGCATTACAAAAAAAATAATTCGGACTAGTTTACGCACAAATAGAATCTCCTGCTCTCACCCAAATGATGACATTCCCACTAAAACGATTGGATACCAGCAGTGCCGTCAGATCGATTTGTAGGTGATGTGGGCACCTTATTCACTGATCCAACACTAGATTCCGCACCAGATGCGGTGCGAGACTTGCCGTCCACTCCAGTTGCATTATCAGGTACCAGATGTGCGTCAATCCAATCAATCACTTTGTTTATCCCCTCCGCCGTAAATTGATTTTCTTCGAAGATCAGATGTTCCGTATTTGGAAGCAAGTCCAACCGTCGGTCTTTGGTGGCCAGCTCATTAAACAACTCAACTGTTCCCATGGGCTTGACTAATTTGTCATTGCAGCCTTGAACAAACAACACCGGTGTCACCTGGATTAGCCTGGCCGCCTTATGATTTTGATTCATGAAATGCTGAAATTGCAAAAGTTCCTTCGGCGACAAGTTCAGCTTATTGAGAGGATCCTTGCACCACTGATCACGCAGATCTTGTTTATTTGTCGCCTGCGAAACAATGTCTTTGCCGACGTCAAATGGTTTATCTGGATTTTCCAGCAAATGAATGGCAACACTTAATCGCGTGTGATTTTGCCTGAAACGATCGTTGGCAGGCACCGAAGAAATCAGCCCATCAACAAGCTCGGGATAAATAGCCGTAGCCCGCAGTGCGATTGCCCCGCCCATAGACTCTCCAAGCAAATAGACCGGCAATCCCTTGTGAGCACGATGCAACACCTTTAGCGTCGCCTGGACATCGTTCAGGCAACCATCAAAATCCACATTCTCGCGCCCTTTAGCTTCCATAAAGGAGCCGAATCCACGAACATCGATTGCATAAACTGCAAATCCCTTACTGGACATGACCTGACCAAAATCGGCATAAGTTCCGTTGTGAAGTCCCAATCCATGCACACAAAGAATCACCGCTCTTGTATTGCCATCAGGAGGCAGCCAGGTCAGGCAAGGCGCATTGCCGACCTTGACGCCTTTTTTGGTTTTAGAAAGTTCGAGCAGCTCCTTCTCTCTTTTTTGTTCCGCCTTCAGAACATCAGACACAGACTGGTCGCCAGAGGAAGGGTCAGCCGTAGGTGCAGTCGTCGACGAACTTCTCAGCAAAGCATTCTCCGTCGTCTGTGAATTTGCAACGGCTGGACAGTCATCTGCGGCTCCGGTGGTCATCCCCAGACTCAAATGCTTGTCAGTTTCAGTTGAATATACCTGACGATAAGCAACATAGCTCTGCAACATTTTATCTTTGACTTCGACTGATTCCGCCTGAAGACAATTGAGGGCAAGAATGAAAGCAAGAAACGATGCGCGCTGACAGCTGGTTGACGCCAAGAACAACAAGAACTTTCTCCAATTAGTTTGCACATTGTCGCATGCTCGACCGCTTATATAGTAATTCTATAGCTCTAGTACCACATTGAAATATGCACCAACAGGACGCCTTGACTGATTTTTTTATGCCGCTAAAGGCGCATAGGGAGTATGATTCAGACATCATAGACCGGCGCAGTGGACCGGAAGCTATTACTTGAGACAAGCCTGGTGAATTGGCAACTAGCTCGATATCTTTTTGGCACCGGCGTGGCGACTTTTGCAGACCGCTTAGCCCAGGTGCAGTTGCTCTCCACAGTCGTAATGTCAGGTCCTGATGGACAAGGGCTCGGCTCGAATACCCTGGCGCTTTTGATGCCATTCGTACTTTTTAGCTATGGATTTGGTGCCCTGGTCGACAGTCGAGACAATCGCAAACTCCTGATCTTTACTAGCGCTCTGCGTGGATTACTCATGATCGGTATTCCGACCGTACTTGTGTCATTTGGTGCAACCGGAATAATCATTCCTTCGACCATCTTTGCGCTCTGTATGTGCACTGTCAGCTCGAGCATTCTCGATTTCGCGCTCCTGCCTCGACTGCTTTCACGGTTCGAACAATCTCGCTCGGCCAATGCCGCCTTACTACTGGTCAACACGTCCGCTACACTGAGCGCTGTAGTTTGTGCTCCAGCTCTTGCAGAGATCTGGCTACCTCATGAATCCTTGCGCGTAGTCGCCTTAATGTACTTTCTTGCCATGGTCTTCTTCTGGAGCATGAGTCGATCAAGTACTGCGGCGCTATCGCCGATCGGAGGTGATCAACAAGATTTGGCGAAGCTTTTTAGAGTAAAGAAAGGCTCTATTGCTCTGTTCAGAATGTCATTCATAGTGCAATTGGCACATGGAATTTTCTTCAGCCTCTTCCTTGTGTTTTGTATACAAAACACCCAATTCAATAATGCCCAGATTTCAAACATATTCGCGACTCTGGCGACAGGATTCATAGCCGGTGCGATCGCGTCACTAACATTTCTCAGACGCACAAAGCCCAGTAGATTGATTGGCTACAGCACTCTCTGCACCGCATTAGCTTGCCTAATTTTCATAGCTATTGGGAACACTTCCTCCTTGCTAAGGCTTTTCTTACTCAGCGTGGGCACCGCGGGCGCCACTACCTTAATCAGCATAAACTCACTAATGCAAAAAGAATTCGGCGCTAACGTGAGAGGTAAAGTGTACGGAGCAATACTGTCCCTGACAGCAGCTGTATACACTCTCACAGCTGTAGGAATCGAGCAAATAACGATCCAGTACTCTGCTCACACCATCATCAAAATCATTTGTGGAGCATGGCTGTTTTGTGTTGGATTTACAGCGATAACATCTACGGGTCTAAAAGCCAGATGGCACAAAGCACGGCGGAAAGGCAAATCAAAATTATCTTCAAAGACAGCCTAATATAAGATGAATCACTCTCTCGATCCGCAAGACATAAACTTCATTTTGGTGCGACCTAACTTTTTAGGAAACATTGGCGCGGTGGCCAGAGCATGCATGAACTTCGGTTTTGAGAATTTACGATTAGTCCAGGCTCCCAAAAATTACAAGGATGCCGAGGCTCGAAAAATGGCTGTGGGAGCTTTTGAAGTGCTCAAGAGAGCGGAAAATTTCGAAACTCTCAGTGACGCGCTGCAGGATATCACCTATGTCATCGGTACGACGGCAGGACAACAACGAACACAACCGCTGGTGTCACTCTCCCACTCGATCGAGAAGATTGAAGCGATCAGCGGCAACAAACTAGCTATCGTACTCGGTGACGAGCGAAACGGTCTTACTAACGATGAAATCAGTCTCTGTCATATCCTGGTTAAGATAGAGACCTCCAGTCGGTTCCCTTCATTGAATGTTGCGCAAGCAGCGTGCATCATCGCCTATGAGCTCTCAAAAAGCTGTGCCCTGACAAGTTCAGCACCTTCACAGTCAATTCAGGCGGCTCAAAAGACGACCTTGCCTACCGGGAAAGACAACGATGAACTATTTCAGTCACTCGACAAATTGCTAGAACGTATTGAATTTTCGCGCACTTTCAACAAAAAGGTTGTCACAAAGGAGATTCGACGTTTTTACCAAAACGCCAATCCCACCAAACGAGAATCGGAACTACTGCTTGGAATTTTACACAAGCTGAACCAGACTCTGGCGGCCAGTAATTCAAGAGTCGAATTGGCTGAAGAGTGACTTTTCAAGTACGTTCAGCCGGGTTGTGAAAGAGGTAGCTTCGATTTTCAACCGATATCAGCTTAACCTCGTGAAAATTCAGCCCGAATGCATTTCATTTACAGACATACGATGAAAATAAAACCGCCAGATCTCGACACTTTTCGAAGTCAAGCAGATTCCGAAAAGCCTTACAGAGACGAGCTTTTAGATATAAAGACAAGTTTTCAACTGATATCAGCTTAAAACCGAAATTGATTGTCAAGGAACATAGTAAATGGGGTAATTTTGGCACAGGTGTTAAGATGACACTGGTGTTGCAGTCCATCCTCGCGGAGGCTTTAGATGGTTTCGGTAAACAAGTCGATTCGTTACTTGACGATGGTCGGGTCCGCATTCTTACTAGCTGGCACGTGTGGTTTAGCGGCCCTGGCGGACGGTGACACGCTGCCGCCGCCGCCCCCTGATGAAGACACCCCGAAGCCTGTATTCGACCGCTCTAAGTACGTACAGACTTATCCAGTCAAGAAACCTGGCGCGATCACTACGACTACAACGACTACTGTCACTACCCAGCCGCAGCCTGCGGCCACAACGACCACAACGACCAGCAGCACCACCGTCACGCAGTCCACCCCTTCAGCAACCGTCTCGAGCACAGCCACAAAGTCTGCACCAGGCGGCAACGTCAGTTTCAGACCCGCTAACGCCGCCGCCCAGGCATTGCTGAACAGAGCCTACGACCAGATGCGTAAAAATCAGTTTGCAAACGCAGTGCAATTGCTGAACGAAGCCGTACGCGCTGACGCTAACAGCATAGTTGCCAGGCGTTATCTCGCCTATGCGTTGATCCGTATCGCCAGACCAGCCGAAGCACTCAATCAACTCGTACTGTTGACCAACATGCTCAAACCTAATGCACCAACGACATTCGACAACTTCAATTTAGGCGAAGCCTACCTATCTTTACGCAACTACACCGCCGCTCAAGATGCTTTCAAAGCAGTAGTGGCGGTAGAGCCAAGGAACGATGCGGCACGAGGCGACTTAATCAAAGCCTATGCATATGACTCAAAATTCCCTGAAGCGATGACACAACTGACAATCGGACAGCAAAATCGCGATCCGCGAGTGCAAAAGTATTACCGCACTCTGCTTGAGTTGATTTACACAGCGAAAACTGCCGCTACTGTAGGCAACACAGCCACTCAAACGACGGGTGGTGAGTCCACCAGCACCTGGCAGCAAATCACGCCCAAATAACTCCAACAAATCAAAGCTAGAAAAGAAGTCTAACGCGGCCAATTTCTGACGAATCATTTTTCTACGCGAGAAGTATTCGGCGCTGATTTGGATCGCGCAGTCTCCAGATTGCCGCGTCAGTAGCGAAGTGATGGAAATTAAATACAGCGAGACAGACGACGGCTACGGATGCGAAATCAAATCCGATTTGCTGGAAGAAATGCGGTATACCAACGTAAATGAACACGCCTGACAAAACTATCAGTCCCATATACTCGAATGTAGAGGACTTCCAGAACAATGCAGTTACCGCCGTTGGAGGCGCTCCCTCAGGCAACCCACGCTCTTTCAGGTAGTACGCCATAGAAACGGCAATGTACTGACTGCCATGAAAGAAAGCAGGTCCGTACAGCCAACACATTGAGTTCAGCGCCCCCTGGCTAAAACCAATCAAAGCTACAGTCGCAATCAGCAAAATCGATGGAAATGGTGGCAGCTTTCTTTCTATGAGAGTCTTCCTGACGAGCGTGATTGAGAATAGAGCTGATACTACAATAAAAACGAGCTGAGAAACTTGATATAGCCAAACTGGAAGAGGTCCCCAAAATGGGCATCTAATGCCGAGAAACGCATGTGGACTGAATTCGCGAAAGGTCAACATGCGAATAAAAATAAAAATGATCATGGTATAGACAAACCACCTGAAAGTCTCACGCTCCCAGCTCTTCAGAAAATAACCACGCTTATAGCAATAGATCAGAGAGATTCCAAAACTCTGGGCCGCATAGTGCCAGAATACTAAAAGCAGGTAGAGATAAATAAGATCACCCGCACCACCAGGAGCGATCAGTCCATAAAAAAAAGTCGGCACCAGAGCGAGTGGCAAATACTTCGTAAAAAATTCAAAACGCTGCCTGCTGTCGGCACCGGGATAAATACGTAAATAAGTCGCGGCCGTGTGAGAATCAGCAAAAAGATGTTGCCCTAATAACACCGCAACTAGCAAGGCTCTTGCAAAAGGAGTTCCGGAATTTGCACTGGACGGAACACTCCAACCAAGAACAAGCAAATTTACGAGCAAAAAAATCCAGACCAGTCCTCCGTAGACAAAGAAAAAATCTACGAATCGATTAACAATCCATGGATAAAGTTTGACTGGTGACTGCGGCGATGTCTGCGCGGAGTTACTGTTCAAGTAGAAAGCCCTGGGTGAGAAGCTACTTCGCATCTTACCCGGATAGTTCAAATTTCAAATCGTGAGGCAAGCTCTGAAATAGCAATCGGCGCCATCGTCAACCCGCCATTTATGCCGGTAACAACTTAGAATCACCCTACGCCTGCCCGCTTGTGGCACCGGCATCTTTTATTCCCAATCGATTCCTTTGAACGCCCAGATAATAAGGCGCCGTTCGCCTAACAGTCTCTTCAAATGCAGTCTGATGAAAATCCAATTCGTCGATTGCTTTCTGAGAACTGAAAAAGATCTTGTGCTGGCTCAACCAGGTCTGTTGCCTGGTGAGTGGAGCATTGATAGGCTTGGAGATAGTCAGTTTGCCAATTTTCAATTTGGGCAAATTTGGCAAGACATTTTCACAAAACGTACCGGCTGCAACCAGAAGCCATCCCGGAAATTCGAATGCAGGAGGTTTCGTGTGCATCTGATTGCAGAAAACTAGCGCTGCATCACGGAAGCTCAAATTGGCACTGACCAGAACATACCTCTCGCCGAGCCGTCCTTTAGTCATTGCGGTGATGTGCGCATCGACAACGTCGTCGATATCAGAGAATGGAATGCCGCCAGGGGGAACGCCAAATAGATTTCCCTTAGACATCGACTCGAAAATAGCGTGATGATGAGGATGTGTATCACCTTCTCCAAAAATAATGCCCGGATTGAGCATGAGAACCGGGACACCCTCTTGATAGAAGTGCCTGACCTGCAATTCAGCTTCGTACTTCGAATCGCAGTAATTCAGCCCTTTTCCAAGCAAATTGTATTCGAGTTCCTCAGTGCCGATTTCTCCGCGTGGCGGTATGCCTATGGCGGCTACGGAACTTGTATGAATAACCCGTTTGACATGGTGCTTCTGCGCCGCTTCAAGAACGTTGCGAGTACCGAGCACGTTTACACCGAACTGTCGCTGAATGTCGCGCTTCTTATATGAAACCAACCCGGCCAAATGAAAAATCACATCGCAATTTTGCACCGCCGACGATACTTGCTCCGGATTGGTGATATCTCCACCGTAGTGCTCGATATTCATACCGGCAAACTGATTGGAGAGTCCGCTGCTACGCCCAAAAGTTCTCACATGATGACCAAGTTCGTGTAAACGCCGAACCAGTTTGGAACCAATAAAGCCTGTGGCTCCGGTCACCAGAATCTTTTTCTCTTGTTTTTCGTGGTCTACCAACGGCAATTGCTCCGTTCTGTCGGACCATGCTCAAAGGAAACAGGTTCGACGAACTATCCTGAAGATAGTGTATCCGAGGCAAGCCAGTTAGGGGCCTTGTCAGCAAGGACGAAAAATCTTGCAGTTTCCTGAATATCAGGGAGTTTTGGAAAGATTTAGCGAGCTTAAGCTGATATCAGTTAAAAACTCAAGAAAGTCCAGAAAAAAGCACTAGTGCCCGCTTCACCAGCTAAAACTCATAACTTAACGGCACCAACTTCAGAATCTGCAGAATTGTAACTTTCAAAAGCTCTCTTTACAGGCGTCGGATCCAGCTTGAAAACGCTCAGTAAGGCATTTTCTGCACATACATTGTCTGACAATGCCAGCTTAACTTGATCGCGGTTAACCGTAGGCACCGTCTGCACAGCTTCGCAGACAACAGCCAGAAGGCTCGCTACTCCCGGATGTAAAGCAACGATAGGCTTGCGCACGTTGAGGGCATCCATGAACTCTTCAACAAACTTCTGCAACGTCATAACTTGCGGTCCACCAACTTCAAGAGTCTGATTGACGACGCCCTGTTCATCGGATTCCAATGATAGACAAATAGCTTCGACTAAATCGCCTATAAAAAGGGGTTGGATCTTATTCTTTCCACCGTTTATAAGAGGCACGACTTTCTTATTCAAGATTATCTCTCTGTAGCGATTGACCAGCTTGCTGTCGCGCTTTCCAGTTAAGCGACCAAATAACAACGGTGGACGCAAAATCACAAATTCCAGACCACTTTTGCGAATCTCGTTTTCAGCCATCCACTTTGTTGCGTGGTAAGAGTTATCGGCATCCTGCCTGGCGCCAAGCGATGTAATCATGACAATGCGCTTGACACCAGCCTTTTTACAAGCAGCTACTAAATTGCGCGTTTGCCCTGTGTGCAAATCTTCCAGACGCTCGCCCTTTTTCGGCGCCACACTACCAATCAAGTGCACTACCGAAGTGCATCCAGAAAACGCCTGTCCGGTCAATTCTGTCATTTCCGGATTTGCAACACTGAGGTCTGCCGTAAAAATCTCTGCGCCAAAATTTTTCAAAAGGTCAACGTCTGCACTACGGGCACCTGGATGAACAAGTGCCCGCACATCTGAGCCGGAGAGACAAAGCTTGTGGATCAGATGACAGCCAAGATAACCAGTAGCACCATCGACCAGCACACGTTGCTCTTTAAGGCCCGTCATCATGATCCTCTCTTGTTTAACTTACGCCAGATGCTCTTGATCAAGGTGACCTCGCCAACTTCGTTTCCCTGGGCCCGATGACCAAGATATTGAAATAAATAGCCGAAAAAGATCAGTAAACACCCCAGTCCGGCTTGCCCAACAAAAAGAAGATAGATACCATAAAATGCGGCTGGCACACCGAATACATGCAAAACGGCGTTGACTGGGTGTTTGTGACGCTGACAATAATCAATTAGAAATGCCACAACGGGATTCAATATCATCTTGAAAGCGCTCCACTGGTAGGCTTAATCGACAAAGCCTGATCAGATGTGCGAAAGGTCGCGAGAGTACTGCGCATGCCTTCTTGAAAGGGAACACGCTCGGTATAAGGAAGATCTTGTTCCGCTTTAGCGACACTGAATCCTTGATTAACGGCCGCCAGACGAAATGCCGCCTTCGAAAATCTCGCCAGGCCTCTCTGCTTTTCTATTGAAAGAGACGGGGCGATGGCGGATACAGTCAGACAAACCAGCTTTGCCAGGGCACCTGGCACTTTCTTAGTGACACGGGGCAAGCTCAAACCATCAGCGATGGCATCAAACAATTCTTTTTTCGAGATTTTCTGTCCGTCAGTCAAGTTGTACACCTGACCGTAGGTTCGTTCGTTGAACAGAGTAAGCTCGACAGCTCTGGCTAAATTGCCTACAAAAATTACATTTGTCTGTTTGGTACCACCATCGATGAGCATTGCCTTACCAGTACCGATGGAATTGATCAACCGCGGCATCCATGATCGTTCACGTGGACCATAGATAAATCCAGGACGCAGCGAAGTTACCTGCATGGAACTGGAGCCCCTGAAATTCATGACGGCAGTTTCAGCCTCAATTTTGGAGTCAGCATATGATTCCCCACAAGGTCTTAGAGGGGCCGATTCATCGACATCATATTGATCTCCCTGCCCTGTGATAACAGACAAAGAACTGATAAAAACAAAATGTCGCACACCTGCGGCATCAGCAGCCTTCAGGGCATTTTGAGTGCCACCGACATTAGTGGCAAAGATAGACTGACGAGAACCAAAAGGATCGACGCTACCAGCCGCATGGACAACCGCTTGTACTCCAGTAAAAGCCGTCTTGAGAGCGTCTGCGTCCTCGATGTCCGCAATGGCCACTCTGATCGAGCCCTGACCGTCGTATGAAGAGATAAATTTCTCCAAAAATTCAGGGGGCTTGCGTAACACGGCGACAACGTGAAAACCTCGATTAGCTAGATGTTCCGCCACGTGACTGCCAACCAGCCCACTGGCACCGGTAACTGCTACCGTCGCACCGCGCGTTGGATCTGCCATATAAATGTCCTCCGATCATGCCTGGCTCAACAGGTCGCTTCCCTTGCTCAACAGGTCGTCTCCCCCGGTTCAACAGGTCGCTTCCTTTGCTCAACAGGTCGTTTTCAACAGTTCCAACCTCTGCGAAAAGGATTTCGGCGAGCTGAGCAAAGGAATTTTCACCTGCGCCTCGGGAGCGCCTTCCTCAACGCGCTGCTGTCTGAGACGCATGTAAGTTCCGGAAGGAAGTGTCCGCAGTTCAGGCAGTCCCAGTCGCTTGGTCGAGCGTTTGTCAGCATACTCGGGATTCTGCATTTTGAGCGAGTGATCAAAGATTCTAATGAATTCATTTTTGACTGACTCAGGCAGCCCGGAATTTAGTTCGGCGAAACACACGTAATGAGGGGGGAAGCCAAGCTCTACCTCTGATGTGAAGTGAGTGATCTCGGCAAGATTAAGCTGTCGCACGGCCATTTGCAGAGCAACCAGAACTTGTTCTTCCGTCAATTTTTCACCCGTAATCGAGCTAATGCCTAGCCCTTTGCGAACGAACTGAATGATTGGAGCGTTGGATTGCATGCCAACCACTTCCACCAGATCATTGATGTCATAGCGGTACAGACCTGAGTTAGTCGTAAAGTAAATGTAGTAGCGTCCACCGACGAGCAACTGATCGGCCGTAAGAAATTTTGGAGAAGCAGAATCAGCATCTTCTTCGGCAACGAACTCAAAGAAGTGACTGGTGAGAGCAACAACACCACCGGCACCATCTGAACTGAGCGGGATAGAGCCGCGTCCTTCGCTTGCCATGTAGCCGAAATCCCGCACGGGAACATCGCCGAATGACTCAGGCAAGCGCTCGAGATAGAAGGACATGGGTCCACCCTTCCAGCAGATTAGTCCGCTCAGGTTAGGCCAGAGCAGTTGCGGACTGAGCGTGCCTCGCTGTTCCAGCAGACGTTGAAGCTGCATGCCTCGCTGGCGATTGGGTTTGAGATATCGGGCAAAAGCAGCGGCTAAATGCGGAGGCGGCGCATACACAGATTTGACGGTACCATCGCATATATCAGCAACGAGATCTGCTGCGTGTTCTTTCAGCTGATCAGCTAGAAGCAGAAGGCTTGACGGATTGCAACAAATGACCGCCGTCACATTCTGCGCCATGGCGATGCGCAACATCAAGTAATACTTCATATCTACATCTTTGATCTTGCAAAGCTCGTAGGGAACGGAAAAGTGATGCTTCAGTATGGCTGACTGACGCTTGTTGAGCAATCCAGAGACAGCCCCATACGGAGCACCACTTTCTACGAAGCCCTCTTCGTCATTGCTGGTTATGATCAAAAACTTTCCAACCGAGCACTCAGGGTGATCGACAATCATTTGATAATTATGAATCTGGAAAGCATGCGTATAATCTTTCAGATGCGAGTTTGTGATCGGAATAAACTTTGGCTGAGCCGTAGTACCACTAGTAGTGGCAAACATGAACGGAGATTCGGCGGTTAACTGATTCTTCTCACCATTTTTTAAAGCCTCGATGTACGGATGCAAATTTTCATATTTGTTGGCGCCGACACGGTTCTGATAATCCGCAATGGAATTGATCTTATCGAAGTGATGTTTCTTGCCGAAGGCGGTATTCTCGTTAGCCCTGATAATCTGAAGAAGTTTCTGTTCCTGCGCCGAACGCGGATCGTTCATAGCTGACTTGAAACGTCTGACATGCGTAGAGGCACGGAACAACTGGCCAACTGAAATATCGAGGTTCTTTAACAACTTATTGCCTCACACAATACGCTCGGGAACTAGCGGTGGCTGGAGATTACTTAAAGTTTCGGAATTAAGGTACTGCTGTAAACGTTGATTTCTCACGTTAACTCCCAGTCCGTGATTTTTTAGGATTTTTCCCTGTCCTCCCCATCCGACATTTAAATTCTCATCTGTAATGTCTTGCTTGAGCAGAAAGAAGTTGTTTGAGCCCTCGTAATTATCGAACGGCGGCTCAATAGCGGCAAACGCTCGCCCGGCAGCGCTCAGGATACCGCTTTCACCAACCTGCGCCCCCATATGACAGGCAATTCCGAACTGACGAGCAATCGCCGCAATCTGGCGAGCGGCCATAATTCCACCCACCTTCGAGATACGAATGTTGAAGGCGCTGCAAATCTTATTTTCAGCCAGGTGGTGCGCATCATCTACAGTGCACAATGATTCATCCGCCAGAATTTGCTCGGGTAACACTTTCGTAAGAGCAGCCAACTCATCAAAGCGATCGGCAGGAAGTGGCTGCTCGTAAGATTTGACGCCGAAAGCTCGCATCTGTTCCGCAGCCCTTACAGCTTCGTCATACGTCCAGGCACAGTTAGCATCGACTCTAATATTGACGTCTCGACCGAGCAGATTGCGCGCCACCTTAAGTCGATGCAAATCAAATTCCAGGTCCTTACCAACTTTGAGCTTTACTGTTTTAAATCCGTAGGCTTTATAGAACCAGAGCACGGCAGACAAAGCTTTCGAACCGCCAAACGGAACTACTGCACCATATGTAATAGCATCAGGGAGGGGCGCAGTTGGACAAGCGACCAACTCCGAAACGGTCTTACCAACACACTTTCCGGCAGCGTCTAAAAGAGCCAACTCAAGAGCACAGAACGAAGCACCCTGCGGTCGGCTGCTCAGACGGAGTTGGTTCCAGACTTCACCTAAACCTGCGATCAGTTCGTCCGCACCGGGGAACTGTTGGCCAAGCAGCAGCGGAGCGTACTGGTTAGCAACCGCAGCTAGTGCACCGGCTGGATTTTCCCCAGTCACGTAATCTCTCGGTATGCCTTCACCAAACCCGACATACGTTCTACCGTTGTGTTCAATCGTCACCCTGACGACCAGGTTCTCTGAACGATCTCGAGAAGCAAGACTATGCTTAAACGAGAACCGAAAAGGCAATGTAATCAAAAAAGAGTCTATGGAACTAATTTTCATGCCACTGCTCCTGGTGCACGAGCAATGATCCATTCGACCAGAAGCTGACAGTATTGTTCGAACCAGAGAGGATCAAATTCAATGCTGTGAGCGGCCTCGGCAAACAACTTCTTGGTTTTGTCCGGCGCTGGCACATTTGCAAACCAGCGATCGAGCAGCGACACATCGACAATCTCATCGCGTCCAGACTCAATCAACAAAGTCGGCAAAGTCAACTTGCCGGCCGAGCGTTTGGCTCGAACTGTAAGAAAGAATTGTTCGAAGAAAAACTTCTTGCTGGCACTGATCAAGCGCAAAGGGTCGTTTTTGATAAAGTCCAGGTACATCGGATCTTGGGTAAACATCGTGGGTTCTATGGGAATTTCTAATTGTGCACGTGACGGAACATCGCCTTTCAACACAGATAAACCGATATCCAGTTTAATGCGCCAATCAAAATCTACTTTAGTATGAATCGCCGGACAAATGAGAATCAGGCCAGCTAGCGGAGGAAGGAATTTTGCGTCAGTGCAGCGATAATCAACACGAGCCAAAACTGAAGCAAGCTTACCGCCCCAGCAATTACCGACCAACACAATCGGTCTTCCAACATTCTCAGCTGCCACCAGTCGTAAGATTATTTCAATGTCGGCAAGCAGCTCTTGGCACTTTTGGAGATGTCCGCGTTCACCCTGGTTCAACCCAGCTCCGCGTCGGTCTGGCGCATAAACGGCGATTCCCCGTTGGGAAAGGACGTTAGCGGTGTTTTGAAACCACTGGCTGTGCCCTTCGATGCCATGCAGATAGACGGCCACCGGCAGTTCTTCCCGACCCAACCAGACGCGACAAGCGAGCGGCTGCCCATCACTACCGGCTACGAATCTGACCTGGTGACTGCTCTTATCCGTGAGAATAGACAGCGAATCGTTGGCCACCGTTTCGTCTTACCCTCTACCCTGTACCTGTAAAGTCCACAATATCGGAGAATGTTGCCGAGTTCAGCAAAGCTGCAAATTTATTGCCAGCTGGACAGCACAACAATCGCGAACGGGTGCGCCTCGCTTGAGTTTAACACCTCTTTGCTTCCGGCGGTGGCTGTAGATTACGAATCATTAGCATTATGAGGAAAATGCACTGAACATTAGCGTCATGAAACATCGTCAAGCGGCACACGTAGTAAAGTATTCATCTGGATTGTGCGACTAAATTAGAGGATATTCACTATGCGGCGGCTGCCGGGCTGGATGCCGAGCTTACTTCGCCAGATCAACTGGGGTTGCACCAATAGCTCCATCTTCGAATCTCAAGAAGACTCAATCGAGACATTTCAATCGGGACGTGCTTGCTGCCGCCAGTTATGGCATTTCATACAAGAACTCCCGTCCAACATTGCCTCGGTGCGCGATGCTCTGCCCCCTCACATGGACGCGGCCCGGCTTTTGCTCAGTGAACTGGCAGACGACGAGCGCATTTATCAAAAATTGTTCATTAAGCAATGTCAATTAGCCCGCCTAAATCCCCAGGAACTTGCGTTAGAAGTTCCAAGTCCCTCTACTCAGAACCTCTGCGAAGTAATGCGCACCTTTTGTCAAAGTGGAAATTATCAAGATGGCATTCTGGCAATCGTCACTGCTGAACTGGCAGCCACGGCCTTCTGCCGCTCGGCATTACCGCTTTTTGAGAAATATTTCGCAGCCTGCGGCAACTCGTATTCAGAAAAGGAAATTGAGGAAGGGTTGGAGTGGCTTCACCTGCATACCAAGCCGCATACAAAGCATGCACTCTGGCTGAAGCGAATGCTCGAGGATCTGGAGCAACAAAAATCAGATCAGCTGCCCGAGCAAGTAGAAGTAGTGCTGCATGCGGTTTTCGCATTTTTAGGGTGCCCTTCTCAAGAAATATCGACGAAAAAAGATCTCAGTCTGGCTAAGAAGTAACGAGGATAGGAACTAGAAAATGAGCGGTAAATCCGTCAGCACAAAAATCTTGACAGTGGCACTATGCGTGATGGCGTTGTCCGGAACGCTTTCCCAGAGCGCAGTTGCTCGCGCCAAGAAAGAATTGCTGGGTAACGCAGCCGGCTTATCGCGAGAGAATTTCGCTAACGCCACGAAAGACGGTAAAGAACTTATCGACAATTGGCTGAAGTCATCGGACTCGCTGAACAGCTATCAATTCAACTATCAAATGACTTGCTACAAGAGCGACGGCACGGTCACAGACACGGGCAATCTGTTCTTCAAGAAAAAACGTCTGCTGCGTATCGAACAGACAGGCGGTCCTAAGAAGGGCTCGGTAGCGGTCCTGCAAAGCGACGGCAAGGTGCGAGCGCATCCAGGCGGCGCATTCAAGTTCTTCACAGCCACGCTGTCTCCAGATAGCAACATGTTGCTCTCTGCAAACGGATGGCCAATGGTCAAGTCAGACTTTGTATCTCTGGCTGAGGCCGTCGAAGGATACATCAAAAACGGCGATGTGCCTAAAATGACTGAGACGCCTGTCCAGGTGCCTGGTCACGCAGAAAAACTGCACATTTTCGAACTCTATAAGGGTGGTCCGAATGGACCGATATTCAAACGAGCGCTATTTGACCCCGACTCAAATCTACCAGTTGAATGGTGGGACTATAGAGACGGAAACTTGTGGGCTCACAGCACTTGGAGCAACTTCAAGGCAACAAATCTATCAGATGACGTATTTATGATGAAGGGGGACAAATAAGTGGCAATTAACACACCTTCGCTGGTGGCACTCAGCCTGCTGGGACTAGGCGCGCTGATTTCCGCTCCGGTGTTATTCAAAGGATTTACGCGCCGAGGAACGGGCGTCAAATACGAACAGAACTTCCTCATTCAGCGAGCACCGCAGCTGATGTCACTAGCCAACATCGGCATAATTTCAGTGGGCTTTTTAACTTACATGGGTGTGCTACCGCCAAGTCTGGTGCCATTCTTCGCCCTGGTGTCTGGAGAGCCAAGCGGACTTGTGACGGTGATGTCCTGGACTGGTTGCGTTGTACTCCTGAGCGGTTTGATCTTTATGATTGGCGGCTGGTATTCATTGGGCGAGATGTTCTCCACAGACGCGGAAGTCATGGATAATCATTCCGTACGCGACACAGGTCTATTAAGCCTGGTAATGCATCCAGCATACTCGGGTATCATCCAGTCGCTGCTAGGTTCATCACTTGCAGCAACTTCAGTGCCCGCAGCACTCTTTACACTGTTCGTAGTGGCTCCACTGTGGCTTCGTCGAGCGAAGTACGAGGAGCAGCTACTGATAGAAAATCTCGGACAGAGCTACAAAGATTATGCTGAAAACATGAAGTGGCGACGTTTGGTTCCCCGCTTCTTCCCCATTGGAGTCTAGCGAGAGAAGTCTCAAACGTTTGGCTCTGAGACGCTTGTGCCTTCGCTCAGCTGTCTGGCTGAAAGGATATGATGTGGGCGGCAGACTCGCCGCACTCATCTGTTCGACAGGCTAGCTGCCGGCATGAGGCAGCTGATGAGACGTGAGGCTGCCGCATCCAAGCAGCATCCAGACAGTTCAACTTGAGCACCACAACTTAAAAGATTACCTTTTTGTTATACGAACCAAAAACGCAGATGACTGAGAATTCGGAATTTCTACGGCCAACCACTTGCCAACCTCAGTTTTTTCTAATGGTCCGGTCAATAAAACAGGGCATTCTTGCGCTATCGTAGTCTAGTTATCAAGCAAAAGGAAAAGCTGACGCCGAGCTAGTTTTGTCAGCATTGGAGAGAACTTGAACCAGCATCCCATTCGTTCAGCAAAGATCCGAGCAACCGTGCTTTCGTACTTAGTGCTTCTGGTATCCCTGAGCGCTCAAACTCCTGGTCAAGCATTCAAACTTCCAGGACAGAAATCAGACGCAGTTCAAGCTCAGCAAACTGGCGCTAAAGGAGAGGAAGCTCCGAAGCTGCTGGATGTGCCGGACAAACCCGCCTCAGAGAAAAAGAGAATTGCTTCGAAAATTCTGATTAAGGCGCCACCTGAAGTAGTTTGGTACTCGGTGCACGAAGAACGAAAACACGACCCTGATATCGCGTACAGCAAAGTCCTCGAGCAAGGAGTTAATGAACAGAAACTAGAGCAAAAGTTCTGTTTGCTTCCAGTAATAGGCTCAGCCACTTGCGTCATGCACCATACAGAGGTGCCAAACCAGCGGATCGACTACAAGCTTCTCAAGTCTGACCACTTCAAAGCCATGGAGGGCAGCTGGACCTTCACACCAGCCGAAAATGGCAAAGCAACAATCCTGGAGTTATCGACCCATCTAGATATGGGTGTGCCTGTGCCAAAATTGATCTTCAACAATTTGACCCAAAAGAAATTAGATAAACGTCTTGCGCACATCAAAGAGATGGCTGAAGGCGTACATTCCAAGGTAGCTGCGTCTGGCACGAAGACCGAATAGGACTGAGCTACGAAGAACTCAAATTGCTGGTATCACGTTTTAAACTGATATCAGCTTTAAATTACAGTCGAGAGTTTTAAACGATATCAGTTTAAAACGGTCAGAATGTAGCGAATTCAGCCACCCTAGCGGGCTGATACTTTTTCAGTCCCCACACTCAATTCAAGCTTTACGTGAAAGCAATCTTCAAAAAAGCTTTTCTTCTCATTAAGTGCCCAGACCTCAGAATGGGCATTTTCTCCCGGTGCAATATTTAGGCTTAAGCGCATAGTTTGTGGGGGTCCTGAACCGTTTGAATCGTCAAAGGTTACAAGCAAATTCCTAACGACTTGCCGATGGCTACGATCTAAAGACTCAGCCAGACGCAGAATGGCAGCCATATCCCACATAATCTTGCGCTCTTCCGGGGCGATTGTGAAATAGGCTTCGTGAGAGTCCTTGGGTTCGCTGCCGCGATGATAGCGAGCTATGCTCGCGATTACGGACACTTCCTCTTCCGAATGACCAAGCATGCCACCATGCCTAATTAGATAGTAGGAATGCTTATGGTGTCCATTTCTGCCGATAAACATTCCGACGTCGTGGAGCATGGCAGCCGACCACAACAAGTGTCCAACATCCTCCGAATAGTCGTGCAATATGCCTCTTGTTTGCAAGAAAATTTCGCTTGAAAGTCGAGCAACTTGCTCCGCGTGGTCAAAACTCCCATGATACTTATCAAGCAACGCATGCACGCTGGCCGAACGTGGATCCCTGTGCTGCTCAAGCCCAGCATTTAGCCATCCTGTCTGCAGAAAGCGGTCGACAATAACGCCCTCTCTGAGTGCTGCGGAGCAAACGATCGTCTCTTTCGCCTGCAAGGAACGCATCGCTTCCAATAGCACAACCGCACCTGCTAGAACGGTCTGATTGCGGTCGGCGCTTACGCCCTTGATTCGATCTCCTCGGAGCGACGCTTCTTCCAGGTAATGAACGATACTCTGCAGGCGTTCAATACTCAGAGTCCATCCATGAAGCTCGGCATAGGGTTTCTTCATACGCTCTCGGTCGATCTTGGCTAATGCCTGAACAGTTCCCGATGTGCCGATCAGGGTCTTAAAACCTCCGACTGAGTCAACCCTCGCTGCCGCTGGTCGCAGCACGCCGCGAACTTCGTCGTGCAGCTCACGGACGCTGTCTTCAGTTGGTTCGCCCTTCTTAAAAAAGCGCTGGGTCAGACGGGCGGCACCCAATTTATAAGATTCAGTGAACAACGTTTGCGCGCGATTGCCAACAATGACTTCTGTGCTACCACCGCCAATATCGACTATGGCAAAAGTATCGTCCAGGTCGGGCATGCTCCAGAGTACGCCCAAGTAGATCAAACGAGCTTCCTCTTTGCCGGAAATCATTTTGGCGTCGAGTTTCAGCTCCTGGCGTATACGTTGCAGAACCTCCTCGCCATTTTTAGATTCACGAACGGCAGAAGTTGCTACCGCAACAACGCTAGTAGCATCATGTTCGTTCGCTTTCTTAAGCATATCCTTGAGAATACGCAACGCTGAACGCATGGCCACATCGTCTATGTAATGAGCCGATAAAGCCCTTCTGAAAAAGGGCACAGCTTCCTTGACTTTGATAATTACTTCAAAGTGGTCTCGCTCCGGAGTGGCCTGACACACAACCATATGAAAGGAGTTCGTTCCCATGTCTATACAGGCGAAAACCGGACCGCCTCTGACACGGACCCAAGACCCGGTGCGCTTACTTCTTGGTTTATTGATCTTCCGACTTTGCATTTGAGCATCTCGACGACTTCTAAATTGTAAGCTGCCGAGGATGCTTGCAGGGCAAGCGTGCATATAATTTAGAACAGAAGCTTGGGAAGCGATTCAGGTAATGAAAAACGACATCAAGAAAGTTGTAGTATGTTGCAACAATTGTGGTTCACCCGACTCGGAATTTGTCACAACCGGGGTTGAACATGAATATGACAACACCACCAAAGACGAATTTACTGTGGTCAAGTGCAAGCACTGCAATTTGCATTACTTGAATCCCAGACCAGACGTATCTGAACTCGAGACAATCTACCCAGCCGAATACTACGCGTACCACCTCCAAACGAAAAATGTTGAAAGCGAAAATCGAGACTCTCTACTTTATCGCGCACGCAAATTTGTTTACCTCAATCGTCTTGAAAAAGCTCTTTCTCACTGCCTCGCAAACGAGGAATTGAAAGTACTCGACATAGGATGCGCCGATGGACGCGCTCTTAACTGGTATAAAAAAATCGAATCAAAAAATGTCAGAACTTTTGGTGTCGATTTTGATCCCATCGCCGTACAAAAGGCACGCGAGGCTGGCCACACGATATACGAAGGTCTTTTTGAAGAAGCACAAATTCCACAAAACTTCTTTGATATGGCCGTCGCAACTCACGTAATTGAACACGTCGCAAACCCAAAAGCCTTCGCCAAACGCGCCCTGGATGTGATAAAGCCCGGCGGAATTTTACTTTTGGAAACTCCAAACATCAATTCTTTTGATGCCATGTTGTTTCGCCATAGACACTGGGGCGGATACCACTTCCCTCGCCATTGGGTTTTCTACGACGCCGATACAATTACAAATCTGATGAAGGAATTGGGCTTCGACATCATCGAAATTCGTTATCATCCGGCTCCTGCATTCTGGAACTGGTCATTCCACTCACTGCTAGTGGACAAATTACCGTATAAAGGGCTAGTGGACTACCTTTTCCCTCCCGCCGATTTTCAGCAAAACAATTTGAAAAATCTGTGTGCTGTATCATTGTTCACTCTCCTGGACATACTGCAACAGACATTTACTCGAAAAACGTCGAACATGTCTATTTTGCTGCGTAAACCGAATCCAAGCTGAAGAAGTACTGTTTCAAAGTCCGACTACCCCTGCTCATTACCAGAGGTTAATGTTGATTCGGTTTAGGATAACTGGAGGCGGGCATAAAGATAGCAGTCAAGATCGGTTTCTGGTTTGCGTGGCTTTGCCCCTGATAGTCGGGGCTCAAAAGGGTGAAGGTTGGTCAGCTGGCACAGCAGACCTCCAGAGCCCTTCTTTTATTTTTACCTATTTGCTCCCGACAGCTTTAGATTTTCACTACATACTCCAGAGCTTCAATTGCAAGGGAGAAACAAAGTTACGGAGCTGAAACTTAGTCCGACAGCACTGTCTGAACACCTCCTCTGACGTCCATCTGTCTCTATCAAAGAAGCACCAGTAAGCTGCCAAATAGATCTGTATGTATCTCCTGCTAACACCGTGGAAAATCTTTTTGATGAACTTGATTGTTCGCCTCACTGACTCTTGAACAGCCGGAGGTAGGGGCATGGGAGATGCCTTCAAATGTTCAAGGGAGAGTGCAACTCTATTACCATCGACCATACAGACCAGCCCAGTCAATCGAAGTATTGAGAGTGCACCGAGAACCACAGACGAATTCAGCCTCGTCGCCGACACAAGTGAATCAATTGTTTGAGCTTCATAAGTGAGCACATTGTAGACTATCTCTTCAACTGAATTTGTGTGGTCTTGCGATCTGCTCGCCGGCAAAGCAGAAGTTTCACATCCAGTTGATGGGGCAAACTGAGCTGCTTCAAACTGAACAAGTCCACTGTCGACTTTCACTTCTTCAGTCACATCAGTCTCTAGACCATCTTCGGCGGTCGCAATGCGACTCATAGACGGCAGCCCCGACTCGAGAATTGACGCATTTAAGCCGGACAACGACAAAGAATCAACCAACAGATTTTCCTGTTCACTGATTGGATGTTTTCTCGCCTCAGTCTCAAAGCTGCGCTTGCAAATCGCATCATCGAACTCAAACGAGGAAACTAAAGCAACAGAGGACGGCATGGCCAGCCATACCGCCCCCATTATCTTTTTGAAAATTGCCAGCGCCGAAGCATAGGCAATTGAACAAAGTCGGCTCAGCATACGGGCACTAAATGGAATACATTTTTCAACGAGGTGGATCGCTATCAAATAGGGTCGCGCAGACCGTATCCGATCAAATGTTGTACCAGCGGTAAGCCAAAACATTTTTCCGCAGGACCCGCAATTGCCAGTGCGGCAATCAGTAAGCTTCAACTTTCTGCTACTGCAAAATTGACAGCGCTTCTCCTTACGAATACGTCTCCAAATTTGTCTCATACAGGCTTTTTCAGTTGGATAAAGCCGATCGACCTCATCTACCGCAGCAAGTGCAAGCAAGTAATGAACCGGCGCCTTTTGGATTTGCTTTTGAACTTTCAATTGACCCTCCTTGGACGCACCTAACTTTAAGAACGTAATTAGTAGCGAAAAAGTTCAATCGAACGAAAAAATAGAAAGTTTATTGACGAAACGTCCAGGCATTGCCAATTTTGAGAAGCCAGACAGATCTTTGACTGATATCGCCTTAAAACATGCACGCAAACGTTAAACTGATATCGGTTCAAAACCTGAACAGGCAATTCAAAAGCCCCATATACAAGGACTTTAAGGAGATCAATCAAAACGCGATGCACCACGTGCAGTGCATTGGATCGCATACAGACAAGCAAACACCCGGGCACATAGAATTAATGATTTACAAACCCAATTTTGTTTGAACCGGAAAAAACATGCTATCGTCTCGTATCGTATGCGCGTCAAGATTTGAGGCACTATGAGAGCTCTAATTACTGGAGGTTCTGGGTTCATTGGTACGGCTGTAACCCAGCGTCTCTCAAAAAAGAATTTCGACGTGACAATCTTCGATAAACGTCCGCCTTGCGATAAGTCGATAAAATCATGCAAGTACATCGAAGGTGATCTACTTGACCTGGAAAAAGTAAAAGCTTCCATTGTCGACGTCGATATTGTTTATCATTTTGCAGCGAATGCTGACATTTCAATGGGGTTTCAAAACACCTCTCTCGATTTGCAGATGACCACGATGTCCACATACAACGTTCTAGAAGCAATGCGTGTAAATGATATTCGATCGATTCTCTTTCTCTCTGGCTCAGGGGTTTACGGAAATATCGGTAACAAAATCGCCAGAGAAGACTCAGGTCCACTTCTTCCCGTTAGTCTTTATGGGGCCAGCAAACTTGCAGCAGAGGGACTCATTAGCGCTTTTGCCAGTATGTTCAACATGCATGCCACTATACTTCGTCCCGCCAACATTGTGGGTGGAGGACAAACTCATGGAGTCCTTTTCGATTTTGTACGCAAGCTAAAACGTGATCATCAGCGCTTAGAAGTACTCGGTAACGGACAACAAAAGAAATCGTACTTACACATTGATGATTTAGTTGAAGCGATTGAAGTAGCACTGACCAATCAGAATGAATCAGTACGCCTCGTCAACGTAGCATCCGCAGACCTGATCGATGTGAACTGCATTGCTCAGACAGTGATAGATTTCCTGAATTTAAAGGATGTGAGCCTGGCTTACACAGGTGGAATAGTCGGTTGGATTGGCGACGTACCGACAATCAGGATGGACACTTCAAAACTCAGAGAACTCGGCTGGAAACCGCAATTGACCTCTAAAGCCGCTATTCAAAAGGCGCTCTCAGAAATGACCTCTGCAAAAGTTGTCTGAAACAGAGATCGGCTTGACGCCACTATTCATTACGCATCAAATTTTCACTCTCATCGGGAGGAGGAAGGGCCTTCCAACTTCCCGAAATTAGTCCGACGGCTTTGGCGTTTAAATCTTCGGCCTCAGCGGCACGACGAGTTGATTGCATCAGACTGGCAAGATTTTTCATCAACTTTATCGTGTCCGGATGATCTTCACCAAGAGCTTTCTGTCTGATTTTCAGAGCTTTCTTGTAGACGGGCTCAGCCTCACGATACTTGCCCTGCATATGGTAAAGCGTGGCAAGATTATGCAATCCGGTGGCGACATCCGTATGCTTCTCACCGAGTTTTTCTTCGTAAATTTGTACAAAGCGGAGTGTAAGCGGCTCCGCCAAATTAAACTTCCCCTGCAAATAATAGGATTTAGCAAGATTATTTAAACTTGCAGCTACTGCCAGGTGATCAGCTCCAAGAATCTGCGTTCTCAGGTGCACAGACTGCTTATAAAACAGCTCCGCTATGACGATTTTTGACTGACGTGTCATGACATCGGCTAGACAATCAACGGTCAAAGCCACTCTCAAATCGTCAGCAGCCATATTTCTGGTCTCTTCCAGTGCTGCCAGCCACATAGATTCAGCGTCTGCAAAGTTTCCTTGTTGATACGAGGTCTCAGCCTGCTTACTCAAGGTTTCCCATTTCATAGTCATGTCAGCACCGCCGATTATTTCACTAAATTTTGATAGATCTGTCTTACCACAGCTATTTTACTTCCAAAACTGACTTATGATGACTAAACAAAGCCAGGACTTGCCAGTTGACAAAACCTTTTGCACTATCAGTGGTGATGATTACCCTCAACGAAGAGGAGTCAATAAGTTCGGTCGTCAATAATATCAATGCCGTAGCAAAACCACTGGAAATTCTCGTCGTCGACAGCAGCACAGACAATACAGCCGACAGGGCTGCAGCGCTTGGATGTCGAGTCATACGGCAATTTCCCCCTCAGGGTTATGGACCCGCCTTAGCTCTTGCTCTCAAAGAAGCAGTCGGAGATGTTATTGTCACAATTGACTGCGATAACACCTATCCAACTGAAGCTATCCCAATCCTCTGGCAATTAATTACTGATGGCTATGACATTGTCTCTGCATCCAGGATGATCCACAGACCGAGGGCGATGCCCTGGCCGAATTACCTGGCAAACACGATTTTTGCCAAACTAGCCGACATTATATGCGGTGTCAAAACAACAGACGTGCACACTGGTATGCGAGCCTACAGAAAGTCGCTGCTGAATGCATTCAACTACGATCCCCATGGTATGGCTCTTCCGGTTGAACTACTCGTAGGACCAGTTTCTCAGGGCTTCAAGTTCAAAGAAATAGCAATCGATTATTTTGAACGAACAGGAAATTCCAAATTAGAACCACTGCCAGGCACATTTTGGACACTCAAGAGATTGTGGAAGTGGCGCCGAGGCAGGTGACGCAATGCCCCAACAAACATCGGACCGGATCTCCCGGGCCAGATGTGATAGCTTCGGGTCGCTATCAAATAAAGCAATCAGACTGCGGATGACTCTTCAAAGTCTGACTGAGGAGTAGGAATTGGAATCTCAACTTTTTTAAACGCAATAATCATATTGGAGGTTTCGCCCGTCACCTTCTTGATGATTACATCGATAATGCAGAAGAAGCAGATTCGAACAAAGTTGGCAAAGGTGTCTCTTTGAAAATCTATAGGAGGAAGAAGCATATCGATAAATTTTCGGGACCGAGGAAATTTTTCAATCAACATCGAGTGAAACGTCCAGAACCAAAAAATAGCGTTTGGAACGAAATCAACAAATACAGGCGTAAAGCCAGCACCGGCGGCTAATTTCGTCAACGACGCTCGAGAAAAGAAATACCAATGGCGAGGGAAGTGGTAGGCGCCCCAATGTTTCTGCCGAAACCACTGAGCCTCTACTGAGTCGATGTTCGGCGTTTCCAGCCACAAAATACCATCAGAACGAAGCACCGAGTGTACCTTAACAAGAAACTGCCGAGGATCGGCAACGTGCTCGATAACATGCGTCGCCGTCACCAGATCGAATTTTTCGACAGGTAATTGGGCGCTCTCAAATGCGCCTTCATAACAGATGTGTCCGTTGGCTCTGGCAATTTTAAGAGCCTCTAAATTGAAATCAACCCCGTAAGTTTTTACACCAACGTGCCGCTGATATAAGTCGAGAGTGTGCCCGTCTCCACAGCCAATATCCAACACGTCATACTGACTGGCTCCTGCACCACACAGCTGCAAAGATTTTTGAATTTTTGCGGTAAACCCCTTATATCTGAGCTTGTGGAGAATCGAGTTGGGATTAGCCTGATCTCGCAATGCTTTCTGGTTGTAGGAGTAGTAATTTGGCGGATAAATGGTAGATAACTCGGAACTATCAGGCCGGGGGTTCAAGTAAACCAATCCACACTGATTGCACTTCACTACGCGAAACTGATCAGATGTTGTGTTGTCGTATTCATGTTCCTGTCCGAAGGTCACCAACTGAAAATCATCCGCATTGCAAAGATTGCAACGAGTCGACACTTTAGCAATATCGGATTTGATACTTATTGAACCAGACCTCGCAAAACAAAGATGCAAAACAATTGTGAATAGCCCCGCCGGCTAGTGCAAAGAAGCAATCAGGCTAGCAATCGAGTTCTAGCCTCGAGATACTCACATACACACGCAACAAATGAGGCATGGCTCCACGTCAAAGGCGACACCGAAAGTGGTGCATCGCTGTATGGATCTACCTGCTCAGCCAACACGCCCGAAGGTAATGCATGCTCGGTTACCCAAACGAGGATCTGCAGTGCCTGCTCCAGTTCTCCTAAACTTTTAGCTTTAGCAATATAGTATTGAGCCAGCCATAAAGTGCAGACAAACCAGGGATTTCCAGGAACGTTCTCAATATCTCTGGATACTTGCTGATAGTAGTCATTTTCGTATCTAGCCAGACCGCCGACTTCGGTCCGCACCCAGAGCCGCTCCTTCATAGCACTCATGGTTTGGACAACCATGTCATCATCTACGGGCATCGCGCCAAAGGCGAAAACACCATACATAGACGCATCCAGTGTCATATCGAGATGATAGCCAGTCTCTGTGCGTGTGGCCATCCTACAGAAACGTTTCTCGTCAGCATTCCACAAATGTTGCTTCATGCCAACTCTAATTTCATCAACCGCCTTCTCATAGGTGGACGCTTGTTCCTGTTCGCCAAAGGCTCTGGCAAAGTTGGCTGCGGCCTGCAATCCACCCACTACCGCTCCAACTGTAAACAGGTGCACGCCGTACCTCTCTTCCCAAAGGTCCCAGGAAGGCAAAGGCAGGTGTGTCTCACGGTCCCGATGCTGGCACATAAAGTCACCGGCGTTAGAAATCAAACGACGATATAACGGTCTAATGAACTCAACATCTCTGAATTTAGCAAAGTACTGCCACAGCGCCCAGAGGACAAGCGCCGTTTCATCTTCCTGAATCGGTAAATCAAAATTACCGTCCCGCACCCAGGGATGCCAGCTCGATGCCAGAGTTTTATCGGGATTGTACTTATGCAGGAAATACCCGTCTTCGCCAATTACGTCAAGACAGAATTTGAAAAACGAATGACCCACCTCACGATAGCCTGCTTTTACGAGCGCATACGTAACAAGCGAACCATCGCGCGGCCACATATAGGAATAAGTATCACGCGCAAACTGAGCAATGTCCTGGTCGTTTGCCGCAATGACCGCGCCATGATCGTCAATTTGACTGCGAATAATCAAAAGGCTTTGCTTGTACAGCTTAACCACAGACTCAGGAAGATTTTGAAAATCTGAACTCTCCTTATTAACCCATAGCTTCCAATAGTTCTGCGTGCGCTGCAGCAACTTAGCGGGGGAACGTTCGCTCACTATGCGATTCAGCTTTACGACTTTCTCGTATGCATATCCAAAACAAATCCACACATATACAGACCGCGCACCATGGGCGGGGACAGTAATTGATATGCCAACTGTTGAATCTACAGAGCCCTGAGCGATAGAGTTGCCGCTCAATATGCCGTCCTCGGCATCACGCCATGTGCCTTCCATCCCCTGCATCTCTTTTTGCCCGACAGCCCATTGATCTACTGCCGAACGACCTTCGGTGCCACCATTGATCAAGAGATAGCGGCTTCCTTTATAGTGGATTACAGACTGAGTGCGAGGATCATAAAATGCGGTGTCTCCAACCTCGTGTTCATAAAGATGAAAATCGTGATGAAAAAACAGCCGCACTTCCCGGTTTGTTCCGCGCAGATCTCTGACTGAAATCTGACGTAAGAAAACATAGAGGAAAAATTCTACTGCGTCATTAACGGTAATCTCCAACCCCAAATTGTCGTTTCTAAGTACAACATTGGTTACCAGTGATTCGTCCACGTACCTACGATCGATGATCCAATCCCGCCCGATCCAGGAAAATACACCATCCACCCAGACACCAAAACGATTGAGATGTCCAACAGTCTGATTTTCTTTACCTACAAATGGAAAGTAGATATCTCGAAGATTATAATCGGCATCAAAATTCACCAGCACCGTACCGTTTCCGACCGGCAAATCTCTAGGCATACGTCTCCTCGGAGCAGTTATCGGTATTAGACCAAAGCTGGCGACTTCTGACTATTCTTGGTCAATTCTTGCACAGAAACGGCCGCGTCGAAGCCTGCACGCACACAATCAGGGATGCCTACTCCACTGAGGGCACTGCCCGTCCAGACAAGTCCTTGATGTTGACCAAACCGTGCCTTCAGTCTCTCTACCAGCGCTAGATGACCCACCGTATACTGTGGCATGGCCTTAGTCCATCGCTTTATCCAAATCTTGCGAGGGAAGTGACTGATCTTCAAGTAAGTCCTCAAGTCATGCAAAGCGGCTTGAATCATATCGCCATCACTCAAAGCAAATATTTCAGGATGCAGCTCGCCACCCAAGAAAACTCGCACTAACGCCATTCCAGCAGGCGCTCGCCCGGCAAACTTTGTACTGGCGAAACTACAGGCAATTATTTTCTTCTTCTCGATCTCAGGTACGACCAGACCGAATCCGTCGAGAGCTCGCCCGATATGACATGCATCAAATAGCATGTTGAGAACCGCGCACGAACTATATTCAACCCGACCGAGGGCCTCAGCCAGTGCATCATCTGTTGATCGAATAATTGCGCTCAACGCCCTGGCGGAGGCTGCCAAAACAACTGCATCAGCATCGAAATGACGCCCATCACTACAATTGACTTTCCACTTTCCATCGGCAGGAGTCAGTTTTTCAACCCGGCATCCCAATTCTATTCTTTCACTACCGATAGCTGCAGTAAGAGCCTCTACAAGGGTCTGCAAGCCGGACTTCAAAGTAATAAATGCACTGTATCTGGCACCACTATCGGATGATTTTGAAACAGCATTATTTAAAAATGCTTTCCCGACACTGCCGAAGTTCTTTTCCATCTCGACAAATTGAGGAATAGTAGCAGCTGCACTCAATTTATCGGGATCCCCGGTATAAATACCTGCCACCATAGGCTGAATTATGCGCTCGAACATCTCCTGTCCGAATCGACGCACAGCAAACTCCTTTAGCGTCTCATCGCCGATGTCCTTTGCGGGCGCCTTGAAGATTTCCATGGCGCCATTGAGCTTACTGTTCAAAGAGAGAATTTTCGAATCGAGAAACGGGTATATTTTAGTTGGAGCCAGCAACATAAAGCCCTCTGGAAGAGGCAACAACTCATCATTAAGAGCGATCAAGGCCCGACGATTCGCATCATTAGTTTGCAGTATTTGACCTTGCAGATTTAGCAAATTACAAAGCTCGAGAGCCCAGGGTTTCGTAGTTAAAAAAGAGTCTGGACCTTCCTCGATCACACAACCACTCTCAAGACGCGTTGAGATGGTCCCACCAATGCGATTGTCGGCCTCGAGAATCTTCACATCGAGGTCAGGATTATTACGCAGAAGGGAAAATGCGGTAGTTAATCCCGATATTCCACTGCCGACAATCACAACTTTCATTTGGTAAGCCCCTCTCCTCGCTAAAGCTTTTAAAACACTATTCTGGTCGGCTCGAGTTCATGGCTTTGTTGCATGAGACATCCTTATTGCATTACTCAGAGGGCGTGCTGGTAAGTTCTTTAACTAGCTCGACGAGGTATTTCACATTTTCAACTGGCGTCATCGGCAAAATTCCGTGACCGAGATTGAATATATGCCCCGGTCTACCAGCTGCCTCGTTTACGATACGTTCGACGTGATGGCGAATTTGTTTCGGCTCGGCAAGTAAAACAACCGGATCCAGATTGCCTTGCACAGCTACATCTCCTAGACCTTCCCACGTACGTCCGAGTTCACAACGCCAATCGAGACCAATCACATCGCCACCGGCATCTTTCATCGCGTCAAGCAGCGTTGCAGTTCCCGTACCGAAATGAATGACCGGCACGCCAGGTGTTATGCCACCAATTGTTGCCTTCATATGTGGTGCAACAAAGCGCCGATAATCATCAGGACTCAGACATCCGACCCAACTATCAAACAACTGAACCGCGCGCGCGCCAGCAGCAATCTGAGCGTTCAAATAATTTGCGGTCATAGTGGCAAGCACGCCCATTAACTTATGCCAGGCGGTTTCCTGCGTATACATGAAGGTCTTTGTCTTCTCAAAGTTTCGAGATGAACCACCTTCTATCATGTAGGAAGCCAACGTAAAAGCGGCTCCAGCAAAGCCAATCAACGGGATATCAGGCTTGAGCTCCTTTACGACTAACCTGATTGCTTCCATTACATAACCAAGCTCATCTAGCACATCAAACTCTTTCAGGTTATCAACGTCAGCACAACAAGCAATGGGCCGCTCAATGACGGGCCCATCTCCACGTTCGAATTTGAGACCAACACCAAGCGGAACCAGTGGTAAAAGTATGTCGGCAAATATAATTGCGGCATCGACTTTCAGCTGATCAACTGCAAAAACTGTAACCTGTGCAGCCAGCTCGGGCGTTCCGCACAATTCTAGAAAGCTTACTTTCTCCCTGATCGCTCTATATTCGCTCTGAAAGCGACCGGCTTGACGCATTAACCAGACCGGAGTTCTGTCGACCGTCTGACGCCGACAAGCACGTAAAAACAAAGGGTCGGTCTGTTGAAGTGAAGCAGAAACCGTAGAACATGATTTATTGTGCTCAGTAGGCATCAACAAAAAAACCAAAAGGTGGCAGCAAACGAAATCCTATCACGGAAAATCACTAGCTCTGCGACATTTGGCTTGTCTTGAACAACTTTTGCGAATTTTGGCGCAAGCTCGGGCAATTTGAGCAGTGTATGCTTAAGCACACTAAAAGGGATCTGCGAATCTATGTATCAAGTCACTCGAGAAATACACTTCTGCTACGGTCACAGACTACTCAACTACTCAGGTAAGTGCAAAAATCTGCATGGGCACAACGGCGTGGCCGTGATCACAATAGAGTCTGAAGAACTCGATGGTTTGGGTATGGTAATCGACTTTTCAGATATAAAAGCCGTAGTCTCGCAGTGGATAGATGACAACCTGGATCACCGAATGATTCTCATGGAAGAGGATCCTTTGCTGCCACTACTTCGACAACAGAACGAGCCTGTCTTTGTGATGAAAGCCAATCCAACTGCTGAAAACATTGCCAGGTTAATTTTCGACGTTGTTGCAGAGAATGGATTCCCTGTCACCAAAGTAACGTTGTGGGAAACGACCTCTTGCTTTGCTACTTACGGTCGGCAGTAACAAGCGAATCCTTGCACCAGATACACTTTTAAGTGCATTGGCTGTTTTTTAAACTGATATCGGTTTAAATTCAGTACTTTTCAGGTCTAAGCGGCCCCAAGCAGCACTGTATGGGCAATTCAGCCACGGGCGAAGCGACCTCGTGCTACGATCACGGTCCAGACAAAACCCAGACAGCAACCTCAAGTGCGCACCTGAAGCAAACCTATGGATTCCTTGGAAACGATCATCATCGGCGCCGGGCCCGCTGGGCTTAGTTGCGCATTAGAACTGCAAGACTGCAAGATTGGTTACATCGTCTTCGAGAAAAGCAGCCGCGTCGGTGGACAACTCTGGGACATGAAAAGTTCTGTTCGTAATTTCGTTGGCGGCTACAGCCCCGGTGGGGAACTGACAGCACAACGACTGGTCGACCTCGCCGATGTGATGAAGGCCAATGTTGAATTCAACGCCAATGTCGAACAGGTAGATTTGAAACTCAAAACAGTTGTAGTAAATGGGCACCGGCACAAGGCTAAATACATCGTCATCGCAACGGGCTGCAGGCTAAAAGAACTGCCGCTACCCGGGACTTCAATTTTCAGCGACTCAGTCTTCTATCGCACTGCTGGAAAGGAAGCAGAGTTCGCCGGAAAAAAAGTTGCTGTCATAGGTGGCGGTGACTCGGCCCTTATTCAATGCCTTGAACTATCACAGCGCTCGCCGCAGGTTCATCTAATCCATCGCACTAGCAAATTAAAAGCAAGACCGGACCTGGTCACCGCCGTGCGCAGTAATCCCAAAATCAACCTCTTGCTCGAGACAGAAGTCGACTCGTTAATTGGACAGAAAAGGCTGGCTGGTCTACAAGTAATATCCAGTCGCAGCGGTGAGGTCAGAGATATCGAGGCTGAATGCTTACTGATCAAGATTGGTTACATGCCGAACACAGAACCATTCCGGGGACAGGTAAACATGGATAGCAGCGGTCACATATTCATTGATCAAAACTGCCAAACTAATGTGCCGGGAGTATTTGCAGTTGGCGATCTGACGAACCCGGGATATCCGCGCATAGCAGTCGCGGCTGGACACGGGACCATGGCAGCGGCCCATATTCGAACATTGTTTGAAGGCTCCGTCAAAAAGCTAAACTGATAGCTTTTCAACACTAAAAGGTAGAAGTTAAGCTGATATCAGTTGAAATCCAGAGGACGGCGTTCAAAACCTATACTGCTGACGCTTTCGCTTCGCGGATCACGCAGGTCCGATCTGGCTTGGTGCAAGCCTACTAGAAAATACTTTCTCAAGCACCTCAGCCACAACCTGATCGGGAGTCGAGGCGCCGGCCGTCACACCGATTACGATCTCTCCAGATGGCAACCAATCGCTCGTAACGTGCATCTGGCCATCTTCGAGATGTCGAATCACATTGCCAGGTCCGAGACAATCAGGACCGTCAATGTGATACGAGCGCAAACCGCGGCTCTGAGCAATCTCCTGAAGATGTCCGGTGTTAGACGAATTGAAACCACCGATCACGAGGATCAAGTTGAGTGGGTCGTCAACCAATTTGAGCATAGCATCCTGCCGCTCCTGAGTGGCATCGCATATGGTGTCACCAGGACTGAGAAAATGCTCGTCGATCTTTTCAGGTCCATACTTACGCAGCATTGTTTTTTCAAAGAGTTTGCCAATCATCTCCGTCTCGCCTTTGAGCATCGTCGTCTGATTGGCAATACCGACGCGCTCGAGGTTACGGAGAGGATCAAAACCGTTGGAACAAGACTGTTTGAACTTCTGCAAAAACTGCTTCGGGTCTCCGCCTTCGAGAATAAAATTGCAAACCCATTCTGCTTCCGCCAGATTTTGGACAATCAGGTAATGCTTCGAGCGCGAAGATGTAGCAACAGTTTCTTCGTGATTGTATTTACCGTGAATAATTGCCGTAAAGTCACTTCTTTCGTACTTGACGACACGATTCCAGACTCGGGATACCCAGGGACACGTTGTATCTACGATCTCGCATTCTTTCGACTCAAGCAACTGCATTTCTTGTACGCTCGCACCAAAAGCGGGCAAGATAACTACCTCGCCCTTCTTAATGCCGCTAAAATCTTTGCTTCCATCGCTTTGGACTGGTACAAAGGCGATATTCATATCCCGCAAATTACTGTTCACAACCGGGTTGTGAATAATCTCGTTGGTAATCCAAATCTGCCTGTCGGGAAAGTGCTTGCGAGTCTCATAAGCCATAGACACAGCTCGATCAACGCCCCAACAGAATCCAAACGCTTCAGCTAACTTTATCGTGATGTCGTTTTTTGTCAGCGTATTGCCATTACTTCGCAGATTGCCGATTAGATCTGACTCATAGGCGGACTTCAAATCTCCCTGCACTTCGTCCTTGAGACCAAAGCCCTTGCGATGATAATTAGAATTGTTCATTTTTCCTGCGACTCACTTTGCATCCGCATCAATCGATTTTACCAAGTTGCGAAGGCAATACCTGAATACTCGGTGATATTATTGCGGTGCTGAGCTTACTATGGATCCTAGTTACCAAGAACTAAAACAGAGCAAACCATCGGTTCGCCAAGTTCACCTGGAGGAACAAATGAACAAACTTCAAGCGATTGCGCTTTCACTTGCGGTTCTCACCGTGGCACCGATGACCGCTGCACAAGCCGGTGAGGATGGACTGAGAGACGCCGCACGTCAGACTGTCAGATTGCCTCTGCGAGCTGCCGGCGTGGCAACTGGACTGGTCGTGGGCGTTCCTATGGCCGTCACTCGTCGTGCATCCAACCGCATGATCGAATATACAAACAGCTTCGCCGACAAAATCGGTGGACACACAAGTGCACCACCTGTGATTTTTGCATCAGTAGTTGGAATGCCTTACGGATTAATCGTAGGCTCAGCTGAAGGTGTCTACATGGGCGGCACTAACGCTATTCAGCAGGGTGTTGATAAGCCGTTCAGTCTAGAATCTCTCAGCCTCGCTGAAAAGCTCGAAGAGCACTAAAGAAAATACAATCGTTAGTCGAGTCATTCCAAGCGCCAACGCCTCTCACAGGAGTTGGCGCTTCCCATTGAATGAACGATAAATGACTCCAACACTGCAGACAAATAGGGGCTTAGATAATGCTTCAGATTCAGGGTCTGATTTTCGATATGGATGGTGTCCTTTTGGATTCTGAACCACTCCATTTGCAGGCTTATCAGGAGCTTCTCCAAACTTTTGGTATCACTTTTACTGAAGACGACAATCATCCATTCCTGGGTCGCACTGATCTGGAACTTGCCGAACATTTAATATGTAAACATCAACTGTCCATGGACGCTTGGCAGCTTGTTGCCCGGAAGGAAGAAAACCTGGCTCGATTGTTTTCAACAAGCATCGAGCCCATGCCCGGCGTTTTGAATGTATTGAAAAAAGCGAGAGAACTATCACTTCCCTGCGCTGTTGCTTCATCTGCCACTTTACCCACGATCGAACTGATTGTTGAAAAGCTCGACATCGCAGCATATTTCCAAACGTTAACTTCCGGAGATGAAGTGCCTCATGGAAAGCCAGCGCCAGATGTTTATCTGTTGGCTGCCAAAAGAATTGGAGTTTTACCGATAAACTGTTTAGTTGTGGAAGACTCCTTCAACGGAGTTTTGGCTGCAAAAGCAGCTGGTATGAAGTGCATCGCGATTCCATGTCCGACCACGCGACATCAAGATCACACAAAAGCTGACAAAATCTTAGGTACACTGGAGTCCCTGAATCTAGATGACTGGCTCAAACCAGCTTCTGATAACTCTGAATAATCGAGCTCATCGGTTGCCTTGACAACGAATATTTGATTCAAGCGACTAAATTGCAGCAAGATTGTGGGTATAACCACTTCGGAGCAGATTACTAATTTGATAATTCAAGAAGGTAAGTACGGACTATGAAGAGTATTCACAGGGAGCAGGTTCTCAGGCTGAACTGCCCCGGGTTTGGTGAGGAGTCATATCTCACCATCGGTAAGGCGAAACCGCTCGACAACTATGATGTCATAATTGCCAATCCGGTAAGCATCTTGCATCTCTTCGATCGCGATCCTGAGGTCTTGAAGGAAATTAATGGCAAGCTCGACGAAGGGCTGACGTCGTTTACGTTAAAAAACGATTCGCTGCTGCAAGCACTGGAATCGGACCTGAAGAAACGAATTTTCGAACTCGTCAGCTTTCTAGAACGTGGCGGGCTGCTCGTCTACTACCTCTGCAGACCATTTCTATTGCAGGGCTCATCACTTTCGATGGACAACTACTTCTGGTTGGAGAGCCTGGCACCAGACACGCCAGTAGAGAACAATGTTCGGCATATGAGCGCAGTCTCGCACGGGCGAACGATCGAACCGACAGAACAAGCCGAAAAAACAGAGTTTGCCAGTTATTTCCAACAGACCGGTTTGGAATGGAACACAATCATTCGAACTGATTTCCTCACCGAAGGCTACATCGTGCTTGCCACTGCCGGTCCGCGCAAGTGTATCGCGGCACATCTGATAGCCGGCGACAATGGAGGAAGGATCGTATTTCTTCCGGCGCCTTACTCCCCGGATTTCGATCGTACTTTAATGGATTGCGTAAATAGCTGGTACAACAAACGCAATGGAGAATCTGTGCCTGAAGTAGCCGAAAATTCCGGCAGCGCGCAGAAGTTTCCACAACCCGACACTTCATTCCTGAAGCCAGAGCAAACGCCGACAATCGAAAAGCAAACACCATCGAAACCAGCTCCATCACCGGCTTCAGTCGGATCTGCTCAAGCAGCTGGCAGCGCGGTGACAGCCGGCAGCGCAGCCGTTGCAGCTGATGTAGGCGCCGGAACAGCGGCCGCAACGCCATCTCCGAGCCATGTCGTATCGAATGCAACCGCTGCTACAGCTCAGCCCATAACTCAACCAGAGGTCTCTGCTGCAAAAGCAGTCTCGGCATCGCCGGGAGCTTCGGCAATCGACACGGCAGTGCCGACAGCTGCCAGAAGTGGAGCAGCTCCAGGTGTAGAAGCACCGGGCACTTCGAGAACTGGTATGCCAGCGTCCACTCTTTCACCATCGTCTCCTAGAACGGAGATACAGGAAGCCACAGTTGGTTCACCAAACTCATCGAGAACCGGACTGCCATCCCAAAATCCCACAACCTCGCGCACCGGTCTGCCCCCAGTTCAAAAATTCGATGCCAGAGTTTCGCGCAGTCAACCGCACGGTCCTTCTGACACAGACAGTGCCAAAAAGAAAATGACTGCAGAAGAGATTCTCGAGTCTGTTTCTGCCCAAGCAGAAGTAGCCGAGGCAACTGAGCGGCAACCATTCAATGAGCGCACGACTGCCGATATCGCTCCGAATTTCACCACTCAGCCTCAGCAAAATGTAGACGCAGCTGGCGTCCCGAGCGCTGCTGACCTGCTCAAGGAATTGGAATCGGTAGGCACAAAAGGATCTTCAGCTGAAGAAAGCAAAGACGATGAAGGAGCCGAGGAAGGTTCAAGAAATCTTCTCCAGGAGATGGAAAATCTTGCCGGACCAGTCGAATCGAAATCTGAGCCCCCAGCCGTGGAAGGGATTTCAGACAAGTCAAGCACCGATTTCTCTAACTACAAATTCGCTGCTGAAAGCACTAACGTTGGCGATCCCGGTTACAAATTCGGTATCGCAGAGCCGCCGGCAGCCGCTGCTGAACCCCCTAAAATTGCGGCAACTAATGCTGGCGTAACGAATACCAGAGGGCCCGGTTCTGATGCGAAAACTTCGGCACCGTCAGCAACACCGCAGGTGAGCAAACCGGAACCAGCACAACCTGTAAAGGCTGCCAGCTATGAATCTGGCAACAACAATCACGAAACAGAAACACCTGAAGCAAAGGATCTCATGAAGAAGATGGAAGAAATGACAAAAACGGCTCCGTCTGGTTGGTGTGCGGAATACTCGTTTTCAGATTTAGATGATCTGCGTCGAGAAAAGTCCGCATTAGTTGACTCGATCAAACAAGCACAAGAAAAAATATCCTCCATCGATACCAAAATTTCGCAGCTAGACGGGCTCAAAAACGCACTATTAGCCGCCGAGGGTGAAGAGCTGACGAAAGCTACAGCGCTTGTCTTCAAACGTTTAGGCTGGAGCGCAGGACCTAATTCTCCCGTTGCAAGTGAACTTCTGTTATCAGCTGATCGGCCGGAAGCGATAGTCAGAGTTCTGAGAACAAATTCTCAACCTAAGAGTTCTGACATTGCTCAATTGGCGCAATCGGTGATCACTTTCTGGGGCGAACACGAAGTGGAACCGAAAGGAGTCCTTGTTTCCTGCACATGGGCCGACAAACCACCTTCCGAGCGCAGCGAGCCTGACTACTCGGATGCTCTAGCCGATTTTGCCCACAAGAAAAATCTAGCACTGATGACTACAATGCAATTGCTGTGCATTTACAGAGATCTTGAAATGGGCATAGCCAACAGTGACGAAGTTCGCAAGCGTATCCTCGAAACAAATGGCAAGCTTGTCGGATTTTCGTTAGAGCACACGATGACAAAAGTAGCGGCTGGATAGATACAGTCGGCAAAAATTCAGTACGTCCGGGTGCGTCTCACGCAATGCATCCGGAATATCGGAATATAATCGGAATATCAGTCATCCGGAATATCGGAATGTCATCTGGAACATCGGACCATCATCCGGAATATCGGAATGTCATCTGGAATATCGGACCATCATCCGGAATATCGGAATGTCATCTGGAATATCGGACCATCATCCGGA
>RXJR01000029.1 GCA_003963305.1 Candidatus Melainabacteria bacterium | reverse complement strand
GGAAGCGACCGCGACTGCACCAACTACAGAAGTAAAAACGGAAGCGACCGCGACTGCACCAACTACAGAAGTAAAAACGGAAGCGACCGCGACCGCACCGACTACAGAAGTAAAAACCGAAGCGACCGCGACCGCACCGACTTCAGAAGTAAAAACCGAAGCGACCGCGACTGCACCGACTACAGAAGTAAAAACTGAAGCGACCGCGACCGCACCGACTACAGAAGTAAAAACTGAAGCGACCGAAACTGCTTCGACTGCAGACGCGAAAACTGAGTCGAGCACTACGGAATCGGCGGCGTCTGATTCTAACGAAAAGCCTGTCTTCAGTGCTGATTTGAAATTGCACAAAACCGGCGCTACCGACTCTGAGCAATTGGCTTCTATGCCAATACTCGGCAGCGTAACGACTAGTGAGCCTATCGTTGTAGACAATGATGAAGCCGTAGAGACTTCTACCACAATTAAGTACGAAGACTTACCGACTGATGAAGGGAAAACTCGCGTCAAGACTGGTGCGAGATTTCCCGTAGTTATTTCCTCTCAACTAACAACGAAAACGGCCAAGAAGGGAGATCCCGTTGAGGCGCGTTTGAAATACGACCTCAAGATAGGTGATCGCCTCATAGCTCGCAAAGGAGCTGTAGTGAACGGTCATATCAACTACAGTTTGCCTGCTCGTAGTACGCTGCATTCACTGGTCAGCCCAACGCGCTGGTACAGAAACTCTGGTTGTTTAGGTATTTCGTTCGATGAAATCATCAACGACAAGGGTGAACACTTGCCACTAGTTGCGGTGCCGGCTCGGGCTGCGCGAGTGATCAAAAACAAGGGCGAAGGTCGTGAACTCGGCATCAACCATGAAGGTCAAGTGACTGGTCCATGGTCTCAGCAACTCCGCTATAAAGCGATCCGTATTGGACTGAACGCTGCTCTTGCGCCTGCTGGTGCCTTTTCTTTCGGCGCTATGCCGATTGCCCTGGGGGTGATCGGAGCCGCTAATCCGTCTTTTGCATTTATGAAGCCTGTCGGACTCAACGTTCGCCATAGACGTATCAAAGGATTTGTGTGGGGCGCGCTGAGCGGCGTTCCCGGAAGCTGGTTGATTGAGGATACTGTCGTGAAAGGGCAGGAGGCAGTCATCAAACCTGGTGATGAATTCCTTGCCGAATTCCAGCAAGAATTCACCGGTGAACCTGCATCCGAAGCAACTATGATGCCTAACGCAAAATCGAAGGTACATGGCGAAGTCATGCCTGATAATAAGAAGAAAGGCAAAAAATAGTCGCGCCTATGGCCTCAACCGGCAAACTGAGTAGCTTGGAAGCGCAATGCACTGAGAATCAAGCTCGTGCTTTGCTGGAAGACTTCAAAGCCTCGTGTTGCAACGGTTGGTACTTCGAGACCTATCGATTTCTAGATGATGGACGAATGGTCTACAAGTTCTTCTTGATAGATTTGAACGATCAACTCGAGCAGGAGGAGCGAAAGTACATTCGCTATCACGGTTGGCTGGAAGTGATTGAGGAAGAGGGTTTAATAGTCGTTAAACCAGCGGGTTCTTTGGAGCCGATGCTGGATCCTGGTTTGAAGCAGATGCTACTGACCCGCTTTCACGACGACGTTATGGAGCCTGTGTGTAAGCGGCACCGAGTCGTAACACGCATCGGTGTCTAATTAGTTATGAGAATTTGGATTGATGCTGATGCTTGTCCTGGACCGATTCGTGACATCGTCTTGCGCGCCAGTCAGCGACTAAAAGTGCCGGTTACGTTTGTAGCCAACAAGAAGCTCGTGTTGCCAGATTCAGAGTTGATTTCTGTTGTGCATGTGGAGCAGGGCCCGGATATTGCGGATGCCTATATCGCAGAACATGTGAAAAGAAATGATCTTGTTGTTACGCAAGACATTCCGCTTGCTGCTCAATTAGTGCCACTTGGGGCAAGCGTTCTCAGCCCTCGCGGTGATAAATACACAGAGGCAAATATCAGCGAGCATCTTTCTTGGAGAGACTTGATGACGGAATTGCGCGATACAGGCAGTGTAAGTGGCGGCCCAAAGCCATTCGATGAGAAAGTTAAACGAGCATTCGCCAATCACTTCGACTCCGAATTGAATCGGTTATTGCGACTCGAATCAAAGACCTGATGCCTTTTGGGTTCTAGCCGAGCATTGCGCATGATTTATAGGCACAGATAGTCGACTGATGCCGATAGCTGATTGCGCCGGATGGCTTACTGCTGCAATGAATCGTACTTAGCCAATTCTTGTTTCGCTTCGGTTTTCTTGCCCATCTTCTTGTACGATTCAGCCTTCAGCTTGTAGAGGTCCGCCAGATCCTGGCGTCCCAAGCCCAAGTTGATTGCTTTGTCGCAATCGGCAATGACGTCTTTATGATTTTTGAGTTGGTTGTTGATTTTTGCTCGCCACAACAAGTTGACACCATTATCAGGTGTACGTCTGATCAGATCGTTCAAATCTGCGATTTCTTTGTTGAAGTCCCCTAGCGCATCGTAAGCGCGAGCGCGCAGGTTGTATGTGTTCGGGTCGTTGGGGTCAAGCGATAAAGCTTTATTCAAATCGCTGATCGCTTTCTTTGGCTTTGCCATTTGAATGTTTGCATTCGCTCTTTGTTGATATAGAGCCGGATTGTTCTTATCCAACTTAATTGCCTTCGAATAGTTGTCGATGGCATCCTTGTAGCGGTTGGATTGCATGAAGCTGTTTGCTGCTTGCACATACGGCGCCGGCGATTGCGGTGGTTTCTTGGCGACAGCGGCAGTGCCGATAAACAAAACAACCAGGAGCGAAGACAGAATTAGTATTCGTTGCATGATGAGCTCAAGACGGGACACTGAGCATATATTATCAAGGACGCCCGCTCGATATCCGAAAAACGTCTCATAGAAAGTGCGACTGGCGCGCCAATTGGTAGGCTGACTCGGTACCTTAGCCAGGGGCCTTACTTCGATGTAATTAATTCACGACGTTACGACTGCCAACTGGTGGGCATCATCACGCACGGAATTAATTACCTTCGAGTAAGGCCCGGGACATGAGCACTCAAGCTGAGAACCGCACGCTGTCAGCATCTCCGTGGGCTGAGAAGCTCGGGAAATGCTTTCACGATAGCGCTGCGGTCCACAGGTTGAGACTTGTGGCGTTTTACTGCATTCCGCCGCCGTATGGCGTGGCGAGCTGACCGCCGGGTCCGCCCATTCCGCCGCCTGCGATGGTCGCAGGTGCATCAAGTTGCAATTGCATCTGAGTGCCGGAAGGGATAATCACGTCTCTTCCTTTTCGCATAAGCATGCTGGCTGCGCCAACACCGCCACCGATAGCCGCGCCGCTCCAGGCGCCTCGTCCGGCACCAGTGCCGGAGCGACCGGCGATTGCGCCGATGGCTGTACCTAGTGCAGCACCTGCGCCAGCTCCTACGCCGCCGCGGATAGCCGTTTGACCGACTTTGGCTTTCCAACCTTCACCGCGCACGGTGTCTGATTGATCGCTGCCTTTATCCGTATATTTGCCGATTCCGCCAACGAGGTGAGCTGTAATCGGAGTTTCGATGCCGTCTGGTGTGCGCAGGCGGTTGAATTTGATCGACAATTCACCTGATCTGCTCAATCTGCGTCCTGCTTCTGCATCGGTTATGGTGCCGGTGAGAATCGAACCTTGTGGAATCGTTGCGTCGCCCAGGTACATCGTCTGAGAAATTTGAGCCTGGATCAAATCACCCGGTTTGGCTACTTGTGTCGAAATCGATGTTTGCAGGCTGATGGGCATTGTCAGACCGGCTGGGGCGTAAGCGACGCGCCCGCGTTGCTGATAACCACCACCGCCTATGCCACCATTGTATTGACCCTGTGGCGGGTAACCACCACCGCCGATGCCACCATTGTACTGACCCTGTGGAGGATATCCGCCACCACCGCCATATTGAGCACTTCCTGGTCCGTTGAAATTTTGATAGCCGACTGAACCTTGATAATTAGCTGGTCGAGCGCCGACGCTGTTGTATTCGTCTTGAGACTGTGGCATAGGTGCTTGCGGGGGAGCCGCTGCCACTGGCGGAGCACTGCTGGCAAAGCTGCCGGTCAGTTGTGAAACATAGCTGCTCACGCTGGCTTGGTCAGCCAGCGACTCTCTCAATGCGCCTGCCCATTTGCCTGCGAGAACAGCTGGAGTGCTGTTCGCCGCTTTTGCAGTGGCACTGTCTACGGTGACAACCTGGTAACCACCAAGCGTAATGACCGGTAAACCTTTGACATACGTGATATTAATTGATGATGGGCTTCTGTCTTTCGTTGCGACCAGAGCGTTGTCGAGATTGTTTTGGACTGTCTCAGCTCGATGGTCGGCTGAAGTGCCTCCCGTCGCTGGGATCGTGAACATTGTCTGTCCTGCCAAACGAACGGAGCTATCCGCGAGCACCGGCAGTGGTGTCAAATACATTGTTTGGCTCAGGAGAAGAGCCCCGGCAATAAGCGTGTTCTTGGCGTGATTTTTAAACGTGCTCATTATTCCTTACCTTGCCAGAGAGATGTTGTTTTACTGTTCACGGCATCAATTAACCCATAGTTAACAGTCAAGCCAATGAAACAAACTTTGGAATTCAGTGCCCTGCAGGGATCAAATGCCATCTGAACCTAAAGACATACAAAGTCTACCAATGTTCCCAAGTATGTTTCTGAGAGTCTCCTAAGACCTCTTAGGAACTATGAAGAATGACTTGCTGTAAGCTTTATGGGTGGGGCTGCCTGGCTGAATCGACTACCATCGCATATCGATTCATGGCTAAATCCCCGGCGTTGAAAGATTCGGGAAGGTTTTCGCTGTTAACCACAACTCACTTGAAGGAACGTGTCGCCCTTGTAACCGGGGCCAGTCGTGGCATTGGCAAAGCCATCGCGCTCGATTTAGCTGCTCAAGGCGCAACCGTCGCTATTGTTAGCCGGAATCAGACGGCGTTGTCGGAGGTCCAATCCGAGGTAGAAGCGCTAGTTGAGAAGACTTGTCCCATGTATGTGTGTGATGTGGGACAACCTGATGCGCTCGAAGAGACTATTCAACGCATACAAGATGCTTATGGACGGCTCGATATCATCGTCAATAATGCTGGAGTATTTTCCTCTTCTGCCCTTGTTTCGCAAGATCTGGAAAGCTGGCGAAATGTTTTCGAGGTCAATTTGACTGCTTCGATGCGGGCTGCCAAGGCAGCTTTGCCATTGATGATAGAAAAAAAATGGGGGCGCATTGTCAACATTTCTTCTATATCGGGGAAATCGGGCGAACCATATGGCGCGGCCTACTCTGCTTCTAAATTCGGACTGATTGGAATGACACAGTCGTTGGCACTGGAAGTAGCTCGGCACGGCATCACCGTCAACGCGGTTTGTCCGGGCTGGGTCGATACGGACATGGCGAGGGAGCAACTGAACGACGAAGAGTGGTGTCGTCTAAACAACATCAATCGTGAGCAATCGCTTGAGATTGCGCGCCTTTCCGTACCCCAGGAGCGGTTCATTGAGCCGATCGAAGTGGCGAATCTTGTCTCCTATCTTTGCTCGGATGCCGCGCGCGGAATTACAGGACAGGCTATAAATATCTGTGGAGGACTTTCACTACATTGAGCAAAACTCTAGAACGCGCCCTTAAAAAGAACTCATGGTTGACCAGAGAAATTGACGGTTTGGTTTTGAACCAGTCACCGTTGCTCGCCGCGCAGCCCAAACTGGTGCACGCATTCACCACAAGGTTGGGTGGAAATAGCCCGTCGCCTGTCGACAATTTCAATCTAGGCAGGCATCTGGATACGGATGAATCGCGTGCTGATGCCGCCGCGAATCGCCACAAGCTCTGTCGTGCCCTCGGTCTGGACCCGCAGCGATTGGCTGTGCCCGGCCAGGTACACTCGGCCATTGTTGTGGTTGCGGATGATAAAAATACATATAAGGAAGTCGACGGCATTGCAACTGATGAGCGAAACCGTCCGGTGCTCTTGCATTTCGCTGATTGCGTACCTGTAATCATCTATGACGCGAAGACCCATGTTCTCTGCATCGTACATGCCGGATGGCGCGGAACGGCTGGCAGTATCGCGAAAAATGGCGTTCAGCTTATGGTCGATCATTTTGGGTCTAAGCCTTCGGATATAGTCGCGGCCGTCGGCCCTGCAATTGGGACTTGCTGCTATCCGACTGGCGATGAGGTGGTGACTAAGCTCTCAGCTACAGTCAGTAACATCGGCGACCTGATTGTTTCTAGAGACGGTGTGCCGCACCCGGACTTGAAGGCGGTAAACGCAATGCAACTGCTCGAGTCGGGAGTAGCAGAGGTTGATGTTACTGATGTTTGTACCGCATGCCAACCGGAACTCTTTTATTCTCATCGGCAGAGCGGTGGTAAGACTGGTCGGCAGGGTGCAATCGGGAGTCTCGTCCGTTAAATTCCGGAAGTCCACTGCATGAATTCTCCCCATATCTTTGCTATTTTTGGAGCGTTTGCCTTTTGGACGTCCAAAACTGCTTGAAATCGTTCAAACTATGGAAAGCGAAGCATCATCGAAGTGACGTGATGAAAAGTCCTGGTTCTAAGTATCGTCTTCGCAGAGTGATAGCACTGGCAGCCTTGCTGCCATACTTAACTACGGGCAATTTGTCTGCTGCTATTGGTGCTTCATCGACGAAATCAAAATTCAAATCGAAGTCGGCAAGTTTAAGCCAGCCGAGGAAGGCTAGCCTAAAGGCTACTGAAGCAAAGGTTGACTCGAAGCCGAGAAGTGCGGTCTTTTCGAAAGACGACTCGAAGTCAGGAAGTGCGGTCTCATCGAAAGACGACTCGAAGTCAGGAAGTGCGGTCTCATCGAAAGACGATTCGAAGCCGGGAAGTACGGTCTCATCGAAAGACGATTCCAAGCCGGCGACTGTAGTTCCTTTGAAAGTTGACTCAAAGCCTGCGAGTTCGGTTCCATCGAAGACAAACCCAAAAGACTTCGCTCCATTGTTTGCCGCGCCAGAGAAAGCGCAAACAGCACCACTCCCCACTGCTGCTACTAGTGGTAAATCATCAGCCCCTCCCGCCAGTGCGCCTGCTCCTGGTAACGGTTCAGCGCAGGGTGACAACAAGAATGCGCAGGGCGACAACAGGAATGCGCAAGGCGACAACAAGAATGCGCAGGGCGACAACAAGAATGCGCAGGGCGACAACAAGAATGCGCAGAGCGACAACAGGAATGCGCAGGGCGATAACAAGGGACCGCTTGCTGACAGCTATCCGTCAGTTGGTCGCATGGAGCATTTGACTTTTGGTGCAAGCTACAGTGACAGTCCCATCGAACAGCGACTTACTAAGTTGGAAACTGCAATTTATCAGAAGAGTTTTGCCGATATGTCCTTGTTCGATCGCACCCAACAGCTGAAGAAAACGTTGCTGGGTAATGACGATGAGCCCACAGCCGACATCGACAATCTGCGCTTCCCGTCCAGCGGTTGGCCGGGCAATCCGCTGGGAAATTCTCTCATCACGGGCGATCCGACGTCTTCTGAATTCGATTATTACGGTGGACTGGCTCAACGTCCTGAAAACCAGCAGTCCACAACAATTGCAGACATGAAGGAATTTATGCTGGAGTTGATAAATTCAGAGCGCTCAAAGTCTGGATTGGCACCGCTGACAATCGATTCGCTCGCTGACAAGCTTGCACAAGAGCAAAATGATGAATTGTGCAGGCGGAACGTCATTTCGCACGCCAACCTCAAAGGTGAGAATCCTGACCGTCGCTACACCGTCAATGGTGGCACCGGAGCATTGACGGAAAGTATTGTGTCGAACAAAACGCTTGACACTTTTTCAAAGTCCCCGACCAGGGCCGCCGTTGCCGAACTCATGAAAACGCTGATGTCCAGGCAAGATGACCGGGACGCAATTCTCAACCAAGATGCAACTCACATCGGCTTGTGCATCAATTGGACCCCAGGTAAGGATAAACTCATCGCTGTCACCGAAGTCATCACCAACCATGGAATTATTCCCGAATTGCCGAAGGAAGTCGCACTTGGTGAGAAACTTGAGATCAAGGGCGTGGTTATGCAGCCGTATCAGTTTGATCGCATAACTCTCGCTTGGGAAGCCAATAAAGGGCTTGCCGCGGTTCCTGATGAATCGGACGAAGCGCTGCCCTATTTCCCTCCGTTAGACTATGTCGCATATGCAACCAAATCTTCCAAAGACTACAGTGGTGCAATGAGTGCCTTGCGTACAGCCGGAGTGCTCGCTGCCATCGCGGGTGGAGTTTTCGTACCACCTGTCGCACTGGCTGCGCCCTTGATCGCGATGTCTGGCGGTGTTGGGAACAGCGATCCGAAGCCGGTTTCGGATATTCCGATTCATGGTGGCGTTAAGGTGGAAGGATTGACCTTTAACGGTAAAGTGCCCATCAATAAAGATGGGAAAGAAGGAATTTACTACGTAACAATCTGGGGTACATTGAGCAAGACCGGCAAACCTGTGCCGATTAGCAGACGTGCGATACTGGCGAAGCATGTCGATGAAGACGTTTCGGCTCGCATTGAAACACCGACTGTGTCAGCTAATTCGAGTGATTCGACTGATAACAGCCACGACGAAAAGGACCTGAAAGAAGAAAAGAAAAAGCAAAAGCACCACAAGAGCGATAATTAGAGATCCGTTTTGAAATTCCCAAAATTACCGAAATTCTCCATAGTACCGAAATTCTCAATAGCACCTTATCTGGTGGCGCTGGCTACAAGCGTTGCGTCGTTTGCATCGTTGTCTTCCGCTGCGCTTGCTCAAGATCGTCTGGAACGTGGTGGTGACCCGGAAGAGGGTCCAGTAAATATTCTGTTTGTTCTGGATGCTTCCTACAGCATGAAAGAGAAACTCAGTGGCGAGATGAAAATGACTGCCGCCAAAGAAGTTTTGCAGAATGCACTGAGTCGCATTCCAAACAGCGTCAACATTGGTCTGCGGGTTTTCGGACAAAACTATTCCAATTTGGCTCAAATTGATTGCCAGCAGACGGCTCTGCTTGTTCCCATCGGTCAACACAATCGTGGTGCCATCATCAAAAGTATCCGGCAGATCGAGCCCTATGGCATGACTCCGATAATGTTCGCTCTTCGCCAGGCAGCCGAGGAAGATTTCAGAGGAGTTGTCGGTCCGAAGACTGTGATCTTAATCACCGATGGCGCCGATACCTGCGGCGGCGATCCATGTGCCTACCTCAATCTTCTCAGGGCGCGTGGCATCAGAATGAAAGTGGACGTCGTCGGTGTCGACCTGGCTCGAGAGAAGGCGGCGCGCGAGCAGCTCAAATGTATTACCGCAATTAGTCTTGGAAAGTACTACGAGGCTAACTCTTCGACTGAATTAATAGACGGTATCGGAAGGAGCGTCGATCAAGCAATTTCAGGTCGCGTCCTGCCGAAAGAAAAGCCAGCCGATGCGCAACCATAACGATGCGCAACCACTGCACGATGCTCAACCACTGCACGATGCTCAACCACTGCACGATGCTCAACCACTGCACGATGCTCAACCACTGCACGATGCTCAACC